>JADFDN010000131.1 GCA_018262815.1 Thiobacillus sp.
AGCGAGAACCTAACTACTCGGACGTGCTCCGCGCTAACCTTCCCCCGAAATAGTTGACACCTCCATCTAACCGATTGGAGGTGCAGTATGGCCAAATCTGGCCCCAGAAAAACCAACCGCTACAGCGAAAAATTCAAGGCGACGGCTGTTCGATTAAGCGACCTTCCCGATGTCCTCATACAGGATGTTGCAGACGCGCTGGACATCCACCCCTTCATGCTGTCACGCTGGCGCAAGCAAGCCAGGGAGGGATTGATCGTGACCAAAGGCGTCCAGCTGGATCTGGAAACAGCTTCTGAACTGAAGCGGCTGCGGGATCTGGAGAAGAAGTACAAACTGCTCCAGGAGGAGCACGAACTCCTAAAAAAAGCCATCCGGTTTGCTTCCGATCAAAAACGGAAATCTTCGAGTTCATCGAAGCAAACCGGGAAACCCACCAAGTCGCAGTGATGTGCCGTGTGTATGGGGTGACCCGGGCCGGGTTCTATGCCTGGTGCAGCCGTGGACTCGGTCCACGGGCGCAGGAGAACGCCACGCTGACGCAGCAGATCGTCCGGGTTCATCAAGCCAGCCGCGCACTCTATGGCAGTCCCCGCGTGCATCGCCAGCTGCAGGCCGAGGGCATCTGTGTGGGTGAGAACCGGGTGGCGCGGCTGATGCGGGACCACGGCATTCGTGCCCGGGTCGCGACCCTTCGCTATACCGTGCCGAACCCTCCCAATAACAGGCGGCGAGCGGCGCTACAATCGCCGCCATGGACACCCTCGCCAGCTACGACGAACTCCCTTACGACAGCCTGCCGCTGCCCGAAACCCAGCCGGATTTTCTGGCTGCGGTCGCGCGGTTGCACGGCTTCGACGCGCCCGATCCGCGCCGCGCGCGCATCCTCGAACTCGGTTGCGCACAGGGCGGCAATCTGATTCCGCTGGCGTGGCGCTGGCCGGAATCCGAATGCGTGGGGGTGGAACTGTCGCGCGTGCAGGCAGAAGCCGGGATGGCGTTCATTCAGCGTCTTGGTCTGTCCAATGCCCGCATCGTGCACGGCGACCTCGCCGCGCTGCCGGACGACCTTGGCGAGTTCGATTTCATCATCGCGCACGGCGTGTTCTCCTGGGTGCCGCCTTCGGTGCAGCAGGCACTGCTCGAGGCGTGCCGGCGTCATCTGTCGCCGCACGGCATCGCCTACGTGAGCTTCAATGTTGCCGCTGGCTGGCAGGCCCTGCAGCCGCTGCGCGCCGCGCTGATCGAACGCACCTCGGCCGAGCTGCCGGCGCCGGCGCGTTTCAAGCAGGCGCTGCGCGTACTCGACGCACTCGAATCCGAATGGCGCGATCCGTTTCTGCTGAAGGAAATCGCCTATCTGAAAACGGCCGCGCCGTCCTATCTGTTCCACGAATACCTGGCCGAGTTCAACGCGCCGCTGCCGTTCGCGGAATTCGCCGGCCTGCTGGACGCGCACGGCCTGCGCTACGTCGGCGAGGCCGGGCCGCGTTGCGCCGTGGTCGAACTCGAAGACGCCTGGGGCCTGGTTCCGGAGGGCATGGCCGGGCGCTGGCGGGACGCCGAGGCAGCGCTCGACGACGCGCTTGCCATCCGGTTTCGGCGGGCGTTGATTGCGCGCGACGACGCCCCCTGCGCCCAGCCGCCGCAGGCTGTTGCCTTGAGTGGACTGGCTTTTCATGCCGACTTGCGCAGCGACGAGGAAATCGATCTGGCGACCGCCAGCGAACAGGCTTTCGTCAACCCCGCGGGGAATATCTTCCGGATTGCGCAGCCTGTCATGAAGGCGGCCGCCATGGTCCTGTCGTCTGCCTATCCTGCTGCAATCGCTTACCTAGCGCTGCTGGATGCCGCCCGCGCGGTGCTTGCCGAGCACGCGTCCGGGGCGCCGGTGGAAGATGCCGTGCTCAGCGAAGCGCTGTTTCAACTGGTGACGAGCCAGGGCGTGATGCCCACGGTGTGGGGCGGACCGCTCGCCGCCGAGCCGGGTGAACGTCCCTGCGCAAATGCGCTGGCCCGGTTGCAGGCGGCCTCACCCGGCTGGGTGGTGAGCGGGGCGCGTCATGTAGCCATCGATCTGGACCCGGCCGGAAGGATGTTGCTGGCTGCGCTGGATGGCAGCCGCAGCGTCGATGAACTGGCGTCCCACATGCAGGCCTCGCTGGCGGCAGCGGGCCTCGAACTGTCGCTGGAGCGGGTGATGGAACTGACATGGCAGCAGCTGTGGCTGTTCGCACGCCAGGGCCTGCTGGTTTAAGCCGGGCCCCGGCCGGACAGCTTCCGGCTGGCGCGTCGCGGCAGTCGCACGTGCGCTATGGTGTAAGGACCATTCATCGAAGGAGCCATGCCGATGCCGTCTGCCGTACTCGACGCCATTCAACAGCGCTACGCCTGCCGCCGGTTTGCCGCGGATCGGCCGCTGTCTGCCGACGAACTGTCCACGCTGCTGGAATCAGGCCGGCTGGCGCCGTCCGCCTTTGGACTGGAGCCGTGGCGCTTCATCGTCGTCACGGACGCTGCAGAGCGAACCGCCATCGCCCATGCCTGCTACGACCAGCCTGCCGCATCGACGGCGGCTGCATTCATTGCGATTGTCGCGCTGGTGGCAGCGCTCGATCCGGATTCGGATTATGTGCGGGCGCGATTCGAGGCGGAAGCTCGCGGCACGGATCCGGCCCCGATCTTCGAGGCCTATCGCGCGTTCTGCCAGACAGGATCGGTGGCGGAATGGGCGTGCGGCCAGTGCAATTTCGCCGCTGCGCACATGCTGCTGCAGGCGGCGCATCTGGGACTGGGCAGTTGTCCGGTCGGCGGATTCGATGCGGCGGCGCTGGCGTCCGCGCTCAGGCTGGCAGCGGGAGAAACCCCCGTCCTGGTGATTGCATTGGGGCAGTGCGCCGATGCGGCGCCGCAACGCCTGCGCAAGCCGCTGACGTGAAAACCGGCTTCGCGGGGGCCGGCGCGCCTAACGCGGTGCCTGCCAGCAGTTGTTGTTGATCTGCCAGCTCATCGAGAGCTGCTCGCTGCTGGGGTACAGCACGTACTTGACCCCCATGTAATCCGAACCCTTGCGCCAGAACATCGCCAGCAGGTTCTTTTCGCCGCTGGCGATGATGCTGGAATAGGGGATGACCTTGAGGGGGTTGCCGTACAGGTTGGAGTAGTTGGACGCGATGACGACGAAGTGGCGGAAAGCCGGTTCGACCTCCTGCTCGAAAGCCACCAGCTTGTCGTTGCAGAACGTGAACAGAAAGCGGCGCCCGGCCGGGCTGTTGGGTAAGTCGTAGGCAAACAGGCCGTCGTTGCCGACCGCCAGCGTCTTGCCGAAATTCCAGGTCCTGAGCGCCTGTTCGACCTCGCTGCGGCTCATGCCGTTTCTGAATTCTCCGACCTCCCAGGCCTGGACGGGCAGGGCGAGCAGCAGTCCGGCCAGCAGGCCAAGGGTCTTCATCTTCATCTGCGTGCGATCAAAAAATGCCATGCCGGTCCGGACAAGCGCGGCCGGCGGACAGTATGGGGTGATTATTTTCCGCTGACGGCACCGAACACCTTCTTCAGCAGCTCGCTGCCGGCCTGCATGGGATTGGCGCGGATCGAGGCTTCCTTTTCGCCGATCACGGTGTAGAGCCGGTCGAGCGCCTGGCGGGTGACGTATTGCTCGACGCTGGCCTGCTCCTTGTCGATCAGGTTGAACTGTGCAGCCGCGCCGGCGTACCGGTTGTATTGCTGCGCCAGGCCGACCCTGTCCGTGCTTGCCTTCACGATGGGACCGAAGCGTTCGGTGAGCTGGGCCTCGGTTTTCCTGCGGAAGAAGTCGGTGGCCGAGGTGGTGCCGCCGGTCAGGATGCCCTTGGCGTCCTCCAGCGTCATGGCTTTCACCGCGTCGATCAGCAGGGTTTTCGCCTCCGGCACCGCAGCTTCGGCAGCGCGATTCATCGACAGCACCAGTTCGTCGGCCTGCTTGCCCATGCCGAGCATGCGCATGGCCTTCTCGGCTTTCTGCAGGCTGGGCGGCAACGGGATCTTCAACGCGGCATTGCCGAAGAAGCCGTCCTTCTGCCCGAGCTGGGCGACGGCGGTTTCCGCGCCGCGGGTCAGGGCCTCCTTCAGTCCGGAATTGATCTCGGCCGTGGAGAGCGCATCGACGCCGCCGCTCGAGGAGGTCTGGCCGGAGGGCTTGCCGATCACGCCTTTGAGCATCTCGCCCCAGTCGATCGCGTGCGCGGGCAGGGCCAGGGTGAGGCCGGCAGCCAGAATCATCCAGCGCCGTGAAAAGAAGGCAGCCATCGTGTATCTCCTCGAAGGATTGGACTACAGCACTTCTGCAGCATAGTCCGCCAGGCGCGAACGTTCACCCCGCTGCAGCGTGACGTG
>JADFDN010000132.1 GCA_018262815.1 Thiobacillus sp.
TGGTGGTCGTGCCGCCCCCCATCAGCGCGGCGTATTCGGGATCGACATCCGCCGCGACGACCTGGGCTTCCGGCAGCGTCGCCAGCTGCCAGATCAGCAGGATCACCCCGAACAGCGCCAGCGACAGCAGGGCGGATTTTTGGCCGAGTGAGAGACGTTTTTTCATGTGCGTTTGATGGCAAAGGAGTTGAGATACTCGGCAGGCTTCGCGGGGTCGAACACCTTGCCCATGATGGTGTGCTTCATGTAGCTCGACTTCGGCGCCGCGAGTCCGATTTCGGCCATGCGCTTGCGCGCGTCGGTGGCACGGAACACCTCCTCGGCGACAGCCTGGTAGTTGATGTCGCCCTTGATGTAGTTCCAGCGCTTCAGCTGGGTCAGGATCCACACGGCCATCGACTGCCAGGGGAAGGGATCGAAATCGACGCGGTCGGGCACGTTCCTCACCTTGCCGAGGCCGTCGGCGAAGCGCCCGGTCATCACCTGTTCCAGCACCGGTATCGGCTGGTTGAGGTAGTTGGCCGGCGCGATCGCCTCGATGATCTCCTTGCGGTTTTCCGGCTTGTGCGCGTAGTCGGTGGCGCTGGCGATGGCACGGAACAGCGCGGCGTAGGTGTTGGGATATTCCTTGTAGAAGCCTTCCTTGACGCCGAAGGCGCAGCAGGGATGGCCGTCCCACAGGTCGCGCGACAGGGTGTGGACGAAGGCGAAGCCCTCGAACACCGCGCGCTGGTTGAACGGCTCGGGGCCGAGGAAGCCGTCGATGTTGCCGGCGCGCAGGTTGGCCACCATGTCGGGCGGCGGCATGTTGCGCAGCTCGACATCCTTGTCCGGGTCGAGGCCGTGCTCGGCGAGGAAATAGCGCAGCAGCAGGTTGTGGATCGAGTAGTCGAACGGCAGGCCGAACTTCATCCCTTTCCAGTCCTTGGGATTCATCTTGTCCTTGTGCTTGATGTGCAGCGTGATGGCCTGGCCGTTGATGTTCTGGATCGTCGCCACGTCGACCGCCTGCTTGGCCGAGCCCAGCCCCAGCGACATCGCCAGCGGCATCGGCGACAGCAGGTGCGAAGCGTCGTATTCCTTGTTCTGCACCTTGTCGCGCACCACCGCCCAGCCGGCGGTTTTCTGCAGGCTGACGTTGAGACCCTCGCGCGCATAGAAGCCCATCGGGCCGGCCATGATGATGGGAGTGGCGCAGGTGATGGGAACGAAGCCGATCTTCAGGTCCGTCTTCTCCAGCTTGCCCTTTTCCGCCGCCAGCGCTTTCGCCGCGCCCATCGGGAACAGCGTCGAGATCGCCGCCATCGCGGTGCCGGCACCGACCGCGCGCAGGAAATTGCGGCGCATCTGGTCGTCGGGGAACAGCCCGCGCATCACCGCCGACTCGACCACGCGCGACACGCGCGCATCCTCGTTCCTCATGTCGGCGTCGTGGTCGGCCTGGCTATGATGGCGGCCGCAGCTACAGCCTGCGCGATGCAGTCGGGTATCGGGATCAAACGGGTTGTCAAAACCGGACATAACGTACTCCTCATCGGATTGAAAAATGGCATTGCAGTCGCAGCTTCACAGCGCACCGTTTTGTTGAGCCCGCGCCTCGGATTGGTGCATCTCACGCACTCCGTTCCGCAGGGTCCCTGGCCGCCCCGCCCCCGTGAACTGGGGCGATTCGGCAGGTTGGGCACCGCTGTTTCAGTGTTTCCACTCTTGTCGTAATCAGGAAGCGTGCCAACCCTGCGAAAAGTTTTTAAGCTGCTGTTGCGCAAGCATTTTTTCGAATCTCTCCAATTCCGGCCGAGCGCCTGGCCCGCTTCTTGATTACACAGTGTTGACACTTTGTTTTGAGGAGACCGCCATGTCCGCTGCCACGCCTGCTGCCGAACGATTGCAGGACGAAGAGATGCTGGTGATCCGCGAGTCGGCGCGCCTGATGGGGAAGAGCCTGGAACCCGGCCCGGTAATCCGCGAGATGCTGCACCTGATCTCGGAATTCCTCGGCCTGAACCGCGGCCGCGTGGTGCTGCGGCAGCCCGGCGGCGGGGACTATGCGATCCGCTACGCCTACGGCCTGACGCAGGCCGAAATCGAGCGCGGCGTCTACCGCCCCGGCGACGGCGTATCGGGGCGCGTGCTGCAAAGCGGCGAGACGGCGATCGTGCAGGACATCGACGACGACCCGCATTATCTCGCGCGCGCGGTCGAGCGCGACCGCCTGCCGAACGAAACGGTGAGCTTCATCGCGCTGCCGCTGATGAGCGAAGGCGAGGTGCTGGGCCTGCTCGGCGTGCATCGCATCCGCGGGCGCACACGGGCGCTGGCCGACGATCTGCGCATTCTCGAGATCGTCGCCACGCTGGTGACGCAGGTTCTCAAGCTGAACGATCGTGTGGCGGAGCAGACCGCACGGCTGGAACATGAGAACCGCGAGCTCAAATGGGCGCTCGAACGCGGCTCGCCGCAGCAGGCCACGCTCGGCATCGTCGGCGAATCGCCCGCGCTACGCCACGCACTGCGCCAGGTCGAGCAGGTCGCGTCCACCGAGGCGACGGTGCTGCTGCTCGGCGAGTCGGGCACCGGCAAGGAACTGTTCGCGCGCGCGCTGCATCTGTCGAGCTCGCGGCGCGACCAGCCTTTCGTCAAGGTGAACTGCGGGGCGATCCCGGAAAACCTGTTCGAGTCGGAGTTGTTCGGCTACGAAAAGGGTGCATTCACCGGCGCCTCGACCGCGCGCGCCGGCTACTTCGAGCAGGCCAGCGGCGGCACCCTGTTCCTCGACGAAATCGGCGAGCTGCCGCTGGCGATGCAGGTGAAGCTGTTGAGGGTGCTGCAGGAGAAATCGCTGCAGCGCGTCGGCAGCCGCCGCGAAACGCCGATCGACGTGCGCATCGTCGCCGCCACCAACCTCGACCTGCAGCAGCAGGTCGCCGCCGGGCGCTTCCGCCTCGATCTGTATTACCGCCTCAACATCATCCCGATCCGCCTGCCGGCGCTGCGCGAGCGGCGCGAGGACATCCGTCCGCTGGTGCGGCACCAGCTCAACCTGATCAGCCAGAGCTATCAGCGCAACGTCGGCCTGACGCCGGAGGCCATGGACCGGCTCGCCGACTACCCGTGGCCGGGCAACATCCGCCAGCTGCGCAACGTGCTGGAGCGCCTGGTTCTGCTGGCCGAGGGCGCGAGCGTGTCGGCGCGCGAAGTGGAACACGTCATCCGCAGCGAAGCGGTCGGCGCGCCGGATGCGCAGCCGCTGCTGCCTGTCGCACCGACCGCGGGAGCCGTGCGGCCCTATCTGCCGGCGCAATCGCACGACCGACCGCAGATCGAACAGGCTTTGGCGCAAACCCACGGCAACAAGTCGCGCGCGGCACAACAGCTGGGACTGACCTTGCGCCAGCTGAACTACCGCATGAAACGCCTGGAAATGGCCTGACAAAGGTTGACAATTTGTTAGCGCGAAATCCGGGCGGCCGCGACAGACAGAACACTATTTGCAATCAGATCAATGGCTTGACATTGTTTGACCGAGTTGGCACGGGAATCGCAATACAGGGGGTGTCGGTTCCCGATCAACCCATCTCAAGGAGTCATGCCATGTCCGAAGTCGTCGCCCTGAAAACCCAGACCGTCCTCGAGCCCATCGATGCCGAAGGCCTCGCCGCCCTCGCCGCCAAGGGCAAGTCCAATCCGCAATCGGTCGTCACGCTGAAAGCGAAGACCGTGTGCGAAAGCAAGTTCCGCAACCTCACCTACGTGCGCAACCTGGAAGCGCACGTGATCGACGAGCCGCCGCACCTGCTCGGCGACGACACCGCGCCCAACCCCTCGGAAGCGGTGCTCGCCACGCTGGGCTCCTGCCTGTCGGTCGGCCTGCACGCCAACGCGGTGGCGCGCGGCATCACGCTCACCCGGCTCGAACTCGAACTCGAGGGCGACATCAACGTGACCGCGGTGTGGGGCGTGGGCGACCTCGACCCGCTGAAGAAGCTCGGCTTCACCGACGTGCGGGTGAAAGTGCACCTGGAAGGCGACGCCAGCGAGGCCGAGCTGAAGGACCTGGTCGCGCATTCCAACGCCTGGTCGCCGGTCGCCAACACGCTGCGCAACCCGGTCAGCGTCAGCGTCGAACTCGCCTGATCCATCCGTCGAACTGGAGACCACCATGTCTGCGCCTGCTCTTGTCCCCGCCTTCCCGGAACCGCCTGTCGAGGTGCTGCCGGGGCTGGCCGAACTCATCGCCAGGGAACTGGCGCCCAAGGTGGTCGACATCGACCTCAAGGGCGTCTACCCCGGCGACTTCCTCAAACAGTTCGGTGCGCTCGGCGGGC
>JADFDN010000133.1 GCA_018262815.1 Thiobacillus sp.
GTCGAGGTGCGACGGATGGATTACCGCGATGTGCCCGAGCACGACGGCTACGACAAGATCGCCAGCGTCGGCATGTTCGAGCACGTCGGCCGTCTCAATCTGGGCACCTATTTCGACAAGATCAACGCGCTGCTGAAGCCGGGCGGACTGGTGCTCAACCACGGCATCACCACGTCCGAGCCGGAATCCAGCGGGCTGGGCAGCGGCATCGCAGAGTTCATCGAGGACTATGTGTTCCCCGGGGGCGAACTGGTGCATGCGTCAGACGTATTGCGCGCCGCGGCAGGCAGCCGGCTCGAATGCCTGGATGCGGAGAATCTGCGGCCCCACTACGGAAAAACCCTGTGGCACTGGGTGACGCGTCTGGAGCAGCATGCCGACGAGGCGCGCCGCCTGATCGGAGAGCAGAAGTACCGCATCTGGCGCATCTACATGGCGGGCTCGGCCTACGCCTTCGACCATGGCTGGATGGAATTGTGGCAGGTGCTGGCAGGCAAGCCGGTCGACGGCAGCCAGCCGGGCTATCCTTTCAGCCGGGACTACATCTACCGCGCCGGATGATGCCCTGAGGCCGGAGGTAGCCGGGTGTCGATGGCGACCTTGCTTGCCGACGCGCTGGTGCTGCTGCATCTGCTGTTTGTTGCCTTTGTCGTGGCCGGGGGATTCCTGTTGCCACGCTGGCCCAGATTGGCCTGGCTGCATCTGCCAGCGGCCGCCTGGGGAGCGTTCATCGAATTCAGCGGCGGCATCTGTCCGCTCACTCCGCTCGAAAATCATTTGCGCGTCCTCGGGGGCGGCAGCGCCTACAGCGGGGATTTCGTCGAGCGTTACCTGCTGCCCGTCCTTTACCCTTCCGCGCTCACGCCGATGCTCCAGCAGTGGCTGGGCTGGCTGGTCGTGGCGGTCAATGCCGTGGCGTATGCGCTGGCGTATCGGGCGTGGCGGCGGGACGCGCGCGTGCAGGTTTAATCCGTACGGTCAAGCTCTGCGTCGGCGTGGGACAGGGGGTCCTCGATCGGTTCGAGATGCGTGGTGACGTGGGCGCAGGGAACGGCCCGGCGGATGTCGGCCTCGATGCGGTCTGCCCAGTCGTGTCCTTGCTGCACGGTCCAGGCGCCCGGGACCAGCACGTGCAGCGAAACGAAGGCGCGAGCACCGGCCTGGCGCGTGCGCAGTGCGTGGAAATCGAGACCCTGCCGGCGGTAATCGTCAAGCACGCCGTCGATCACCCGCAGGTCTTCATCGCCGAGGGAGACGTCCATCAGTCCCTCGGCCGAACGCTGCAGCAGTTTCCAGCCGGTCCAGACGATGTTTGCCGCCACCGCGAGGGCGATCACCGGGTCGAGCCACATCCAGCCGGTGACCCATACCAGCCCCACGCCCAGGATCACGCCGGCCGAGGTCCAGACATCGGTGAGCAGATGATGCGCGTCGGCTTCGAGCGTGATCGATTTGTACTTGCGCCCCACGTCCATGAGAATGCGCGAGGTCGCCAGGTTGATGACCGAGGCGACGACCGATACCGCAAGACCGATGCCCACGGCTTCGAGCGGCTGCGGATGGAGCAGGCGGTCGACGGCCGCGTAGCCGATGCTGAGGGCGGCGATGAGGATGAGAAAACCTTCGAAGGCGCTGGAGAAATACTCCGCCTTGCCGTGTCCGTGCGCGTGGTTGGCGTCGGCCGGCAGCGCAGCCAGCGACAACATGGCCAGCGCCATCACCGCGCCCGCCAGATTGACGAAGGATTCGAGCGCGTCGGACAGCAGGCCGACCGAGCCGGTGAGCCACCAGGCCCAGCCCTTGAGCAGGATGGTGGAGACGGCGGCGGCGATCGAGAGCCAGGCGTAGCGCTTGAGAGAGGCGGGCTGCATGGCCCGATTGTAGCGTGCGGGCGCACAGGTTCAGCACTACGCCCGCCGGCGCGAATTATTGCGATACTTGCGCGTTGCAACCCGGGCGGAAGACATTCATGGACATGCTGTTGTACTGGGCCGGTCTGTCGGCCGTGGCGGTGAACGCGCTGACCGGGGTACTCGATGCCGGCCGCAAGAACATGGACGTGATCGGCGTGATGATGGTGGGCGCGGCCACCGCGCTGGGCGGCGGCACGGTGCGCGACGTGCTGTTGCGGCGCCCGGTGTTCTGGGTCGGCGACCAGGTGTATCTGGTCGTTGCCCTGGCGACGACGCTGGTCGTCTTCTTCGCGGTGCGCGGCCTGCGTTTGCCGCCGCGCCTGTTCCTGATTCCCGATGCGCTCGGTCTCGCCCTGTTCACCATCGTCGGCACCCAGATCGCCCTGGAATGGCAGGCCCCCTGGCTGGTGGCCAGCCTGCTCGGCGTGATCACCGGGGTCGTCGGCGGTGTGCTGCGCGATGTACTGTGCAACGAGGTTCCTCTGATATTCGTGCGCGGCGAGCTGTATGCCTCGGCCGCCTGGGCGGGAGCCCTGGTTCTGGTCGGCCTGCAGGCACTCGGCGTGTCGCCGGTCATCGCCGCGTGGGCGGGGATGGCGAGCGTGCTGGGTGTCCGCCTGGTGTCGATGGCGTTCCGCATCACCCTGCCCATTTACAGTGAGCGGAAGTAGGGCTTACGCCAGGGTGAAGCGGATGCTGGAAGAAGAGGGGCCGATCGCGCAGGACCTGCCTGAAACGACTGCGCAAGCCGTGCGCTTGGCGGTTCAGCGATCCCACGCCGGTTCGCCGGCCAACTGCCCGGCGAGGAAATCGATCAGCGCGCGGGCGCGGCTCGACAGGTGGCGGGTCGGCGGATAGACCGCGTAGGCGGCGAGTTCCGGCCACGCGTGATCCGCCAGCACCTGCTGCAGTTGTCCCGAGCGCAGGGCGTTACAGACATAAAAGGTGGGCAGCAGCACCACGCCTTCGCCTGCGATTGCGGCGCGCAGCAGAAACTCGCCGCTGCTGGCGGCAAGGCGTACCGGCACGCGCACCTGCAGCGGTGCGCCATCCGGACCGCGACAATTCCACAAGCCCGGGTCGCGCACGTTGCTGTAGGCGAGGCAGGCGTGCTGCGCCAGGTCGAGGGCAGCCTGCGGCGTGCCATGCGCAGCGAGATAGGCGGGGCTGGCGCACACGATGTGACGGATCGGCGCGAGGCGGCGCGCGATCAGGCTGGAGTCGGCCAGGGTGGCGATGCGGATGGCGAGATCGAAGCCTTCCTGCATCAGGTCGATCTGGCGGTCGTTGAAGTCGAGCTCGAAACGCACCTCGGGATGCTGCCGCATGAAATCCTGGATCAGCGGCGCCAGGTGCAGCAGGCCGAAGGACAGCGGCAGCGCGACCTTGAGCTGGCCCCTGAGCGCGCCGTGCGCCGATGACACTGCGGCTTCGGCTTCCTCGACGTCGGCGAGGATGGCGACGCAGCGCGCGTAGTAGGCGCGTCCGCTGTCGGTGAGGTTGAGCCGGCGGGTGGTGCGCTGGATCAGCGAGACGCCGAGATGCGCCTCGAGTTCGGACAGTCGCCGGCTGACCGCGGATTTGGCGAGGCCGAGCCGTTCGGCAGCCGCGCTGATGCTGCCGGCTTCGACCACGGCAACGAAGACCTGCATGTGAGCGAATCGATCCATTGTTCTCAATATGGCAAAAGTCAATTGAATAACTCTATCTTTATTCCAGGAGTCGCAAAACAAATAATGACATCACCCCGCGCCACTGGCGCACCTTCAGGAGTGATTGTCATGCAAGCAACCCAACCCCAATTCCGCCAACCGCCCTTGCGCGTCCTGCGCATTGACGCCAGCGCCCGTGTCGACGGCTCGGTTACGCGCCAGCTCGCCGACCGCTTGCTCGCGGAACTGGCTGCACGCGCCGGCGGCATGTCGGTGACCCGTCGCGACGTGGCGCAGGGCCTGCCCTTCGTCGACGCCGACTGGGTCGCCGCCAACCTGACCGACCCCGACGCACGCGACGCAGCCCAGCGCGAAACGCTGGCAGGCTCCGATGCGCTGGTGGAAGAGGCGCAGGCCGCCGACGTCTGGGTGATCGCCACGCCGATCTACAACTTCGGCGTGCCGGCGAGCCTCAAGGCCTGGGTCGACCAGATCGCCCGCGCACGCCTGACCTTCCGCTACACCGAGCAGGGCCCGCAGGGCCTGCTGCAGAACAAGAAGGTCTATATTCTGGTGGCGACCGGCGGCACCCAGGTCGGCAGCGAGATCGAC
>JADFDN010000134.1 GCA_018262815.1 Thiobacillus sp.
GCCGCAGCCCGGCGATGGACGAGCGCAAAGATCTCGCTTGCAAGCTTGACGGAGAGACCGATGTTGACGCGCACCAATCCTGTTTTGACACGGCTGTTGCCCTTCCTCGCATGGTTTCCCATGTCGCGCGGGAGCGTGCGTGCGGACCTGCTCGCCGGCATCACCGTCGCCCTCATTCTGGTGCCGCAGAGCATGGCCTACGCCCAGCTCGCCGGCCTGCCGGTCGTGTACGGCCTCTATGCCGGCTTCCTGCCGGTGATCGTCGCCTCGCTGTGGGGCTCGCTGCGCCAGCTGCACACGGGGCCGACCGCGATGCTGTCGCTGATGTCGGCGGCCGCGCTGATCCCCTACGCCGCGGTCGGCAGCGAGACTTTCATCACGCTGTCGGTGATGCTCGCCCTGATGGTCGGCATCCTGCGGCTGGCGCTGGGCCTGTTCCGGCTCGGCGTTCTGGTGAACTTCCTGTCGCATCCGGTCATCATCGGTTTCACCAATGGTGCCGCCCTGATCATCGGCCTGTCCCAGTTGAACAAGCTGATCAACGTGCCGATGCCGCGCAGCGACTGGTTCCTCGGGGATCTATGGGTAGTGCTGCAGCAGCTCGGCAGCACCCACTGGCCGACGCTGTTCTTCGGCCTCGGCGCGTTCGTCCTCATCTTCCTGCTGCAGAAGCGCATGCCGCGTCTGCCCGGCGTCCTGATCGCGATCATCGTCACCACGCTGGTGAGCTATGCGGTCGGTTTCGAGCGGACGTCGACGGCGGGCGTCGAGGCCATTCAGGACGAGAGCGCGCGTGCGATGGTTGTGCAGCTCGACCAGACCGCCGCCGAGCTCAAGCGCACTGGCGAGGCCACCGCGCGGCTGCAGGCCGAGCTGGCGCAGGCCGAGGACGGCGGCGCGCTGCTCGATCTGAAGGCGGACATCGCGCGCAACAAGGCCGCTGCCGCGGCGCTCGACGATCAGATCATGCGGCTGCGCATCCGGTTGCACCAGATCGATTTCACGCGCCAGACCGGCCCGAACGGCGAGACCCGGTTCGTCGTCGCCGGCGAGCTGCCCGAGAGCGAACCGCTCGGCATGGGGCACTGGCGCTTCGGCGGCGTCGCCGGCGGGCAGGTGAAATTCACCGGCGGCGGCGAGGTGGTCGGCGCGATCCCGGCGGGCGTGCCCGGATTCCAGGTGCCGCATGTCGACTGGGCGCTGGTGCTGCCGCTCTTGCCCGCGGCGCTGGTCATGGCGCTGCTCGGCTTCATGGAGGCCACATCGATCTCCAAGGCGATCAGCGCCAAGACCGGGCAGCGCATCGACACCAACCGCGAACTGGTGGGGCAGGGGCTCGCCAACATCGTCGGCAGTTTCTTCCACGCCTACGTGGTGAGCGGCTCGTTCTCGCGTTCCGCGGTGGCGGCACGCGAGGGCGCCCACACCGGGCTGTTCGCCATCGTCAGTGCACTCGGCGTGCTGGCGGTGATGCTGTTCCTCACCCCGCTGCTGTATCACCTGCCGCAGGCGGTGCTGGCAGCGGTGATCATGCTCGCGGTGTTCGGGCTGGTTCGTGTGGCGCCGCTGGTGCATGCGTGGAAGGTCAACCGTCCGGACGCGGTGATCGGCATCGCGACTTTCGTTGCCACGCTGGCGATGGCGCCGGCGCTCGCCAACGGCATCCTGCTCGGCGTCGGGCTCACGGTCGCGCTCTATCTGTATCGCAACATGCGACCACGCGCCGAAATCCTCGGCCGCCACCCGGATGGCGTACTGGGCGGCATCGACACCTACAAGCTGGCGGCGATCAGCGAACACTACGTGGCGCTGCGCTTCGACGGCTCGCTCAATTTCGTCAACGTCGCCTATTTCGAGGACGTCGTGCTGCAGGCGCTGGAGCGTTTCCCGCGCGCCCAGGCGGTGCTGGTCATCGGGAGCGGCATCAACGATCTCGACGTGTCGGGCGAAGAGAAGCTCCGCGCGCTGGCCGAGCAGCTTCGCGCGCGCAACGTGACGCTCTATTTCAGCAGCCTCAAGCGCCAGGTGATGGCGGCGTTCGAGAAGAGCGGACTGTCGAACGTGATTCCTGCCGACCATATCTTCAAGACCAAGGAAATCGCGCTGAAGACGCTCGATGCGTGCTACGGCGGGCGTCCGGCCGAGCCTGCGTTGTCGGCCTGAGGCCCTAGCTGCGCCGCGCCGGCTTCGCGCTGGCGCCGGCCAGCACGAACTGCTTGAACGCCTGCGCCGCGGGCGACAGCCGCTTGTCGGTGCGATGCACGACATACCAGTGGCGCATGATGGGGAATCCCTCAACCTCGAGAACGGCCAGCCGCTTCAGCGCGAGCTCCATCTCCAGCGTCTGCAGCGACAGGATGGCCAGCCCCAGCCCGGCCTGCACCGCCTGCTTGATCGCCTCGTTGCTGCTCATTTCCATGCTGGAGGCAAGTTCCAGACCCTTCTCCGCGAAAAAGCGCGTCATCGCCGCGCGCGTGCCGGACCCTGCTTCGCGCACCAGAAAGGACTCGGTTGCCAGTTCGCGCAGCGACACCTTTTTCTTCTGCGCGAGCGGGTGGTCGGGCGGGGCGACCGCCACCAGCGGGTTGTCCATGAAGCCGGTGGCTTCGAGCTCCAGCCCGTCCGGCACCTGACCCATGATGGCGATGTCGATGCGGTTGGCGGCGAGCTGCTCCAGCACCGACTCGCGGTTGGATACCCCCAGATGGATGGCCACACCCGGATGGCGGCCGCGGAAGCGGACCAGAATGCCGGTGGCCACCGCGTTCACCGTCGAGGTCACCGCGAGATTGAGGCGGCCGCTGTCGATACCCTGTAGCTGCGCGAGATTGGCCTGCAGGTCGTCGAGCCTCGCGGTGATGGCACGGCTGGCGTGCAGCACCTCGCGTCCGGCCTCGGTGAGGAAGATCTTCTTGCCCAGCTGTTCGGTGAGCGGCAGGCCGAGAATGGTTTCGATTCCCTTGATCTGCATGGAGACGGCCGGCTGCGACAGGTGCAGCTCCTCGGCCGCTCGCGAAAACGACAGGTTGCGGGCAACCGCCTCGAACACTCGGAATTGGCGAAGCGTCAATCGGCGCATGATTAATGTATAAGTCTAATGATATGGTTTAGATCATAACAATTGAATTTTAATTATATAAGTGGCTGCGTATAGTCCGCCCCTGTCGTGTTCGGGGGCATTGCTCCTGGCGCTTTGTTTATCTACCGCAGGAGTCATGCAATGGATCAATCCGCACGTTACGCCGACCTCTCCCTGAAAGAGGAAGACCTGATCAAGGGTGGCAAGCACATTCTCGTCGCCTACAAGATGAAGCCCAAGGCCGGCTACGGCTACCTGGAAGCGGCCGCTCACTTCGCCGCCGAGTCCTCGACCGGCACCAACGTCGAAGTCTGCACCACCGACGAGTTCACCAAGGGCGTCGACGCCCTGGTGTACTACATCGACGAAGCCACCGAAGACATGCGGATCGCCTACCCGATCGACCTGTTCGACCGCAACGTCACCGACGGCCGCATGATGATCGTCTCTTTCCTGACGCTGGTGATCGGCAACAACCAAGGCATGGGCGACATCGAGCACGCCAAGATCCACGACTTCTACGTCCCCGAGCGCGCCATCCAGCTGTTCGACGGCCCCGCCAAGGACATCTCCGACATGTGGCGCATCCTCGGCCGTCCGGTCGTGAACGGCGGCTACATCGCCGGCACCATCATCAAGCCGAAGCTGGGCCTGCGCCCCGAGCCCTTCGCCAACGCGGCCTACCAGTTCTGGCTGGGCGGCGACTTCATCAAGAACGACGAACCCCAGGGCAACCAGGTGTTCGCCCCGATGAAGAAGGTGATCCCGCTGGTGGCCGACGCGATGAAGCGTGCGCAGGACGAAACCGGCCAGCCCAAGCTGTTCTCCGCCAACATCACCGCGGACGACCACTATGAAATGTGCGCCCGCGCCGACTACATCCTGGAAACCTTCGGCGCCGACGCCGACAAGGTGGCCTTCCTGGTCGACGGTTTCGTCGGCGGCCCCGGCATGATCACCACCGCCCGCCGTCAGTACCCCAACCAGTACCTGCACTACCACCGTGCCGGCCACGGCATGATCACCTCGCCGTCCGCCAAGCGCGGCTACACCGCGTTCGTGCTGGC
>JADFDN010000135.1 GCA_018262815.1 Thiobacillus sp.
ATCACGATGCCGCGTGAAGGCCCCAGGGGCGCGGGCGCCGCCGCCTGCTCATGCACGTGGTGGTCCGGCAAGGCGCGATACAGGACGAAGATCGCGACGCCGGTCAGCCCGTAGGCGACGAACATGAGGCGCAGCGCGTCGAGCTGCGCCAGGCCGGCATCCGTCAGGGCGTGCGGGATGGCCGTCGCCAGCGAGCCGGCCGCGGCGCACAAGGCGCCGACGAAGGTGTAGCGCGCGAAGAGGAAGGTGCGCGCCTCGCCCTGCGCCGACTCCGCCAGCCGCGCATGCTCCAGCGGCAGGAAGACGCTGACGTCGCCGGCACTGGGGTTCATCGTGCCGACGAAGGCGACGAGCAGCAGCGGCCAGAAGTCGCCAACGCCACCCAGGCCGGCCAGCAGCAGGCCGGTCAGGCACATCAGTCCGGCGGCAGCGAGCAACAGGCGGCGCTGCGGGAAGCGATGGCCCCACTGACCGACCGCCAGGGTCGCCAGCGCCGAGCCGAAGAGCGTCGCGGTGCTGATCAGCCCGACTTCCCACGTGCCCAGCCCCAGGGCGAGCAGATAGACCGGCAGCAGGATGGCGATGAAGCCGTCGGTGAAGGCCCGCAGGGCGCGACCGATCAGCAGCTGGCGCGCCTCGGGCGCAGCTCCGGCGGGCAGCAGCATCACTTCAAGCCAAGCAGGCGGGCGACCTTCTTCAGCGGTGTGTCCGCGCACCAGGCGTAGAGCGCGTCGTACATCACCATGCCTGCATTCAGCATCTCGTGGTCATCCTCGAAATTGAGGGAGAGCCCTTTCGAGATCGCCAGAAGCCCGGCCGCTTCCTTCGCGAGCTGGGGCTGGCCGCAATCGGCGGCGCGCACGATGAGCGCCAGCTTGTTCAGGGCCGGGTCGTCGAGTTCGTATTTGTCGATGAAGGCATCGAAGCTGCAGCGGTCGCCATGGTGGCCGAGCTCGACATTCGGCACGTCATAGGGAATCGCGCCGGTGTCGGCGGCGACCTTCAGGACCTCGCCAGCCGGCACGTACAGGAACTCGGGGGCCTCGTCGATGAAGCGCGTTACCAGCCAGGGGCAGGCGATACGGTCGATCTTGGGGCGTTCGCGGGTGACCCATTTCACGCTCTGCCCTCCACCTTGGCAAGCGCAGCCTCGGCCGCCGTCCAGGACAGGTTCTGCATGAAGGCGTCCACATAGGCTGCGGCCTTGGCGCCGAAGTCCATGTGGTAGCTGTGCTCATACATGTCGAGGGCGACGAGAGGCGTGGCCCCGGCCAAGTTGTGGGCGTGGTCGGCGGCCCAGGCGTTCACGAGACGCCCTCGGCGCGGGCTCCACACCAGCAAGGTCCAGCCGGAGCCGCCGCCCTGGGCCTTGCCCATGGCCGTGAATTCGGCGCGCCACGCGTCCACGGAGCCGAAGTCCCGCTCGATGGCCTGCTTCAACGCTCCGCCAGGGTCGCCGCCGGTACCGCCGAGGGAATCGAAGTACACCTCGTGCAGGATCATGGAACCGCTGGCGATCATCTCCTCGCGCTTGAGGCCGTTGATCTCGAACACCGGGGCGCTGGCCCAGGTCAATTCGGCCAGGCGCTGCTCGATGGCATTGAGGCGCTTGACCGCCCCGCCGTAGTTGTTTTCCCAGTGGCTGACGATGAGCTTCTCGGACAGGCCGGTGAGTTTGGCCGGATCGCAAGAAAGGGGCTTCAGTTCGTAAGGCATCTTGGCTTCCTCAGTAGGGTGGATCGGAAACGGCGCGACGAAGGCTGACTCGATCAGATTCAGCCTTGGTTCGGAAACACCAGCCAGCCCGCCAATCCCGCCGCGAGGATCACGACGACGACGTTGAGCTTGTTCTTCCAGGCATAAAGGAATGCCAAGCCTGCGGCGAAGATCGACATGCCCACCGTCAGCGATGGCACACGTTCAGCCGTGACCTGCGCCAGGTCGAGGGTGGTTGCGCCGATCAGGCCGACTACGCCGGCCGCGACGCCGTCCAGAAAGGCGTGCAGCCGTTTGTTCTCCACGACCGCCTCCAGCCGGTCGTAGAAAATCAGCGAGAACGCAAAGGCCGGAAGAAAGACACCCACCGTCATGGCCACCGCCCCGATCGGCCCCCCTGCCACATAGCCGACGAACGTGGCGAAGATGATGAGGGGTGCCGGCAGCACACCGGACAGTGCCAGGCCGTCCAGGAACTGCCCATCCGTCATCCATCCGCGCCCGACGGCGTCGTTGCGAACGAACGGGATCGCCGTGTAGGCGCCGCCGAAGGTGAGCAAGCCAGCCTTCAGGCCCGAGGCGAAGATGAGCAGCACCGATGCCTGGCCTTGAACGACCGTTTCCACCAGCTTCGCCGCCGGCGCAGCCCACAAAGCCACGGCCGCGGCCAGCGCCACCGCCCCCAGTGTCACCAGCAGCGCCAAGACCCGATGCTTCAGCACGAGCAGGGCGTACACCAGGCCGCTCGCCGGCAGGGTGATCCAGAAGTCGACACGAGCCATGGCGGCCAGCGCGCAAACGATGGCAATGGCCCACAACCAGCGATCGAGCAGGATGTGCTCGCCGATGCGGTGCACGGCGCGCACGATCAGGGCGATCACGGCCGCCTGCACGCCAAGGAACGCCGCGCCCAGCGAGGTGCCCACGAATTCGATCTGGAAGTACAGCCAGGACAGCGCGAACATCAGCAAGAATCCGGGAAGCATGAACCCGAGTCCCGCCAGTACGCCCCCAAGCCGCCCCTTCGCTCGGATGCCCAAATGAACGCATATTTCGTGCGCTTCGGGTCCGGGCAGCACCTGCATCACCGCAAGCAGCTTGTTGAAGCGTCTGCTGGAGATCCAGCGTTCCTCGTCCACGAGCTCGCGGCGCAACATGCCGATCTGAGCCACAGGCCCGCCCCATGCGAGCAAGCCGAACTTGAGGAAGCGCGCGAAGAGCTGCAGGTAGCTCATCGCTGGAGGGACGGCTTCAGTCGTGGCAGCGGTCTGAGGTCTGGTCGGGGCGTTCACGTTGCTTTGTCCTCGTAACTCTTGAGTAGCCAGTCAAAGACTTCGCACGCGCGAGCAAGCAGCGCGTCGTCGTCGGGTTCGGATGCCTGCAGGCCGGTGAGCAGCGATTCGATGCCCAGCGCTTCCGCGACCGGGAGTCCCCCAACATCCAGGCAATGCACGAGCTCGCCCAGCCGTACCAGTGCAGGGGCGGAATCAAGTCCGAAACTCGCCAGCAGCGTCTCGAAGGTGACCTTGGTGCCCACGTGGCTGAAGGCCGCGCCGTCGAAGTCGAAGCCGAGCCAGCCATTGCGGCAGTCGGCGGGATTCGCCAGCCAGACGATGCGAGCGCTCGGGTCGATGAAACGCCGGATCAGCCAGGCCGAAGCGAGTCGGTCCACCCACGGGCGCGCCCGCGTGGCCCAGGTCCGGCCCTGATAGTCGGCGCGGTCCAGCCGCGGAACATCCGCCTGCCGGGCGGTCGGCTCGTCGGGAGACATGCGGCGGGTGATCGCGTCGCGCAGGTCGTCCAGCAGGCTCAAGGTCTGCCGCTGCGCCTCGCCGGGAAAGAAATCGATGCGCGCCACCTGCTCGAAGCGGCGCACGAGCGGCTGGAGCTTGCGTGCGGCGGCGGCGCCATCCAGGGATGTCAGGCTCCGCCCGAGTTCCTTGATCTCCTCGGCGATGCCGGCGTACTCCTCGCCCCGGTCGAACAGGGCGCGCAGCGCGGCCTCCTGGGCTTCCTCGCACCCCGAGAGTCGATAGACCTCGCCGCTGCCCCCGACTTCCACCGCCTGCGCCGCCACTTCGTCCAGCGCCGCGGCACTGTCGGCCGAGTCAGGCAGCAGGTAGACCCCATCGCGCAGCGTCGCGCAGCCCAGCGCCTTGACGGAGCGCCAGACGCGCATGCGGCCGGTCGATGCCTTGGTGGGCAGGCTGATGAATAGGGCAATAAAGCTCAAGCACGGGCTCCCTTGGGTCAGCAAGTAGCGAAGTAGGTAATAGATTCTACATCGCGTTATAGTTAAAACTCAATTTGAAGCTGAAGCGTCAATTCAAGGCATCGAATGCAAACGCTCCAA
>JADFDN010000136.1 GCA_018262815.1 Thiobacillus sp.
TTCTATGTGTGGCTGGATGCGCCAGTGGGCTACATGGCGAGCTTCGCCAAATACGCCAAGGACAATGGCCTCGACTTCGACGCCTGGTGGGGCGCCGACTCAAAAACTGAACTGGTGCACTTCATTGGCAAGGACATTCTGTACTTCCATGCCCTGTTCTGGCCGGCAATGCTCAAATTTTCCGGCCATCGCCTGCCGACCGCGGTGTATGCGCACGGCTTCCTCACCGTCAACGGGCAGAAGATGTCGAAGTCGCGCGGCACCTTCATCACCGCCGAAAGCTACCTCGCGCAGAAGCTCAATCCCGAATGGCTGCGCTACTACTACGCCGCCAAGCTCAACGGTTCGATGGAGGACATCGATCTCAACCTCGACGACTTCGTCGCGCGGGTGAATTCGGATCTGGTCGGCAAGTTCATCAACATCGCCAGCCGCACCGCCGGCTTCATCCACAAGAATTTCGAGGGCAAGCTCGCCGACGGCGTCGCGAACCTTGAACTGATCGGCGACTTCCAGGCTGCCGCCGGCACCATCGCCGCGCACTACGAGGCGCGCGATTACGCCAAGGCCCTGCGCGAAATCATGGCGCTGGCCGACCGCGCCAACCAGTACGTGGCCGATGAAAAGCCCTGGGAACTGGCGAAGAAGCCCGAAGCGGTCTATCGACTGCATGAAGTCTGCACCGTCGCGCTGAACTGCTTCCGCCTGCTGACGCTATACCTGAAGCCGGTGCTGCCGAAGCTGGCGGAAGAGGTCGAGACCTTCCTCGCCATTCCGCCGCTGGCCTGGGAAGACTCCCAGAGCCTGTTCATCCGCCACCGCATCAACGCGTACAGCCACCTGATGACCCGTATCGACCCGAAAGCAATCGAAGCCATGGTAGACGCCAACAAACAGAACCTCGAACCGACGCCGGCCCCCGCACCGGCGCGCCACGCCGAAGCGCAGGCGCATGCCGCGCAACCGGCGGCCGCCTCCGTTGCCGACACGATCAGCATCGACGATTTCGCCAAGATCGATCTGCGCATCGCGCGCATCGCCAATGCCGAACACGTCGAAGGCGCCGACAAGCTGCTGCGGTTGACGCTCGACCTCGGCGATCTCGGCACGCGCCAGGTGTTCGCCGGCATCAAGTCGGCCTATGCGCCGGACGCGCTGGTGGGTCGTTTGACCGTGATGGTTGCCAACCTTGCGCCGCGCAAGATGAAGTTCGGCATGAGCGAAGGCATGGTGCTGGCGGCTTCCGGCGACGCACCCGGCCTCTTCATCCTGTCGCCCGACAGCGGCGCGCAGCCGGGCATGAAGGTGAAGTGAACCCGAGCTGATGCCGGCATGAAGACGCAGCACCTGACCATCCACGGCCGCGTGCAGGGCGTGTGGTTCCGCGAATCGATGCGTATCGAGGCCGAACGCCTCGGGGTAACCGGATGGGTACGCAATGCACCCGATGGCTCGGTTGAAGCGGTGGTTCAAGGCCCCGTCGCGGCAGTCGACGCACTCATTGCCTGGGCTCATGCGGGCCCGCCGCAGGCACGCGTCGAGCGGATCGAGATCGTGGAGGCGCACGGCGAATTCGGCGAATTCGAGAAGCGGACCGGCTAGCGTCCCGGTGCCCGGCCGCAATTCGGGCAAAAAAATGCCCGACTCGCGAGAGCCGGGCAGAGTATCCACCAAAGGAGGAGGATTGGAGGAGACAACACCAAGAGCCATTGCGGCGCCCTAGTGTTATTAGAATTCTCTAATATAACGAAATACATGTCAAGGACTTTATGGTCCCATGACCTGGTTATTTCGTATCACCCCTCAATAAATCACGTTTACCGCCTCCGGCTTGAGCCAGCCGCCCAGGGACTCGATCAGCCGGTCGTCCAGCCGCACACGCCAGTCCTCGCCCAGCCGTACCCGGCAGCGGGCGTTGGGATTGCGATATTCCACCCAGACCGGGCACCCTCCCTCTGCTGTCCGATAGGGCGCGAGAAGCTCGGCCAGCTTGCGGCCACCGTTGGGCTGAGCATGGCACTGGCCGTTGCACACCAGCTGCAGCCCTTGGGCAAACCGGGTGCGCGCCCCGGTCAGATCGTAAATCCGTTCCGCCGTCACTCGCACGCCGCCCGAATAGTCGTCGCGGTTGACCTTGCCCTCGATGACCAGCAGGGCGTCGTCCTTCAGCAGATGGCGGCTCTGTTCGTACAGTTCATTGAATATCACCACTTCGACCTGCGCGGTTGCGTCGTCCAGCAGCAGAATCAGCATCTTGCCGCGCCGCGTCATCTGCGTGCGCAGCGACACGACGATGCCGGCCAGCATCACCGGATCGCGCGACGGCTCAAGGCTATCGAGCTGCCGCTTGGCGAAGCTGGACACCTCGGCCAGATACGAGGTGAAAGGGTGGCCGCTGAAGAAATAGCCGAGCGCAGACTTTTCCTGCAGCAGTTTCTCCTGTTCGGGCCAGTGCGGCACGTCAATCAGTTCCTCGCCGCCGCCATCGAGCGCTTCGCCGAACAGCCCCACCTGGCCCCCACTCCGCGCCGCGCGGTCGGCCGTCTCCAGCGCCGCGCCGACCGAAGCCATCAGGCTGGCACGATGATCGTTGATGCGGTCGAACGCGCCCGCCTTCACCAGCGCTTCGAGGGTGCGACGGTTGAGGTAACGCTTGTCGACACGCCGGGTCAGGTCGAACAGGCCTTTGTACGGGCCGTTGGCCTCACGCTCCGCGACGATCGCGCCGATCGCCGCTTCGCCGCTGCCCTTGATCGCACCCAGGCCGTAACGGATTTCAGTTTTGGAAACCGGCTCGAAACGGTAGCCCGACAGGTTGATGTCGGGCGGCAGCATCGTCAACCCGTTGGCGCGGCAGTCCTCATAGAACACGCGCACCTTGTCGGTATCGGACATTTCCGACGACATCGTCGCCGCCATGAATTCGGCCGGGTAGTAGGCTTTGAGCCACGCGGTGTGATACGCCACCAGCGCATAGGCCGCCGAGTGCGACTTGTTGAAGCCGTATTCGGCGAACTTCTCCATCAGGTCGAACAGCCGCTCGGCAACCTTGGTGTCCGCCCCGCGCTTGGCCGCACCGGCAAGGAAGATTTCGCGCTGCTTGGCCATTTCCTCGGGCTTCTTCTTGCCCATGGCGCGCCGCAGCAGGTCGGCGGCACCGAGGCTGTAGCCCGCCAGAATCTGCGCCACCAGCATCACCTGCTCCTGGTAGACGATGATGCCGTAGGTCGACTTCAGGACCGGCTCGAGATCGGGATGGAAGTATTCCGGCTTCTGCTTGCCCTGCTTACGGGCGATGAAGTCGTCCACCATGCCGGAGCCGAGCGGGCCCGGGCGGTTCAGCGCCATCAGCGCAATGATGTCCTCGAAGCAATCGCCCTTCAGCTTCTTTTCCAGATCCTTCGCCGAGCGTGATTCGGACTGGAATACCGCGGTCGTGTTGCCGTCGGCAAACAGCCGGTACACCGCCGGATCGTCCAGCGGCAGATCCTCCAGGCGGAAGGTCTCTCTCCCCGGATGGCGCTGCACGAACCGCACCGCCTCGGCCAGGATCGTCAGCGTGCGCAGGCCAAGGAAGTCGAACTTGACCAGGCCGATCGCCTCGACGTCGTCCTTGTCGAACTGCGACACCATGGCGTCCGAGCCTTCAGCGCGATACAGCGGGCAGAAATCGGTGAGTTTGCCCGGCGCGATCAGTACCCCGCCCGCGTGCATGCCGACGTTGCGGGTGATGCCTTCGAGCTTTTCGGCCAGCGGCAGCAGCTCGGCAAGCTCCTCCTCGTTCTTCGCGCGCTCGTCGATCTGCGGTTCCTTCTCGCGCGCCTCGGCGAGCGAGATGCCCAGTTCGTTGGGCACCAGCTTGACGAACTTGTCCACGAAGAGATACGGCAGGTCAAGCACGCGGCCGACATCGCGCAGTACCGCCTTGGCCGCCATGGTGCCGAAGGTGGCGATCTGCGACACCGCCGCATGCCCATAGCGGTCCTTCACGTACTGGATCACGCGGTCGCGCCCGTCCTGGCAGAAATCGACGTCGAAGT
>JADFDN010000137.1 GCA_018262815.1 Thiobacillus sp.
GACGTGACCGTTGTGGGGCCAGCCCTTGAAATGGTCGACCACGTAGGTGAGACCGGAGCTGCCCTCGGTGAGGTAGGGGGTGTCGATCTGCGAGATGTTGCCGAGGCACACCACCTTGGTGCCGGGACCGGCGCGGGTGATCAGCGTCTTCATCTGCTTGGGCGTCAGATTCTGCGCTTCGTCGATGATGAGAAACTTGTTGAGGAAGGTGCGGCCGCGCATGAAGTTGAGCGACTTCACCTTGATCCTGCTGCGGACCAGATCCTGCGTCGCGGCACGGCCCCAGTCGCCGGCCTCGTCATCGCTCTTGTTCAGCACGTCGAGGTTGTCTTCCAGCGCGCCCATCCACGGCGTCATCTTCTCCTCCTCGGTACCGGGCAGGAAACCGATGTCCTCGCCCACCGGCACGGTGACGCGGGTCATGATGATCTCGCTGTAGAGCTTCTTGTCGAGCACCTGCGCCAATGCGGCGGCCAGCGTCAGCAGGGTCTTGCCGGTGCCGGCCTGACCGAGCAGGGTGACGAAGTCGATCTCGGGATCCATCAGCACGTTGAGCGCGAAGTTCTGTTCGCGGTTGCGCGCGGTGATGCCCCACACGTTGTTTTTCTGGTGGCTGAAATCGCGCACCGTGACCATTTCCGCCTGCTTGCCCTCGACCTTCAGCACCTTGGCGTAGAGCGGGTTGGGGCCTTCCTGGTAGACGAATTCGTTGGGCAGCAGGCTCGCCACCAGCGGCCCCTTGATGCGGTAGTAGGTATGGCCATTGGCCTGCCAGGATTCCATGCCCTTGCCGTGGCTGTCCCAGAAGTCGGCAGGCAGTTCGCGCAGGCCGGCGTACAGCAGGTCGGTGTCTTCCAGCACCTTGTCGTTGAAATAGTCCTCGGCGGGCAATCCCAGCGCGCGCGCCTTGATGCGCATGTTGATGTCTTTCGACACCAGGATGACCTGACGCTTGGGGTGGTGGCGCGAGAGAAACAGCACCACGCCGAGGATCTGGTTGTCGACCTTGCTGGTCGGCAGGCTCATCGGAATGTCGCCGCTGATCGCCTGGGTCTGCAGGAACAGCCGGCCGGTGGCGGCGTTGTGGCTGTGCGGCGCAAGCGGTACGCCGTCTTCGATGGTGTCGAGCTTGCTGACTATCTCGTCGATGAAGCGGCTCGCCTGGCGGGCGTTGCGCGACACTTCGGTCATGCCTTTCTTGTGCAGGTCGAGTTCTTCCAGCGTGGCGATCGGCACATAGACATCGTGCTCCTCGAAGCGGTACAGGCTGGTGGGGTCGTGCATCAGGACGTTGGTATCCAAAACGAACAGCTTGGTCTGGGCAGCGGCTTTTCTCGGCATGGGGTATCGGTGTCGACGGGATGAGAATGCGTTCATCCTACCTCAAGCGGATGGCGGCTTGTCCAGTGAAAAAAGTAATCCTGAATCCGTCGGGTCGGTGCGGATCGGAGGGCGAATTTCCCACTAGAATGCCTGATTCGGAACCTGAGATTCGGACCCCCCATGCGTCGTCGGCTGGCGTTGCTATGTCTGGTCTGGGTGTGGGCGCAACCGCTTCAGGCCCAGGTTGCCGCGCACATCCTGTTGCAGGATTCGCCGCTGGCGGGGTTCCAGTACCACGCCGGCAAAACGCTGTGGCCGCAGATGCAGGTGGGCGATGCGCTCTCCCTGGTGCGCGAGCCGGACAATCCGCACGACGCGAAAGCGGTGCGAGTGGAATGGCAAGGCCACAAGATCGGCTATGTGCCGCGCAGGGAGAATGCCGACGTGGCGCGCCTGCTCGATCGCGGGCAGATTCTGACGGCGCGCATCGTGCGGCTGGCCGAGGTGCGCGACCCGTGGTCGCGGGTGCGCTTCGAGATCCTGGTTCCCCTGCAGCCCTGAAGGAGGACATCATGAAGCGACTGATCGTGTTCACGCTGATGGCGTTCGGCTGGCTGGCGCAGGCTGCCGCGGATTCCCTGCCGCTTGCCGGCCTCAGCGTGCCGCCTGGATTCGCGGTCGAGCTGTTTGCCCGCGTGCCCAATGCGCGGCAGATGGCGCTCGGCAAGAACACCCTGTTCGTCGGCAGCATGCGGGCCGGCAAGGTCCATGCGATTCCGCTCGAAGGCGAACGCACGCCGCGGGTCATTGCCGACGGCCTGAATATGCCGGTCGGGGTGGCGTTTCGCGACGGCGACCTGTACGTGTCGGCGGTCAGCCGCATTCTGCGCTTGCGCGACATCGAGGCGCATCTGAACAGGCCGCCGCGCCCAGAAACCGTCAGCAGCGGTTATCCGGGCGACACCCATCACGGATGGAAATTCATCGCCTTCGGCCCCGACGGCCGGCTCCATGTGCCGGTGGGTGCCCCGTGCAACATCTGTGCCCCCGACCCGGACCGCTACGCGACGATTACCGCGCTGGATGTGGCAAGCGGGAAAATCGAGGTGATCGCGCGCGGAGTGCGCAACAGCGTGGGCTTCGACTGGCATCCGCAGAGCGGCGAGCTGTGGTTCACCGACAACGGGCGCGACTGGCTGGGCGACGATGCGCCGCCCGACGAACTGAACCGCGTGAGTCGGCCCGGCCAGCACTTCGGCTATCCGCATTGCCATGGCGGCGCGATCGCCGATCCCGAGTTCGGCCAGGGCCGGCGCTGCGCCGAGTTCGTGCCGCCGGTGCAGAATCTCGGCGCGCATGTGGCCAGCCTGGGCATGCGCTTCTATACCGGCACGCAATTTCCCGCACGCTACCGCAATGCCGTCTTCATCGCCGAGCACGGTTCGTGGAACCGCAGCAGCAAAGCCGGCTATCGCGTCAGCGTGGTGCGCCTGCGGGGCGCGCGCGCAGTGAGCTACGAGTCCTTCATCACGGGTTGGCTGCAGAATGAGTCCGTCTGGGGACGTCCGGCCGACGTGCTGGTGATGCGCGACGGCAGTCTCCTGGTGTCGGACGACCATGCCGGTGCGATATACCGCGTGTTCTATCGCGGCAACCGGTAAAATCGCGCTGATGAACCTGCTTGTTATCGAGACTTCGACCGAATACTGCTCGGCCGCGCTGTGGCTGGACGGCCGCGTCCAGGCGTTCCGCGTGCTGGCCGGGCAGCGCCACAGTTCGCTGTTGCTGCCGATGGTGGACGAACTGCTGCGCGAAGCCGGCCTCACGCTGCGCCAGCTCCACGGCATCGGCTATGGCGCCGGCCCGGGCTCGTTCACCGGACTCAGGATCGCCTGTGCGGTGACGCAGGGGCTGGCGTTCGGCGCCGACCTGCCGGTGGTTGGCGTCTCCACGCTGGAGTCCATCGCCGAACAGGCCGGCGCGGATCAGGTACTGACCGTGCTCGACGCGCGCATGGCCGAGGTGTACTGGGCGGCGTATGAGCGGGCAGGCGAAGCTTGGCTCACCGTCAGTGAACCACAGCTGGCGCTGCCCGAGTCGGTCAGCGTGCCGGCCGGCGACGGCTGGGTCGGCGCCGGCAACGGCTTCGCCGTACTGGGCGATGCGTTGCGTCCGCGCCTGGCGAAGCAACTGGCGCGGATCGACGATACGCTCATGCCCGACGCCGCAGCGATGGCGCCGCTTGCTGCTGCTGCCTTTGCGCGCGGCGAGGGCGTGGACGCCGCCCTTGCCGCGCCGATCTACCTGCGCGACAAGGTGGCCCTGACGATCGACGAGCGCCACGCAAGGAAAACGGCGTGAGCGCAGTGCTTCAGGTGAATCATGGCTTGCGGCCGATGGCCGAAGACGATCTTCCCCGCATTCACCGGATCGAACTGGCGAGCTACGCCTATCCGTGGAGTCTGGGCAATTTTGCCGATTCGCTTTCCGCCGGCTACAGCATGTGGGCGCACGAGGCCGACGGCATCATCATCGGCTATTACGCGATGATGGCGGCGGCGGGGGAAGCCCATCTGCTCAACCTCACCATCGCCCCCGAGTGGCGGCGCCATGGACTCGGCCGCGACCTGCTCGAGCATTGTCAGGCGCGAGCCTGCGACCACCGGGCTGCAAGCCTGTTCCTCGAAGTGCGCACCTCCAA
>JADFDN010000138.1 GCA_018262815.1 Thiobacillus sp.
AAATCAGCATCTTCCGTGCCAGAGTCGGTTGCAATGACGAACGTCAAACCAGGGTCCTTGCCTGAGGGAGACGCACGCGCCGCGGGTTGCCGTCGGCCTGAAGGCGCTTCATGCTGCGCAGTTCGGCGGCCGGATAGACAATGATTTCGACAGCTGCGCGCGGGTCGTCGATGATGAAACGGGGGTAGATCCGTCCGGGCGCGTCCGCCATCCGATGTTCGGTGGCCTGGTAGGGCATGTTCAGCGCGATTAGGAGGAATTCAACATCTTTCTGCAGGTCGGTGAAAAGCTGCAGCGTGATGCCGGTATGTCGCCCGGCGGTGCCGTTCAGCACCGGCCCGGTCAGGTGGGGATCGAAGTCGCTCAGCTGTTCCATGTATTCGATGGCGACCTGCCTCAGCAGCGCCAGTTGCGCGCGGGTTTCGTCGGCCTGGTAGAGCGCCTGGTAGCTGCGCAGCGCTTCCTCGATCTGCTGGTTGTCGGGCAGGTTGCCGCTGTCGGGCGCCCCGAGCTGACGCGCAGCCTTGCGCTTGGCGCTGCCGTAATCGAGGCTGCCGTCTTCGGCCAATATACGCGCCGCTGCGTGCGCAATGCGGCGGCGCATGTCCAGGTGTTTCATGGCAGCATTTCCGGTACGGGGGGGGCGGGGGTCTCGCCCGGATCGGCTTCCCAGCTTGCTGCGCGGGCCTCGGGCGGCGGAAATTCCTGATAAAAATGTTCCACCATGCCGGTGTTCGCTCTATCCAGCAAACTGTCCAACAGATCGTCCAGCACCGTCTCATCCATGCGCGTGCCGGTGGACGGGTCGATTTTTACGCTAATGATTCCCGGGGGCATGGTCCAGCCTTTCTGCGGCACGCCTTTGAGTGCGGTGCCCATGAAGCGCATCCAGATCGGCAGGGCCGATTGCGATCCCGTTTCCCGACGCCCCATCGAACGCGGCTGGTCGAAGCCCATCCAGGTGATCGCTACCAGATCGGGGTTGTATCCGGCAAACCAGGTGTCGCGCGCATCGTTGGTCGTACCCGTCTTGCCGGCCAGATCGTTGCGTCCGAGCTGGCCTGCACGGGCTGCGGTGCCGTAGCGCACCACATCCTGCATCATGGTGGTCATCAGCCAGGCGTTGCGCGGGTCGATCACGCGCGGCGCATTGGCGCCGGCTTTTTTGGGAGTCGCTTGCATCAGCAGGCGGCCGTCCTTGTCGTAGACCTTGTCGATCAGGTAGGGCGAGACGCCAAAGCCCCCGTTGGCGAATACGCCGTAAGCCGCCGCCATCTGCAGCGGTGTGACGCTGCCCGCTCCGAGCGCCATGGTGAGGTAGGGCGGGTGGCGCGCCGGATCGAAGCCGAAGCGGCGGATGTAATCGCGTGCGTAATACGGGCCGATGCCCTGCAGGATGCGGATCGACACCAGATTCAGCGATCGCGTGAGTGCGCTTCGCATGCGCACCGGACCGCTGGTGCTGCCGTCGTAGTTCTGCGGTTCCCACGCCGTCCCGCCCGCCTCTTCGGCACTCAGGGAGAGTGGCGCGTCTTCGATGATGGTGGCCGGGGTATAACCTTTTTCCAGCGCCGCTGAATAGATGAAGGGCTTGAAGCTGGATCCCGGCTGCCGCCAGGCCTGGGTCACGCGGTTGAATTTGTTGCGATTGAAGTCAAACCCGCCGACCAGGGCAGTAATGGCCCCGTCGTTGGGGTTCAGGGCGACCAGTGCAGCTTCGATCTCGGGCAGTTGGGTCAGCCGCCAGCGGGGCGGACTGCCAATCGACTGTACGCGCACCACGGCGCCCGGAACGAATTGCCGCCCCTTTTTGCCTGCAGTCCAGTTCGCGACCCACTTGACTGAAGATCCGGTGATCTCCACTGTCTTGCCGTCGCGCAACTTGACGCGAATCTGTTTGGCGTTGGCGCTGGTCACCACCGCGGGCTGCATGTCGCTGACGGGGCCGAGGTCTGCCAGCGTGCTGGCGATCGCTGCTCCGCGCTGCGCCTTGTCGGCAGGCAGACTGATCTGCTTTTCGGGTCCGCGGTAGCCGTAACGCTGGTCGTAATCGGCAATGCCCTGCCACACAGCCGCATTGGCCGCGGCCTGCTGGGTGCGCTGCAGCGTGGTGATCACCTTGTAGCCCGAGCTGTAGATCGATTCGCCATATTTTTCGAATAGCGTCTGGCGCACCATTTCGGCGGCATAGTCGGCAGGAAGGTCGGCCTGCTGGCGCGCCTGGCGGATTGTCAGCTTCTGCTTGACCGCAGCCTGCCAGGTCGGTACGTCGATGAACTTGAGTGTCTTCATGCGCCCCAGCACATATTCCTGGCGCGCTTTGGCGCGCGGGAAGTTGACCACCGGGTTGTAGCGCGACGGCGCCTTGGGCAGGCCGGCCAGCATGGCGAACTCGGCCAGAGACAGCTCTTTCATGGGTTTGCCGAAGTAAGTACGTGCTGCGGCTTCGAAACCGTAGGCACGCTGGCCGAGGTAGATCTGGTTGATGTACAACTCGAGGATCTTGTCCTTCGACAGATTGTGCTCGATCTTCATCGCCAGCATGGCTTCGGACAGTTTGCGGGTCAGCGTCTTTTCATTCGACAGAAAGAAGTTGCGCGCCACCTGCATGGTGATGGTGGAGGCGCCCTCCTTGGCGCCGCCGGACAGCAGATTCGAGCCCGCCGCGCGCAGCACGCCCAGCGTGTCGACGCCACCATGGGTATAAAAGCGCTCGTCCTCGGCAGCGATGATCGCCTGCTTCATGTAGTCCGGCACCTGGCCGATGGCGATGAAGGCCCGGCGCTCCTCGCCGAATTCGCCGATCAGTGCACCGTCGGCCGTGTAGACACGGAGCGGCAGTTTGGGCTTGTAATCGGTGAGCGCTTCTAACGGCGGCAGATTGGGATAGATCAATGCAGCCGCCAGTCCGGCCAGGGCCGTGCCGACTACGCCGAGGCTGACGACCAGGGCCAGTGCGTAATGCCACCATTTGGAAAACATCCGGTTCCTTTTATTTATTGCCTAAAGTTTCCGCCGATTATAGGCGTTAGTGGTGTTGGAAATTGGACACACATGTTCAACTCTTGCGGTGTGGCGAGAAAAAAACTGTTAAAAACCGTGTGTTGTTGCTAGCATTTAAAAACAATAACAACAAAAAGCGCCAACTCACAGAAGCGTAAAGGAAAACCCTTGCACCTGAATATTAATCTGGACTGGCTGTCTGCCAAAGGCCTGCCCATCCTCGGACTCGACATCAGTACGACTGCGGTCAAGCTGGTCGAGCTGTCCGATGCCGGCAAGGGCATGCTGCGGGTGGAGCGCTATGTCATCGAGCCTCTGCCCAAGGACGCAGTCACCGACGGCAATATCGCCAACCTCGACCAGGTGGCCGACGCACTGCGTACGGCATGGCGAAACCTCGGCACCCGGATCAAGAACGTTGCGCTTGCGTTGCCATCTTCGGCGGTCATCACCAAAAAAATCCTGGCGCCGGCGAGCCTGAAAGGCATCGATCTGGAGAATCAGGTGGAAACCGAGGCCAATCAGGTTATTCCCTTCTCGCTGGATGAAGTGAATCTGGATTTTCAGGTTCTCGGCGAGTCGCCTACCAGCCCTGAAGATGTGCAGATATTGCTCGCTGCCGCGCGCAAGGAAAAAGTCGAAGACCGGGTTGCGGCAGTACAGGCCGCCGGATTGAAAGCGCTGGTCATGGATGTCGAGTCCTTCGCCACGCAGGCGGCGTACGAACAGATCGCCCACCTGTTGCCCAACAGCGGCGCCGGACAGACCGTGGCGATCATCGATGTGGGTGCGCAGAACATGCATATCAACATTCTCAACGACAACGAGTCGGTCTATCTGCGTGAGCACGGGTTCGGCGGCAACCAGCTCAATAATGAAATTTCGCGGCGTTACGGCATGACCAGCGAGGAGGCCGAGAACGCCAAACGCAAGGGTACGTTGCCCGAAAGCTAT
>JADFDN010000139.1 GCA_018262815.1 Thiobacillus sp.
CGCCGTCCTGGCCAGTCCGATCCCGGCGTCAGGCTGAAAACTCCCAGTCCTCGACGTCCGGCCCGTCGCCCCGAAAAGCGGCCTGCAGGGGGCTGCCGGCCGGATATGCGAGCGTGACGTCCGCCAGCCAGGGATAGCAACCGGCGTAATCGCATTGTCCGGCGTATTCGTCGGGCTCGTCGAGGGACGACTCGCCAAGTTCGTGCAGCGCGTCCTCCGCCAGTTGATCGGCCTGCGCGTTCCGTGTTTCGTCTTGCCTGTCCATGGCGTCTCCCTGATTTGAGCAGACAGCCATCCTCCCCCAGCAAGATGAGGTGCTGATGACAGCGCGGATGAATTCGCATGAAGCGAACGTCCCGTCCGCGCGTCGCCCCTGGCCCGAACGTGCCATGTCCGGCACGCCGCCAACGCCACCGGTTGCAACATCGATGCGTGACACTGCCTGCGTACTGACCAGCCGCCGCCCCGCGCGAGGTGGGGCGGCACGCCCGGATCTGCACGGCTTTGGGAGAAGCCTTGGGGTGCAGGCGGCCGGCGGCCAGTACCACGCGCCTTGAACAGTTTTATCTGCCCGCATTATTTTGGAGAATTTCATCATGTCTCGGATCAACGCACTGCTCGGCCTGCTGCTGGCCGGATTCATGGGGAACGCCGTCGCCGGCGGTCCCGGCTATCTGGGCGATCTGGTCGGCCAGAACGTCAGCATCAACAACACCATCGCCGGCCTGGGAACGCCATTTTCCGATGTCTACAGCTTCGATATCGGATCGACCACCTCCGAGGCCATTGCAAGCTCGGTAAAGGTGAAGCTGCAATACGGCTCAGGCAGCGTTCCGGTGTACGACATCAGCAACTTTGCCATCGCGCTGCAGGATACGGACGGCCTGCAGTACGCTTTCGACAACGTGTTCGACGGGCTCGGCACGCTGGAGCTGAGCGCCATTCTGGCGCCTTCCGCGCTCGGCGCCCCGGGGTTCTACCAGTTCGTGGTGACCGGCACCACGTCCGGCAGCGCGGGGGGGATCTACGCCGGAGCCTTGTCCGCAGCCCCGATTCCGGAACCGAAGGACTGGATGCTGCTGCTGGCAGGCATCGGTCTGGTGGGTCTGATGGTTGACCGGGCCAAGCGCAGCAGACTGTAAGCAAGCGCGTGGCGCGCCCAGAACATCGGGCGCCTCGATTTTCATCACTCCGTTTGCGGGCCATCTGGCCCGCTTTTTTCATGACGCGACGCGTGCGGCTCCCGCCGTGCTCCTTATGCGCAGTCGGCGGCGGGAATGGCAGACTCGCTGGCCAGCGTGCGGCCGAACGGCATGCGTCGCTGATCGACGAACAGGCTGCTGCCGTCGATGCGCTTGGCCATGCGCTTGGCTTCGGAAGCGGCGCGCGCCACTTCCCGATACTGGTGAAAATTGGTGGGATCGACCAGCACCGCGCCGATGGACAGGGTCACCAGCGAATGAAAGGCCATGACGCCGCGGCGGTCTTCGCTGCAATAACCGCCGTCTGCCACGTGTTCGGGATTGAACAGGGCCTGGCATTCGCGATCGAAGCGCGCCAGCATGCCGTGGCAGCGTATCTCCCAATCGAGGCTCTGGAACAGCACGACGAAATCATCGCCGCCGATGTGGCCGATGAAATCGAGCTCCGCATTGCAGCTTTCCCGCAGGATGCGCGCCAGCAGCTGGATGATGTCGTCGCCGCGGCGAAAGCCGTAGACATCGTTGTAGGGCTTGAACTGGTCGAGGTCGAAATAGGCGGTGACGAAAGTCTTTGAATTGCCGAGCAGGCGTTCCATGTGTTCCTGGATCGGCACGTTGCCGGGCAGGCCGGAAAGCGGATTGGCATAGCGCGCAGCGACGATCTGCATTTCCGTCACCTCGCGCATCAGGTCGAATCCCGATCCCAGCCCCAGGTAGCGCCCTTCGGTGGTGATGATGAAGCCCTGGGTGAAGGCGGCCTTGCCTTTTTTCACGACCAGATCGGACAGTTCCGTCATGTGCGTGGCCTTGTCGACGATGAGCGGATCGGGATCCATCAGTTCGCGGCATGGCTTGCGGCCGTGAAGCTCGCGTCCGTACAGTCCGATGAACTGATCGAGCAGGGCGGGGCGGTGAAGAATGCCGACCGGCGTCCCCTTGTCGACCACGGCCACGGCATGCAGCTCGGGGTGCTGCATCATCAGGTCGAGCACATCCTGACTGGGCGTGTGGGGCGAGACGCTGGGGGCGGACATGACCAGCCTGCTGGCCGGCACGTGCATGCCGTCGCGCGCATGCAGCATCGGAAAGACGCTGACCTTGCCGGAGCGCAGGCAGGTTTCCACCTCGCGCGGCGGCAGCCGGATCGGCACCGGCGAGGGACGGCCGATCAGATAGCCCTGCGCGTAACGGATGCCCAGATCTTTCAGCACCGCCAGTTCGGACGTGTTTTCCACCCCTTCTGCGATGACGCAGGAGTGGGCGCCTTCGGCCAGCTGCCGGATCGAGCGAACGAACTGGATCTTGTGGGGATCCTGGTGAATCCCCGAAATGAAATGCTTGTCGATCTTGACGAAGGCGGGTTTCAGTTCGGACCACAGACGCAGGCTGGAAAACCCCTCGCCGAGGTCGTCGATGGCCACCTCGATTCCGGCTGCGCGCAGCTGGGAAACGGCCTGCCGCAGATCGCCGTAATCGAGCGCAGACGCATTTTCAGTGATTTCGAACACCACCTGATGGCTGGCCATGCCGGCTTTTTTCAGCGCACCCAGCAGCGCATCCGGTTCGAACGTCGGGTCCAGCAGGCTGCCGGGCGACAGGTTCACGAACAGCTGTCCAGGCAGATTCAACCGGGAATGGGTTTTCAGCGCCAGGCGCACGCAGGCCCAGTCCAGCGCCGACAGCAGGCCGTGCTGCTCGGCGGCGCGGAACAGCGCCTGCGGTCCGTGCAGCGGGCTGTTGGACGGCCCGCGCGACAGGGCTTCGTAGCCCATCACCCGCCCTTCCACCAGATCCAGAACGGGCTGCAGCAAGGTCATCAGCCGCGCATTTTCCAGGATGTGTTCCAGATGAATTCGCAATTCGTAGTGGCTCATGGGAGAACAGGAGAATGCGGGACTACGGACGATAGGCGCACCGCGTTACGCGCGTGTGAACGGCGGCAGAGCGCACCCTTCGCGGGCTTCAAGATTCAAAATTCAAGGCGCAAGGTGCAAGCCTCTAGCGAAGCAAGCGGCCTCCTGCCATGCCACGAACACCTTGAAACTTGCAACTTGAATCTTGAATCTGTCATTTCACCGTCATCGCGCACGTCTATGCTCGCAGCCCGACAGGGGGCTTCATGCATAACACCAATGAACTGACCGATGAAGAATGCGGTTACCTGGCGCGCATCCTGATCGCCTCGCGCCGGGTGTCGCTGCGTCATCATTTTTTCAGCTGGGTGCATGGTCCGGTGCAGTCGCTCATCCCCCACGAAATCCTGCTGTGCGGCGTGGCGGACGAAAGCGGCTATCTGCTGCACGAGCGATTCACCGCGTGCCGCTACTTCAAGGACGACCACTTCCAGCGCGTGATCCATCCGGCCGACGGGCTGCTCCACCTGCTGACGCAGGAATGGCAGCTTGCCGGTGCGCCGCGCCTGATTGCCGCGCTGCCCGAGGAGCCGGGCGGCTGGAACGCCAGGCTCACCGATCTCGAATTGAAGAACGTCGCCTTCCACGGCATGGGCTGGATCAACGGCCAGATCAAGGGTTATGCCAGCTTCTCGCGCGTGCGGGTGCCATTCGACGGCCGCCTCGAACTCTATCTGGACATCCTGCTGCCGCATCTGCTCGCCACGCTGGCGCGGGTGCTCGCCAACGAGGCGCGCACCCGCGCCAACAGCGCGCGCCCGAGCGGACTCATCACCGCGCGCGAGGTCGAGGTGCTGACCTGGGTTCGCGACGGCAAGACCAACGACGAAATCGCC
>JADFDN010000013.1 GCA_018262815.1 Thiobacillus sp.
TGTTCTTCCGCAAGGTCGGCGCGCGTCCGTTGCGCGGGCCGTGATTTTGCCCGGACTCTATCCGGAGACTTGAGGACGGTCAAGCAAGCGGCATCCATTCCGATGTAACGACGCGCTTGGCGCCAGACCTGCCATGGCTTGACCGCGCAAAAAACGCCGTGCTAAGTTCGCGCCCATAATAAATTCCGGCGCTCGTAGCCGGAAATGTGCGGAAAACAACTCGTGTTTGTTACGGATGCAGCGGAGGGGCTGCGTGTATGACCGTGTGCCGCCGACTATCTTCCGTATTCCGAAGCCCCGTGCGCGGGCATTCGCATGTTCTCGGGCCGTTTTTCCATTTCGCTCGGAAACCGAAAAACGGCGTGTTCATGCCTTCCAGCCTGTCGTCCGATCGGCGCACCTATTCAGAATTCGCGAAGCTGCCCCCGCTTCAATCAATATGTAACATGCGTCTGGTTCAATGCAGTTCTGTGACAACTGGCATAGCCCGCCAAGTGTCGGGCTATACATATTCGTCCGTGGCAGTCCTTCTGCCCGCCGACGTACCATCACCTAGAGGTCTGATCGTGTTTTCATCCCAATTGACGACAAGCCGGAACCGCCACAGCGGCTTCACCCTGCTCGAATTGCTGGTGGTGCTGGTGATCCTCGGCCTGCTGGCCGGCTATGTCGCACCGAAGTATTTCTCCCAGGTCGGCAAATCGGAAGTGACGACGGCCCAGGCCCAGATCGGCGCGCTGGAAAAGGCGCTCGATCAGTACCGCATCGACACCGGGCATTACCCCACGACCGAGCAGGGGCTGGCGGCATTGAACGCCAAGCCCGCCGAGGAGCCGCGCTGGGGTGGCCCCTACCTGAAAAAGGCCGTGCCGAACGACCCCTGGGGCAAACCCTATCAATACCGCATGCCCGGCGAGCACAGCGAAGTGGACGTCTTTTCCATGGGCCGTGACGGCGCGCCTGGCGGCAGCGGCGACGGCGCCGACATCGGCAACTGGTAGATAGTGTAGATGCGCTATCGGATCAAAGCCCTGCGTCCCGGCGCCGGCGTCACCGCGCTGACGGTGGAGGCGCTCGACGAGGCCGAGGCGATGGCACGGCTGAAACGCGAAGGCGCGCAGATCCTGTCCATCGTTGCCGAACGCGGCACCTGGCTGGCTACTCGGCGCACCCGGTTTCCGCTGCTGCTGTTCACGCAGGAACTGATCGCGCTGCTCGACGCCGGACTCACGCTGACCGAGGCGCTGGAAACGCTGGCCGAGAAGGAAAGCCGCGCCGAATCGCGCCAGCTGATCGAACGCCTGCTCGCCACCATGCGCGAAGGGCGCCCCTTCTCGGCGGCACTCGCGGCGCAGGGCGACGCCTTTCCCCCGCTCTACGCCGCCACCGTGCGCGCGGCCGAAAGCACCGGCGACCTGTCGCCTGCGCTGGCCCGCTATGTCGGCTATCAGAACCAGATCGACGCGGTGAAGAAGAAGGTCGTGTCGGCGTCGATCTATCCGATGCTGCTGATCGGCGTCGGCACGCTGGTGATCGGCTTCCTGCTCGGCTATGTGGTGCCGCGTTTTGCCACGGTGTATGCCGACTCCGGACGCGACTTGCCGTGGATGTCGCGGATGCTGCTGGCCTGGGGCGAAGCGGTCGAGGCGCACGGCGGCTGGATCGCGCTGGGGGCGGTGGCGATCATTGCCGGCATCGTGCTGGCGCTGGCCCAGCCCGCCACCCGCGCGGCGCTGACCCGGCTGGCCTGGCGCATCCCCGCGATCGGCGAACACCTGCGCACCTTCGAGCTGGCCCGGTTCTATCGCAGCCTCGGCATGCTGCTGGTCGGCGGCATCCCGGTCGTGCAGGCGCTCGGCATGGTGTCCGGCCTGCTGTCCGCACAACTGCGCCACGGCGCCACGACGGCGATGGACGCGATGCGCCGCGGCGAAACCATTTCGGCTGCCTTCGCACGCGGCGAACTGACCACGCCGGTGGCGGCGCGTCTGCTGCGCGTCGGCGAGAAGAGCGGCCGCATGGGCGAGATGATGGAGCGCATCGCGATCTTCCACGACGAGGAGATGGCGCGCTGGGTCGACTGGTTCACCCGCCTGTTCGAGCCGCTCCTGATGGTGTTCATCGGCCTGACCATCGGCCTCATCGTGGTGCTGCTCTACATGCCGATTTTCGAGTTGGCGGGGTCGATCCAGTGAACGCGCCGAGTCCCGCTCTTGCCGCCGACACCCTGGCCGGCCTGCGACGCGAAGCGCTGGCTGCTGGCCAGGCTGTGTTGCTGCGGGTGCAGGAGCAGTTCGGCCTCGATGCCGAGACCGCGCTGCACATGCTCGCTGCGCACAGCCGCCTGCCGGCGTTCGACATGGCCGCGCTGAACACGTTGACGCCCGATTTCGGCAGGCTCGGCTTCAGCGAGGCGGCGCGCCGCCACTGCCTGGTCGCGCGCGACGCCGATGACCAGCTCTGGTTGCTGCTGACCGACCCGTGGGACAACTCCAGTCGTGCCTATGCGGCGCACGTGCTCGGCGTGCCGTTTCAGACCGGCCTTGCCCACCCTGCTGACCTGGCGGCGCTGTTGGGACGCCATGAGGAAGGCCTGCGCGCGATGGAGGGCATGGGCGGCAGCAGTGTGCAAGCGATACCCGACGCCGGCGTGGAATCGCTGTCGTTCGCCAGCATCGCCAAGGATGCGAGCCCGGTGGTGCGGCTGGTGCGCTCGACGCTGTACGACGCGCTGAAGGCCGGTGCATCCGACATCCACCTGGAGACCGACGCGCGCGGCCTGACGGTGAAGTACCGCATCGACGGCGTGCTCTCGCACGTCGCGCAGATTCCGGGGACCGACGTCGCCGAGCAGGCGGTGTCGCGGATCAAGGTGATGTCCGAGCTCGACATCGCCGAACGCCGGGTGCCGCAGGACGGCCGCTTCAAGGTGGCGATGCAGGGACGCGAGGTGGACGTGCGGGTGTCGGTGATGCCGAGCGTGTTCGGCGAGGACGCGGTGCTGCGTATCCTCGACCGACAGGCGCTGTCGGAGGAGCTCGCCGGACTCACGCTCGAAGGCCTCGGTTATACCGGTGCGCCGCTCTCGCGCATTCGCAAGCTGGCGGCCGAGCCCTACGGCATGCTGCTGGTGACCGGCCCGACCGGCTCGGGCAAGACCACCACGCTGTACGCGGCGATTTCCGAAATCAACCACGGCCGCGACAAGATCATCACCATCGAGGACCCGGTCGAATACCAGTTGCCGGGGGTGCTGCAGATCCCGGTCAACGAGAAGAAAGGCCTGACCTTCGCGCGCGGCCTGCGCTCGATCCTGCGTCACGACCCCGACAAGATCATGGTCGGCGAGATCCGCGACGCCGATACCGCACAGATCGCGGTGCAATCGGCGCTGACCGGCCACCTGGTGTTCACCACGGTACACGCCAACAACGTGTTCGACGTCATCGGCCGCTTCATCCACATGGGGGTCGATCCCTACAGCTTCGTCTCGGCCCTGAACGGCATTGTTGCGCAGCGCCTGCTGCGGGTGAATTGCTCGCACTGTGTGGCGCCCGCCGAACCGTCGGCCGAGCTGCTGGAACTGTCTGGACTCACCTTCGATAAAACACGCGACTACGCATTCTGTCAGGGCACCGGCTGCGGCCATTGCCGTGGCAGTGGCTACAAGGGTCGCCGCGCGGTCGCCGAAATCCTGTTGCTCACCGATGAACTACGCGAACTGATCGTCGCCCGCGCACCGATCGGCCAGGTCAAGGAGGCCGCGTCGCGCGGCGGCACACGCAGCCTGCGCGACGCCGCGCTGGCACTGGTGAAGGCTGGCGACACCACGTTGGAGGAGATCAATCGTGTCACGCTGGTCGGCTGAGTCTCTGCGCATCGCGCTCACTCCCGGCGAAGTGGCGCTGCGACGTGGCGAAAGGCAGCTTGTTCTGACCGCGCCCGAGCGCGGCGCGGCCAGCCTGCTGCCGCTGCTCGACGCCGCGTTCGCCGATGCTGACTGGCGCAGTCGTCGAGTGGAGGTGGTGCTGTCGCAGCATTTCGTGCGCCATGTGTTGACGCCGCCGCCCGGCCAGGCACTTTCGCGCACCGAGGAGCATGCGCTGGTGAAGGCCGCGCTGCGTGAAATCTACGGCGACGAAGTCGATGGTTGGGAAATCGAGGTGCACAGCCAGCCGCCGCAGCATGGTCTGTTGGGTGCAGCGGTGGACGCCGTCTTCATACAGCAGCTGGATGCGCTGCTCGCCCGCCATGGCTTTCGTGACGTGGCGATCCGACCCCTCGCCAGCGTCGCCGCGCCGCGCCTGTCAAGCAAGCTCGAAGGCTGGTGGGCACTGGTCGAGCCGGGCTGGCTGAGCCTGTTCGGCGCGAGCCGCGGCATCTGGCAGCATGTTTCCGCCCAGCCGGTCGACGCCGGCTGGGTCGCACAGCTGAGCGAGCTGATCGCGCGCGAGGCTGCCGTGGATACGCTGCCGAGGGTATGGGTCCAGGCGTTTGGCGTCGGCACGGTCGCTACGCCGGCATCCGACCATGCGCGCTGGGAGATTCTTCCGCACGACAACCGCGTAGGCGGCGCATTGGCGCTGACGGAGGCGTAAGGATGGCGCGGCTCGATTTTGATTTCCACGCGCGGCCTCGGCATCCCGGCAAGCTTGGCGTCATGCTGGCACTGGCCGGTCTGGTGGCGCTGGGCTGGGCATGGAATACGCTGCAGGCAAGCCGTGCGACCGAGGCCGGTCTGGCTCTGCAGATCGACGCACTCGAACGAGCCCGTCCGCGTGCGGTTGCCCCGAGTGCAGCCAGCAGCGCCGACACGCATCGCGACGATGCACACAAGCGTCTCGCCGCACAACTCGCCTATTCCTGGCAGCCGGCGTTCGACGCGCTGGCTGCCGCGCGTAACGACAAGATCGCGCTGGTCTCGCTCGATGCGCTGCAGGCGAAGTCGCAGCTGAAGCTTACGGCCGAGGCGCGACAGCTGGCCGATGCCGTCGATTTCATCGACGCGCTGCAGCAGCAGCCGGGGGTCAAGCGCGCTGCCCTCTTCCAGCACGAGGTTCAGGCCGACGCCGACCAGCAGCCCGTGCGTTTCAATATCGTGGTGGAGTTAAATCCATGAACGCACTGGTCTGGCAGCTTCGGCAATGGGCGCGCCGCCTGGGTGCCGCCGGCCTCGCCGGCCTGGGACTGCTGGTGGCGGCGCTGCTCGTGCGGCTGATCGCGGTCGAACAGGCGGAGGATGTGGCCGCCGCGCAGCATGCCCGCCTGGCCGAGCTTCGCCTCGCCGCAGCTACGCACGCCGTCAAGCCTGTGCCGCCGCCGCTCAACCCATTGGCCATGCTGCCGCCCGGGGGGACCGCCTCGCAGCAGATTGGCGAACTGGAACAGCTGGCGCGCGCGCATGGACTCGATCTGCCGCGCGGCCAGTACAGTGTGGCGCCGCTGGCGGGCACGTCGCTTTCCCGCTGGCAGCTGGTGCTGCCGGTCGAGGCACCCTACCCGGGCCTCCATGCCTTTCTCGCCGCGAGCCTTGAGCGCCTGCCCAATCTGACGCTGGACGAGCTGAAGCTCAAGCGCGAACGCATCGAGGAAAGCGAACTTCAGGCCGAACTGCGCATGAGCCTGTATGTGGAGTCCGCGCCATGACCGCAAACAAGCGACGCGCGATCATCTTTTCTGCGTTGGCAGGTGTGGTCGCATGGTCGGCCTGGCTCGCCGTCAATGACGGCGCCACTGAGGCGGATGGCGACGCCATCGAGTTGGCCAGGCCGGCCGCGCGTGCGCCTGCGCCCGCCCGCGCCGTGGTCTCGCGACCCGCTGCTCCGCCGGCCGGCTCCGGAGAAGAGACACCGCGGCTGGCGCTAGCTCGCGGCAATCTGTTTCCCGAACAGACCTGGTATGTGCCGCCACCGCCCCCTCCTCCTCCGCCCCCACCCCCGCCCCCTCCGCCGCCACAGGCTCCTGCGCTGCCGTTCACCTACATGGGGCGCTGGCAGGATGCAGGCGAGACCACGTATTACCTCGCGCGCGGCGGCACGCCGCTGAGCGTACGCGCGGGCCAGGTGCTTGACGGCGTATGGCGGCTGGAGCCGGTATCCGGCGGCCAGTTGAATTTCACCTATCTACCGCTGAATCAGACGCGCAGCCTGCGCACAGGAGAATGAGTTGTCGCCCCTTCGTCCCACCCTATTGATCGCCACGCTCGCCGCCCTCAATCTGGCCGGCTGCACCGGCGTCGGCCTCAAGGAAGGCCGCGAACTGATCGCCGCGGGCAAGCCCGAAGCCGGCATCGCCCGCCTGCGCGCAGAGCTGGCGAAGGAGCCTGACAACATCGAGCTCAAGGCTTATTACCACACGCAGCGCGAACGTCTGACCAGCCAGCTCCTGACCCAGGCCCAGCTGGACCTGGATGCAGGCCGCCACGATGCGGCTGAGGCCACGCTGAAGAAAGTGCTGGGACTTCACCCCGAGAATCCGCGGGCCGGCACGCTGCTGTCCAATCTCGCCGCAGTGCGCCAGCACCAGTTGAACCTTCAGACAGCGAATCAGTCGCTGGCAGCCGGCCGGCCCGACGAAGCGGAGCAGGCCGCGCGTTTGATTCTGGCGCAGGCGCCCGGACACGCCGGGGCGTTGGCGCTGCTGCAGCAGATCCAGTCGGCACGCAGCGCCGACGAACTCAATCCGCGCGAACTCGGTGCGGTCTATCGCAAGCCGATTACGCTGCAATTTCGCGATGCGCCGCTGCGCAATGTGTTCGACATGATCGCGCGGCAGTCGGGCATCAATTTCATTTTCGACAAGGACGTGCGGCTGGATGCGAAAGCCACCTTGTTCGCGCGCAACACGCCGATCGCCGATGCGGTGGACATGCTGTTGATGACCGGCCAGCTGGCGAAGAAGGTGGTCAACGCCAACACCCTGCTGATCTATCCCGATCAGCCGCAAAAACAGAAGGCATATCAGGAGCTGATGGTGAAGAGCTTCTATCTGGGCAACGCCGACGCCAAGTCGACCATGGCGATGCTGCGCACGCTGGTCAAGGCCAAGGACCTGTACGTAGACGAGCGGCTGAACCTGCTGGTGATGCGCGACACGCCTGCCGCCATCCGCCTGGCGGAGAAGATCATCGCGGTGCAGGACCTGGCCGAGCCGGAGGTGATGCTCGAAGTCGAAGTGCTGGAAGTGAAGCGCGGCCGCCTGCTCGACCTGGGGGTGCAGTATCCCAACCAGTTCTCGCTGCTCAACACCATCACCACCGAAACCGCGACTTCGTCGACCGTGGGGGCGCCGGTGGTCACCACCAACACCACGCTGTCGCCATTGCCGCTGACGGTGGACAAGCTGCGCCACATCACCGGCGCCGACATCACGATGAACACGCCGCAGGTCAACCTGAAGAAAGAGGACAGCGACGTCAATCTTCTGGCCAATCCGCGCATCCGCGTGAAGAACCGCGAGAAGGCCAAGATCCACATTGGCGACAAGGTTCCGGTGATCACCTCCAACACCACCTCGACCGGCGTGATCTCGGAATCGGTGTCGTATCTGGACGTGGGCCTGAAGCTCGACGTCGAGCCCAGCGTGCTGATGCGCGACGACGTGCAGATCAAGGTCGGATTGGAGGTGTCCAATATCGTGCGCGAGATCCGCAGCAACAGCGGCACGCTGACCTACCAGATCGGCACCCGCAACACCGGCACCACGCTGCGCCTTAAGGACGGCGAAACCCAGGTGCTGGCCGGCCTGATCTCGGACGAGGATCGCAGCACGGCCAGCCGCGTGCCGGGGCTGGGCGACCTGCCGCTGCTGGGACGGCTGTTCTCCAGCCAGCGCGACGAACGCAACAAGACCGAGATCGTGCTGCTGATCACCCCGCGCGTGCTGCGCAGCGACGCCACCCGCCAGCCTGCGCTGACCGAGTTCCGCGGCGGCACCGAGAATTCCATCGGCAGCGGCCTGCCGTCCCAACCCCAGGTATTCGATGCGCCCCCATCACCACCCGACGGCGTGCCCCCTCCTGTTGACGGGATTCCCTCGCCATCGCCAATTCCCGACGTCACGGGGCCAACGCTCAACATGCCGGGCCAGCCGGTTCCGCCCTCACCGCCAGCCGTTGGCATACCGGTGGAGCCGCTGCCGCTGCCACAGATTCCCGCGCCGCCGGAAACGGACAACTAGGCTATGCAGCACCGCAACACCGGATTCAGCCTGATCGAGCTGATGGTCACCCTGGCCCTGCTGGCGTTGTTGGCCAGCATGGCGGTGCCGTTCGCCCAGTTGATGCAGCAGCGCCACAAGGAAAGCGAACTGCGTGATGCGCTGCGGCAGATCCGGGGCGCGCTCGACGCCTATCGACAAGGCGTGAAGGAAGGTCGCGTTGAGGCGGCTGCCGACGCCAGTGGCTATCCGCCGAATCTCGACGTTCTTTGGCAGGGTGTGGCCGACAAGACCAAGCCCGATGCCAGTAAGCTCTATTTTCTGCGCCGACTGCCGCGCGATCCGTTCTATCCCGACGCCGCTGCGTCGCCCGCAGAAACCTGGGGTCTGCGCAGCTACGCCAGTCCGCCCGATGCGCCGGCCGCTGGCCGCGACGTGTACGACGTCTATTCGCTGTCGCCCGCGACCGGGCTGAACGGCGTGCCCTACCGCCAGTGGTGACGAGATGAAGTTGCGCGGATTCACTCTGGTCGAGCTGATGGTCGTGATGGCGATCATTGCTCTGCTGCTGACGCTTGCTGTGCCGCGCTACTTCAACCACCTGGAAAGCTCACGCGAGACCATCCTGAAGCAGGACCTGGCTGTCATGCGCGACGCCATCGACAAATACCACGGCGATACCGGCAGCTATCCGGACAGCCTCGAAGCACTGGTCAACGCGCGCTACCTGCGTACGCTGCCTGTGGATCCGATCACTGAACGGGACGACACCTGGCAGGTCGTGGCGCCCTCCGGCGACGAGACGGGTGCCGTGTATGACGTCAAAAGCGGCGCGCCGGGCGTCGCGCGAGACGGCAGCAGTTATGCGACGTGGTAGGCCGGCTCAGTCCGGCTTTACTTACCTGTTCGTGCTGATGCTCGTTGCGCTCGTCGGCATGGGCCTCGCTGCTGCGGGAACGCTGTGGGGTACCGAGTCGCGGCGCGCGCGCGAAGCCGATCTGCTGTTCGTGGGCGAACAGTACCGCCAGGCGATCCGCAGTTATTACGAACTCGATCCCGCCCAGCCGCGACTGCCCCAGAGCATCGACGACCTGCTGGAGGACAACCGCCGCGCAGAGGTTGTGCGTCATCTGCGGCGCGCCTGGCTTGATCCCATGACGGGTAGCGAACTCATGCTGATTATGGCGCCTGATGGCCAAGGCATCGTCGGTGTATACAGTCGGGCGACCGAGCGCCCTTTCAAGACAGCGGGTTTCACGCCGGCAAACGAGGCGTTTTCCGGTGCGGCCAGCTACGCCGACTGGCGCTTCGTTTTTATTCCCCCGGCTACCGCGTCCCCTCCGGGGCAGACGTCACCATCAAGCGCGGAGGCTAGCGTTCGCGCAGCACCTTGATCTGGAACAGGGTGTTGCGCTCGTCTTCCTCCAGCGCGGCGCGGATGTGCTGCACCGTGGCCCGGTAGCGCGGGATGATGTTGTACTTCAGCGCGTTGACCCGCTTCTGCGTCTTGCGGCTGGCGGCGAGCAGGCGCCATAACGCATTTTCCGCCTCGCCCAGCCGTGCCAGCGTCACTGTCAGCTCGCGCAGGCGCAGCCGAGCCTCGTCGAAGCTGACGTCGGTCCACATCAGGCCCACCGGCTGCAAAGGCAGGGGCTCGGCGGTCACACTGGGATATTCCACGCCGACGCTGGAGCGCGCCACCACCCGAATCTCCACCGCCGGTTTCAGGCCCACCGACGCCTGGTGCAGCATCTGACCGCCCATGCGCATCTGCACGATGCCGAGCCAGCGGTAGGCCTCGGCGAGTTCGCGCTGGGTCTGTTCGCGCAATTCGCGGTATTGCGCCAGACGCTCATAGACCAGCCGCGTCAGCAGATCGCGTTTCTTCTCCAGCATTTGCCGGCCCTGCTCCAGAAAGCGGGCCTGGCGCCCGACCTGGAGCAGCGCGCTTTTTGTCGGCGGAACGGACAGGCGCTTCTTCATTCGCCGGCCTTTCGGGCGGCAGTTTCAAGTCTCAAGTTGCAAGTTGCAAGGAGGACGCAACCGCCTGTTTTTTCTTGCAACTTGCAACTTGAAACTTGCATCTTTCTCACGCCTCCGCGCCCTTGTGATACTTCGCCAGCTCGTCTTCCGAGACGCGGATCAGCGATTCGGCCGGCAGCATCGACAGGAGATCCCAGGCGAGGTTGAGCGTCTCGTGGATGCTGCGGTCCTCGTCCTCGCCCTGGCCGATGAAGCGGCGCTCGAAGGCGTCGGCGAATTCGAGCGTGCGGCGGTCGGCGTCGGACAGTTCCTCGGCGCCGATGATGGCGGCCAGTCCCCTGACCTCCAGCGCCTTGGCGTAGCTGGCGAACAGCTGGCTGGCGACGTGGGGATGGTCCTCGCGGGTGAAGTTTTTGCCGACGCCGTCCTTCATCAGGCGCGACAACGACGGCAGCACCGTCACCGGCGGGTACACGCCCTGGTTGGCGAGCTCGCGCCCGAGCACGATCTGGCCCTCGGTGATGTAGCCGGTGAGGTCGGGAATCGGGTGGGTGATGTCGTCGGACGGCATCGACAGCACCGGAATCATCGTGATGGAGCCGCGCCGGTTCTTGATGCGCCCCGCGCGTTCGTAGATCTCGGCCAGATCCGAATAGAGGTAGCCGGGATAGCCCTTGCGCGCCGGCACGTCACCGCGCAGCACCGCGACTTCGCGCAGCGCTTCGGCGTAGGCGGTCATGTCGGTCATCACCACCAGCACGTGGTAGTCGAGATCAAAAGCTAGGTATTCGGCGGCGGTGAGCGCGGCGCGCGGCGTCAGCAGGCGTTCGATCACCGGCTCGTCGGCGAGATTGAGGAACATCACCACCTTGTTGAGCACGCCGCTCTCCTCGAAGCTTTCCTGAAAGAAGCGCGCGTCGGCATGCGAAGCGCCGAAGGCGGCGAACACGACCACGAACTCGGCGGCCTCCTCGCCCAGCAGTTTGGCCTGACGCACGATCTGCGCCGCCACCCGGTTGTGCGGCAGGCCGCCGCCGGAAAAGATCGGCAGCTTCTGCCCGCGCGTCAGCGAATTCATGCCGTCGATCGCGGAGATGCCGGTCTGGATGAATTCGCGCGGATACGCGCGTGCGGCCGGATTGAGCGGCTCGCCGTTGACGTCGCGGCGGTCGGCGGAAACGATCGGCGGTCGGCCGTCGCGCGGCAGGCCCGAGCCATTGAAGATACGGCCCATGATGTCGCGCGAAACCGGCAGCTTGAACGGCTCGTCGAGAAAACGCACCCAGGTGCGTTCGAGGTCAAGCTCGTCGGTGCCCTCGAACACTTCCACCAGCACCGCGTCGTCGGCGGCGCGGATCACCAGTCCCGAACGGATGCGCCCGGCGTGGTCGCGCAGCTGCACCCGCGAGCCGGCCGCGACGCCGGGCACGCCGCCCATGACGACGAGGCCGCCCTGGGCGGAGGTGGCGGTGCGGAATTCGATGTTTTTCACGGTGTGGCCTCCCGCAGGGTCGAGAGGGGCACGGTGTACTCCTGAATCAAGGGTTCGAAGCTATCCGGGATCGCGGCGATCTTGGCCTTGAGCGCAGCGAGATCGTCCGAGCCGTGCTGGCTTTTCCAGCGCCTTGCCTGCGCCAGCAGCGGCAGCTGGATCAGTCTTCTGGCAGGCGCGCCGAGCTTCACCAGCCTCATGCCATGACGATAGATGTCGAGCAAGGCAGCGAGCAGCGCGTACTGCTTCTCAGGTGAAGCAAAACTGTCCACGTCGTCGGTGGCCGACTGCTGCAGCAGGCCTTCCTTGATCAGCCCTGCCGCTTCCAGCGTCCAGCGCTGTTCGCTGGAAAGCGCCTCGACGCCGACGAGGTTGACGATGCGCTGCAGTTCTTCCGAGGCCGCGAGCAGGTCGAGCGCTTCGGCGCGCGCGCTTTCCCAATTCGGATCAACGGTTTCCGCCCACCATTTCGCAGCCGACTTCACATAGCCCGAAAAGCTTTCCAGCCAGTCGACCGCCGGGTAATGGCGCGCGTCGGCGAGTTCCTTCGACAGCGCCCAGAAGGTCTGGATGATCTCCTTGGTGTGGCTGGTGACCGGTTCGGAAAAGTCGCCTCCGGGCGGCGACACCGCGCCGATCAGCGTCACCGAACCGTGGTCGCCTGCGAAGGTTTCGACTCGCCCGGCGCGCTCGTAGAAGGCGGCGAGACGCGAGCCGAGGTAGGCCGGATAGCCCTCCTCCACCGGCATCTGGCCCAGCCGGCCGGCGACTTCACGCAGCGCCTCGGCCCAGCGGCTGGTCGAGTCCGCCACCATCACCACGTCGTAGCCCTGATCGCGGAAATATTCGGCCAGCGTGATGCCGACGTAGATCGACGCCTCGCGTGCGACCACCGGCATGTTGGAGGTGTTGGCGACCAGCAGCGTGCGCTCCATCAGCGGGCGTCCGGTATGCGGGTCTTTCAGTTCGGGCATGAATTCGAGCACGTCGGTGAGCTCGTTGCCGCGCTCGCCGCAGCCGACGTAGATGACGATCTCGGCGTTGCACCAGCGCGCGATCTGCTGCTGCAGCATGGTCTTGCCGGCGCCGAAGGGGCCGGGGATGGCCGCCTTGCCGCCCTTCAGCAGCGGATAGAAGGTGTCGAGGATGCGCTGCCCGGTGATCAGCGGCGCCACCGCGTGGTCGCGCTGTTTGAATGGACGCGGCGTGCGCACCGGCCAGCGATGGAACAGGTGCAGCTTCTCGATGCGGCCGTCGGCGAGCTTGACCCGACCGATCGCTTCGTCGAGCGTGTAGTCCCCCTCGGGCGCCAGCTCCAGCAGTTCGCCCTGGATCAGCGGCGGGGTCAGGATGCGGTGCAGGATGGATTCGGTTTCCTGCACGCTGCCGAGGACGTCCCCGCCCGTCAGCATGCCGCCGGCCTGGCGTGTCGGGTCGGGCACGAAATGCCAGGCCTTGTCTCGCGGCAGCGAGGGCACCGCGACGCCGCGCGCGATGCGGTCGCCGCTCTGTTCCCGCACCGCCTGCAGCGGCCGCTGCACGCCGTCGAAGATCGCGCCCAGCAGGCCAGGGCCGAGTTCGACCGACAGCGGCCAGCCCAGGCCTTCCGCCTCTTCGCCGGGGCGCAGGCCGGCGGTGTCTTCGTAGAGCTGCGCCAGCGCGGTGTCGCCGTCGCGGCCGATCACCTCGCCGACCAGGCCCATGCGCCCGACCCGAACCTGCTCGCCGATCACCGTCTGCGGCAGTTCGAGTTTGACCAGGGGGCCGTTGATTTCCAGAATCGCACCCATTGCTTTTTCCTTGTTGTTACTTATCCGTGGACCAGCGTGCCGAGGTCGGGCGCGCTGGCGAACAGGCGTTCCATCGACACCCGCGCCAGTTCGTCGGCGAGGCGCGCCTGTCGGGCCTCGAAGGTCTGGTCGAGCTGGGCACGTAGGTCGGCGAGGCGCACCCGCATGCCGCCTTCGCTCGGCCCGCTGTGGCTGGCGAGCGTGACGGTGCGTCCCGGCGCGGCACGCGCCGTCAGCTCGGGCCAATGCGGAGCCAGCCGCTTTTCGTCTTCGGGCCGCACTTCCGCCACCAGATCGCCCGGCGGCAGCGCCTGGGCTGCCGCCGCCAGCCAGGATTCGAGCACGTCCAGATAACGCGTTTCGTCCTGCACCAATTGGCGGAACGCCGTTTTCACCCCGGCCAGCGTGGCTTCGGTCAGCGCCCAGCGCAGGCGGTCGAGGTCTGCGGCCAGCCGCGTCTCGGCCGCCTGACTGTGGCGCCTGACCAGCCGCTCGGCCTCGACCTTGGCAAGCAGCACTTCGCGTTCCCCGGCCAGCTTCAGTTTTTCCGCCGACTCGGCGAGGATGCGGGCGCGTGCCGACTCGGCGTTCTGCAACGCTTCGCGCGCCAGCGTCTCGGCCTGCAGCAGCAGTGCCTGTTCGAGTTGCGAAACCTGTGCGTCCGATTCCATTTTTGCTCCGGATTCAAACCCTTAAGCTGCAAGATTCAAGTTGCAAGATTCAAGCAGATTCTCAACATGGGTCATCTTGCATCTTGCATCTTGCATCTTGTTTCTTGCATCTATTTCAACGCATCCGGCCCCAGCACCGCCCGCACCACCTCGTCCACCGCCGGTGCGTAGTCGTGCGGTGCAGGCAGCGGGGGCAGTTCGGTGATGACGATGCGACCGCCTTCGTTGCGCAGGCGGTTGAGCCAGTAGCCGCGGCCCTGGGCGAGCGGGGTTTCCAGCAGAACCAGCGCCGCATCGCCGCATTTCGCCAGTTGCTCGAGCACGCTTTCGACGGTCGTCAGGTCGGCGTCGGCGTGCACCTCGGCGCCGATCAGGCCGAAGCCGCTGGCGAGACCTGCGCTGCCCAGCACCACCAGCCGTGCGTTGCCGTGCGGGCATTCGGTGTCGGCCGGCATCGGGTTCAGATCTTGCCGAGCAGCAGGATGGACATGACGAGGCCGTAGATCGCGATCCCTTCGGCCAGCCCCATGTAGATCAGCGTACGGCCGAACATTTCCGGCTTTTCGGCGATGACCGCGAGCGAGGCCGAGCCGATCGGGCCCAGCGCGATGGCCGCGCCGATTGCGGCAAGGCCGGTCGGCAGCCCGACACCGAGCAGCGCCAGGCCCTGACCCACGGTGATGCCTGCGGCCGCGGCGCCGGCCGGCTCAGCCGCCAGCACGTCCTGCATGCCGAGCAGGGTGACGCCGAGCAGCCCCAGGCCGAACAGCGCCAGATTGGCGAACAAGCCGCCCTTGAGCCAGCCTGCCGTCACACGGCGCGGCTTCAACTCCAGCCAGATGCCCGCGGCCAGCGTGGCCGCCACCGGTAAAACCATCAATGCGATCAACCCGGTCATGTCCCCTCCTTTTTGAAATTCGATCAAACCCTGACCTGTTGCGACTCCAGTCGCAGCGGCACGAACTCCCTGCCATCTGCGCTGAAGAAGCGCGAGAACCCTTCGTAATACATCAGACGCAGCGCCTGGATCGCGACGATGCCGCCTTCCAGAACGATGATGACGATATTGCCGAACACGATGGTGAGCCAGTGGCCCGTCGCATCGAGTCCGTTCGCGAGCGTGAACACTGCCAGCGCGAGCGCCACGTGGTTGAGGCTGAAGGCTGCCACACGCATGAACGAAAGCGTGTTGGAAAACAGGTTGATGGCGGTTTCCAGCGTTTCGATCAGCGTCACCAGGATGCGCTCGCCCAGCCCGGCCCTGGCTTCGAACCACTTGAATGCGGCCACGACGACGATGCCCAGGCCGGCGAGCATCGCGGCCGGTTGCGCGAAATCCGCCGCCCCGGCCACGCTTGCCAGCACGCCGACCGCACCCAGATAGAAGACCAGCCCGGCCAGCCCGCCGGAATCGAACAGGGCTTCGGCGGCACGACCGGCCACGCCCCGGTTCCAGGCGTTGGCCAGCAAGGTGAAGCTGATGAAGCCGACCCCGAAGCCGACGGCAAGGGTCAGCACGCGGATCGGATCGTGCAGTGGCGACAGCCACAGCGGTTCGATGAGGGTCTCGTAGCCGAAGAGGCTGCCGTAGAACAGGCCGAACAGCATCGACACCGCACCGGCTGCGATGCCCACCCAGGCCATGCGCCCGAGCCGACGGGCCAGTGCGGCGGACAGCAGCAGGATCACCGCGCCGTGGCCGATGTCGCCGAACATGGCGCCGAACAGCAGCAGATAGGTGACGGCGAACGGCAGCGCCGGGTCGAACTCGCCGTAACGCGGTACGCCGTAGCTTTTGACCAGCGGAACGAAGGGAGCCAGCCAGCCCGGATAGCGCACCAGCGAGGGGACCTCGGCGACTTCGCGGGGGGTCGGCTCGCGCACGTCGAGCCAGGTGCGTCCGTGGAAACGTTCGTCCAGCGTGGCGCGCAGCGCATCCAGCCGACGTTTGGGAACCCAGCCCGACAGGGCTGCCAGCCCGCCCTTGCCGCGCACGCCGGCCAGCGCGGCCTCGGCCAGCGGGCGCGCCAGGGCGAGACGCAGTCGCGCTTCGTGCAGGCGCGGGCCGAAGCGATCGCGCAGGCCGTCCATGACCCGGCATGCCGCACCGGATTGCGACGCCAGCCGGGCGCGCTCGGCCTCCAGCCAGGTGCGTGCCGCGTGCGGATGGGTGCGCAGTTCATCCGGCACCGGCAACTCGCGCCAGCCGGCCTGAGCCAGCACGCCACGCACTTCGTCGTGGCGTGCGCGCGGGCCGGCAATGACCGCGAACACCTGCTCGCCGACCTGATCGAAGCGCGACACTAGGTGCCCGGTCATGGCGAGCGCCTCCGTGACGCGCCTGAAACCCGCCGCCGGCAGGCTGCCGATGTCGACCGCCAGCAGGCTGTCGGCGCGCAGCAGGCGGGCAAGGTCGACGTTGAGGCGTTCCAGCCTGGCGAGCGTGTCTGCCAGCGCGTCGAGATGGCTGCGTGCCTCCGCGATCCGCGTTTCGTTCTCGTGACATTCCAGGCAACTGATCCACACCTCTTTCAGCCACGCATTCAGTTCCTGCAGGTCGGCAAGCGCCGGTGCCTCGGCATCGGCCGGAAGGTTCAGGGGACCGCTGTCACCGCACTGCTCCAGCAGCTTGGACAGGCGGGACCCGGCTTCCAGCCAGGCTTCCCGATACGCGGCGGCCGGCGATTCCGCAAGCGCGTCCACCGTGCACGGTGCCGGGTTGAACACGCCGAAGCGGGCCAGCGCGAGCGCGGCATCCTGCACTTCGGACGCCAGCATCAGCAGTTGAACCCTGACGAGCGGCTCGGCGCGCAGCATTACATTGCCTCCGCAGAACCGCGTTGCAGCGCCTGCCGGATGTCCGCATCCGGCAGGCCGAGATGACGGCCGCGCAGCACGGCGCGGACGGCGCGCAGGTCGCGTTCGCGGAGAATCAGATAGGCGAATGCGCGGGTGATGGCGGGTGCGCGGGAACGCAATACATGCCGCGCCTGTTCGGCAGCGGCGGACTCCATGCGGCCGAACACGCCGGGAATGTCGGTCGCGCCGGCCAGCCGGCTCTGGAAGGCCGCCGGCAGCGCAGCCAGCACGGCCTCGAAGCTGTCCAGCGCAGCCAGCTCCTGTAGGCGGGAACTGGGCAAGCCGTAATGCGAGCCCACCAGCAGGTAATACACCTGGGCCGGCGGCAGCGTGTAGTTGAACCGGTAGCGCAACAGCCAGACCAGATTGATGCGATCGATGAGATTCGCCATCAGCGTGCGGAACGGATTGCCCAACGCGTCTTCCCGGGGACGCGCGCGCTGGATCAGGCCTTCGTAGTAGCCATGATCCAGCGCAGCATCCAGGTTGAACGGATCGTGGCTCTGCTCGAACGCGCGCCGGGCGTGCCCCACGATGCCGGCAAAGGGACCGGCTTCCAGCCGCCGCAACAGTTCGCCGAGATCCTCGGCATGCGCGAGATCCTGGTGGTCGAGTCGACCGAAGGTGCCCATCGGGGTCAGCCGGGCGAGGACGACGGCGGGGCGTTCGTCGCGCATCTTGCTGCGCAGCAGCGTCTTCACGTTGGACATCTCGAAGCGCGCGGTCCAGAAGGTCAGAAAACTGCGTGCCTCGCCCGACAGCGGACGGATCAGCACTCGCGTCTCGTCGAGGATCTGCGCGATGATGCGTTGTTCCAGCGAGCGGGCATTCTCGCGGCTCGCCTCCTCCGCGGAGCCCGCCGCCAGGGACGGAAAGCCGCGCCGCTTCAGGGCATCGCTCATCGCGTCGTCCGGCGCGCCGACCAGCGCGACGAGCGCCGTGTCGTGCCAGAGACGGCCGGAAAACAGGCTGACGCGAGTATCGAGATAGGCGGACATGGTGGCTGGGCTGTGCGGTTGAGTCATCGCCTCGCCCGCTGTCCCCGTCAGGGGCTGGGCGGCATCATGCGGTCGGATCGAGCAGCACGCTCAGGGCCGCATCCACCGCCTCGGATTCGTGGCGCGAGGCCAGTTCACGCAGGGTACGCTGCCGCTCTCCGTATTTGCGAGAAAGCTCGGCCACGGCCTGGTCGGCCCGGCCCTGTGCCTCGTCGAGGAAAGGCACTCTGAGCCCGGCTCGGCTGGCCTCGAAACGCGACTCGGCTTCGCGCGCCATGGCCAGGGCCTCGTCGATCATGCGCTGGCGTTCGTGGGAGGCGGCATCGATCAGCGCCTGCGCACGCGCTTCGGCGGCCAGCAGGCGTTGCAGCGTATCGTCCATCCGCTCACAGGGCGAAGATCAGCGCCAGACCTGTGGCCGCGATCCCCGCTCCTGCCAGTTCGACTGCACGGCGTCCGGCCAGATGGCCGAGGATGCCCGCGCCATGCAAAATCACCGTGGCCAGAACGAAACCCAGCGCATACGGCATCGGCGACGCCGCCAGCGGCATTTCCAGTCCGTGTGCATGACCGTGGAACAGCGCGAAGCCGGCCGCGAGCGCCATGCCGGCCGTCAGCGTCCACTGGCGCCGGGTGGCGATCAGCAGGCCCAGCACCAGCACCGAAGCCGCAATGCCGATCTCGAGTTGCGGCAGCGCGATGCCGGACCCGGCCAGGCCGCCCCCCGCAAGCATCGCGCCTACAAAGGCCGCAGGCACCGCCCACAGCGCGCGTCCGCCCTGCTGCGCGGCCCACAGGCCGATCGCAAACATGGCGAACAGATGGTCCAGTCCCATGAAGGGATGCGCCAGGCCGCTGGCAAAGCCGGTCACGGCATGATCGCCGGGGTGCGCGGACGCAGTTCCGGCAAACAGGAGCAGACCGGCGGGAACGATCCAGCGGGGTAGCGTGTGTGGGGTCATTGCATGCTCTCCAGATACGAATGGTTACGGCAGACGGGCGCTGCGCATTACTTGATCTTCACCTGAACCAGTTCCTCGCCATCCGGGTCGGTCACATGCACGGCACAGGCAATGCACGGATCGAAGGAATGGATGGTTCGCAGGATCTCGATCGGCTGCTTGGGGTCGTGCATCACGTGATTGTCCTGCAGCGCCGCCTCGTAGGCGCCCGGCTGGCCTTGCGTGTCGCGCGGGCCGGCGTTCCAGGTGCTCGGAACCACCGCCTGGTAGTTGCTGATCTTGGCGTCGTCGATGACGATCCAGTGGGAGAGCCCGCCGCGCGGCGCTTCCATCAGGCCGACGCCCTGCATGTGGCTGGGCCAGGTCGACGGATCCCAGTACTGGTCGTTGAAGGTGCGGACGTCGCCGGCCTTGATGTTGGCCATCAGCTGGTCGAACCAGCCCTGCATGGCATCGGCGAGGATCTTCGATTCCAGCGTGCGCGCGGCGGTTCGGCCGAGCGTCGAGAACAGCGCGTCGACCGGCACATCGAGCGTCTTCAGCGTCAGCCCCACCAGCTCCTTCGCCTGGGCGTTGCCGCTGGCGTACAGCATCAGCACGCGGGCGAGCGGGCCGACTTCCATCGAGTGGCCCTTCCAGCGCGGCGATTTCAGCCAGGAGTATTTCTGCTCGACATCGAGGTGTTCGTAAGGCGGCTTCGGCCCCGTGTAGTTGAGTTCCGTCTCGCCCCTGAAGGGGTGCAGGCCGTGCGCATCGCCTTCGCTGTACTTGTACCAGGAGTGGCTGACGTATTCCTGGATCTCGTTGTCCGCATCCAGATCGATGGGATGGATGGTCGACAGGTCGCGGTTGAGGATGACGCCGCGCGGGATGAGATAGGAGTCGGTGTCCCAGAAACCTTTCGACGGCAGATCGCCGAAGGTCATGAAGTTGCCCAGGCCTTCGCCGCGTCCGCCCCAGTCCTTGTAGAAACCGGCGATGGCCAGCGTGTCGGGCACGTAGACCTGGTCGACGAATTCGCGCATCTGGCGGATGACGTTCTGCACCATCTGCAGGCCCACCATGTTGAGCGCGGTGGCATCCTGGCCGCCGCGGTAATGCGGCCCCTTGCCCGGACCGGCACCGGTCTGCACCGAGATGGCCGAGGGCACGCCGCCCACCACGAAGTTGGGGTGCGGGTTCTTGCCGCCGAAGATGGTGTGCAGCTTGACCACGTCGCGCTGCCAGGCGAGCGCGTCGAGGTAATGCGCCACCGCCATCAGGTTGGCTTCGGGCGGCAGCTTGTAGGCGGGATGGCCCCAGTAGGCGTTGGCGAAAATGCCGAGCTGGCCCTGCTCGACGAAGGTCTTCACCTTTTTCTGCACGTCGGCGAAGTAGCCCGGCGAGGACTTCGAATAGCCCGACAGGCTTTGCGCCAGCGCCGAGGTGGCCTTGGGATCGGCCTTCAGTGCCGACACCACGTCGACCCAGTCGAGCGCGTGCAGGTGATAGAAGTGCATCACGTGGTCGTGCACGAACTGCGCGGCGATCATCAGGTTGCGGATCAGCTCGGCGTTCTGCGGAATACCGTAACCGGGGATGGCGCGATGCAGCGCGTCCTCGACCGACCGCACCGAGGCGATGCCGTGCACCAGCGTGCAGACGCCGCAGATGCGCTGGGCGAAAGCCCAGGCATCGCGCGGGTCGCGACCCCTGAGGATGATCTCGATCCCGCGCACCATGGTGCCGGCGGAATACGCGCTGGTGATCTTGCCGTCGGCGTCGGTTTCGGCCTCGATGCGCAGGTGGCCCTCGATGCGGGTGATGGGGTCGACGACGACGCGTTGTGCTGTGGTCATGTATTCAGTTCTCCAGATGTTCTGCCAGCAGCTCGGTCATGCCGAGCAGTTTGGTATTCATCTCGTAATGGTCGAAGCCCTCCTCCATCACGATGCGGCAGTTGGCGCAGAAGGTCACCATGGTGCTGACGCCCGCTTCCTCGATCTGGCGCTTCTTGATCTGGAAGACCTTGGCGCGCAGCGCTTCCGCCTCCTCGGTGTGGATCGCCGACGCACCGCCCCCGCCGCCGCAGCACCAGTTCCATTTCTGCTTGTCGACGATCGGGATATAGTTTTCCGCGACCTGCTGGATCAGCGGTTCGGGCGCCTGCAGCACGCCGCCACGGCGCACGATCTGGCAGGGATCGTGCAGGATCAGCGGATCCTTGAGCTTGTCCTTCATTTTCAGCACGCCCTTCTGGCGCAACTCGTCGAGCAGCTCGAGCACATGCACGACCTCGAAGCCGAAGGGCCGGCCGATCAGGTTGGGGCCTTCCCAGCGGATCGCCATGTAGGCGTGGCCGCACTCGGGCGACAGCACCTTCTTCACCTTGAGCTTTTCGGCGGCGTCGACGATGCGCGAGACGATCACTTTCGCCAGGTCCGAGTTGCCGATCTGGATGCCGGCGTTGGTCGCCTCGAAAGCATCGGACGCCAGCGTGAAACTGATGCCTGCCTTGTGGAAGATTTTCGCCAGTGCCTCGATGTACTCGGGATAGTTGACGATTTCCATGGACGACAGCAGCACCAGGTACTCGGCACCGGGCTGGTCGACCGGGATTTTCAATCCGGTGGCCTCCTCGGCCTTTCTGAGGACATTGGCGACTGCAGGCCACTTCAGCCCCATCGGTCCGCCGAGTTCGACGGTACGCTTGGTGGCGGACCGGATGCCGTCGGGCACGTGACCGGACACCGCCATGCCTTCCCTCAATTTGCGCACCATGTAGACGATGTCGTTGCCCACAGGGCAGATCAGCGAACAGCGTCCGCACATCGTGCAGCTGTCGTAGACCAGTTCCTGCCATTGATCGAGCTCGGCGTCGGTTACCGGTTTCGACAATCCGACCATTTTCTTCAGGCGTCCGAGCAGCGTGTATTCCTGTTCGTAGACGCGGCGCAGCGGCTCCAGCTTGTGGATCGGCGTGTACTTGGGGTCGCCTGTCTCGGTGTAGAACAGGCAGGCCTCGGCGCACAGGCCGCAATGTACGCAGCTTTCGAAGTAGCTGGCGATGGGAGCGTCGATGACTTCCTTCAGGGCATGGATGCCTTTTTCCAGTGAGACGCTCATCGTGATTTCTCCCTGACGGTGCGGAACGCCTGATGCATGCTCATACCGGCACTCCTCTCTGCGCATTGGCCCTGCCGTTGTACCAGCGCGAACCGAACAGCGTGAAGGCATGGAACAGTTTGGTGAAGGGCAGCACCACCAGCAGGATCTCCACCGACAGGATGTGCAGCGCCAGCATCGTGGTGTAAGGCAGCAGCAGATGCTGCACCGCCATCCAGCCGGTCAGCACCGGCAGGAAGGTCACCGCCCAGGTGAACCAGTCCTCGAACGTGCTGAGGAAGCGCTTGGCCGGCTTGTTGATGCGGTCCACCAGCACCACCACCATCGCCGCCATCGTCACCACCGCCACCAGGTCGACGAACTGGGACGGCAGGCCGGGCCAGGACAGGCCGGTCAGGTTGGTGACCAGCAGGATGTGCGGGGCGAACCCGAACACGACGATCGCCAGGCCGATGTGGAAGATGTAGCCGCCGATGTAGCTCACCGGCGAGCGCTTCAGCATGCCGGGCGGGGGAAGCGATCGCCGGAACACGGTGTGCAGGCCGGATGCGCCAGCCGCATGGCGCGGCGTGGACAGATCTTTCTTGCGGCCCAGCGAATAGATCTCGAACAGGCGCCACACCACTCCCAGCACGAAAATCCCCACGGCGATGTCGAGCCCCGGTCCGCGCACCCATGTCAGAAATTGCAGTTCGTTCATTCAGGAGCCTCCGATTGCTTTGCCTGTGGCCGCGACGTTGCGTGCCTCGGCTTCGTATGCTCGATACGACCTTCGTCGTGCGCCTTGCAGCTGAGCATTCTTCGTGTCAACGCGATCCATGGATAAAGCAATCGGAGGTTCCATCATTTCTCCAGATCTTCCACGGTCAGGGTCTCGTGCGTTTGCCTGGCCACGTTTTTCTTGGCCCGGTTGGCGAAGCTCACTGCCACCCCTGCCCCTGCGCCTGCGATGGCCGCGGCGGCGCCGATCCTGAGCGGGTCGGCCGGCACCGACAGTGCCTTGTAGAAGCCGCCGGCGTCCCAGAAATCCGGTTCGGAACAGCCGAGGCAGCCATGCCCGGATTCCACCGGCCACGATGTACCGCCGTTCCATTTCACCGTGGCGCAGGCGTTGTAGGTCACCGGCCCCTTGCAGCCGAGTTCGAACAGGCACCAGCCCATGCGTGCGCCTTCGTCGTCGAAGGTCTTGGCGAATTTGCCCTGGTCGTAGAACGGGCGACGGTAGCAGCGGTCGTGGATGGTTTCGCCGAAGAAGGCCTTCGGCCGGCCCTTCTCGTCGAGTTCCGGCAGGCTGCCGAAGGTGAGGTAATGCGCCAGCACACCGGTCATCACCACCGGGATGGGCGGGCAGCCGGGGATGTTGACGATGGGCTTGTTCGTGACGATGTCGGACACCGAGACCGCGCCGGTCGGGTTCGGATTGGCCTTCGGGATGCCGCCGTAGGACGCGCAGGAACCCATGGCGACGATGGCTGCCGCGCCTTCGGCGGCCTCCTTCAGGATGTCCACATTGGAACGCCCGCCGATGCAGGAATAGGCACCGTCGCGTCCCAGCGGGATCGAACCATCGACGACCAGCAGATACTTGCCGGCATTCTCCTTCATCGCGGCGTGCCGGGCTTCCTCAGCCTGGTGTCCGGCCGCCGCCATCAGCGTCTCCTGGTAGTCGAGCGAGATCATGTCGAAGATCATGCCTTCCAGGGTCGGCGAGTGCGAGCGCGTGATCGACTCGGTGCAGCCGGTGCATTCCTGGAACGGCAGCCAGATCACCGAGGGCCGCCGCGCGGCCGCCATCGCCTCGGCCATCGCGCGCCCCGCCGCGGGCGGCAGCGCCATCATCGAGGCCAGCGTGGCGCAATACTTCAGGAAGGTACGGCGGGTGATGCCCTGCCGTGCGAGCGTGTCGATCAACGGACCCTGCATGATGCGTGCCTCCCGATGTTTAACATCACAGCCTTACATTTCGTCGTTTTGATAGCGTGCCGGCGCTCAGTTCACTTTAGAGGTCGGAAATCAGCAATTCAAGATATTCCTGTCCGTTTTTAACATCCTCGGGATGTGCTTTCACCAGTTCGGGCACGAACGCCACTTCGATGAACTGCGAGGTGACCGCGCCCTGCTCGTTGCGATGCGTGACCCACCAGATTCCCGGACAGGCCGTCTCGTTCAGCGTGGATTCGCCGTTGGCCTGCAGGCTGACGCTGATTTCGCCGGCGCCGAGCGTGTCCTGCAGCCACGCCAGGTCGGCGGGCGTCAGCGGCAAGGCGGACAGATCGATGGCCGACGTTTCGCCGGACGCCAGCAGGCGCTTCGCCAGTTCGGACAGTTCGCGCAGCAGGGGCGGCGCATTGCCGCTCAGGCCGGGTTCGGCCGAGGGCGGATCGATGACGTGTATGGGAATGGCGTCAAGCGACATGCTGCCATTCCCGGATCAGTTCGCGGATGGCCGCGCAGGCCGGCGGAATGGCGGCCGCGACGGCAGGGGTCGGCTGTTCGCCCCAGTCGACGACATCGGGCCGGATCGCCAGCATGGCGCGCTTGTCGGGCCAATGACCGGCCAGCAGCGCGATGGCACGCAGATCGGTCAGCCCCACTTCATGCACCGAGGCCTTGCGATTGCTCATCAGGAATGCGTCCATTTCCTCCCCTTCCAGCAACGCCCATTCGCCTGCTGTGTTTTTGATATTGGCGGCATCGACGACGATCAGCGCATCGGCATCCTCGATCGGCCCCGCCAGGGTGAAAGACAGCGTGCCGCCATCGAGCAGGGTCACATCGGGCCAGTTCGCCAGCTCGGGTTCGAGTGCCTGCAGCACATGAATGCCGATGCCTTCGTCGGTGAGCAGGGTATTGCCGATGCCGAGCACGAGCGTTTTCATGGACCCAATCTACCAGCCTGCAATTCGAATAACAACCAAGCAATTAACTCAAGCTTCTGATTCTTAATCACAATTTTGTAATATTCGAATTCAGCACCCCGGCATCCGATCACATATACTGATCCCTGAGTTGTTTCCGGTCGCCGCCCATGTGCCTTGCCATTCCCATGCAGATCGAATCGATCGAAGGCTATACCGCCCGCTGCCAGGCCAAGGGCGTATGGCGCGACGTCAGCCTGTTCATGATGCAGGATGAACCGCCCGCGGTGGGCGACTTCGTCATGGTGCACGTCGGTTACGCCATCCAGAAAATCGCCGAGTCCGACGCCCGCACCACCTGGGAGCTGCTCGACCAGATCCTGGAGGAAAGCGGTGCATGAACTCGCCGTTGCCCAGGCGCTCGTCGAGCAGGTGGATGCCGTGATCGATCAGCATCGGGCGGGCAGTGCCACCGCCATCCGCGTCCGCATCGGTCCGCTCGCAGGCGTGGTGCCTGAACTTCTGGCCACTGCCTTCCCGCTCGCCGCAGTCGGCAGCCGCATGGAAGGCGCCGAACTCGAGTTCGTCCACGCGCCGATCCGGGTGCGCTGCCAGACCTGCGGCGCGGAAACCGAAGCCGTGATGAACCGCCTGATCTGCGGCGCCTGCGGCGACTGGCATACCCAGATCATTTCCGGCGACGAACTGCTGCTCGAAAGCGTCGAGCTCGAAACGATCCCTTCCCTGACCCCTGAATCCTGACCCCTGGCCCCTGGCCCCTGAAAAATGTGTGACACCTGCGGCTGCAACCTCACCCCCGGCAACAAGCACCTCGCGTTCAAGCCCGCTGCCAAGGGCGCGACCGCGGTATCGGTGCTGAAGGGCCTGCTGCAAAAGAACGACGACCAGGCCGGCCACAACCGCGAGCATTTCGACAAACGCGGCATCCTCGCGATCAACCTGATGTCCTCGCCCGGGTCCGGCAAGACCGCGCTGCTGGAAGCCACCCTCACCGCGCTGAAGGACGAATTCACCTGCGCGGTGATCGAGGGCGACCTCGAAACCGAGAACGATGCCGAGCGCATTCGCGCCAAGGGCGTGCAGGCGCACCAGATTGTCACCGGCACCGCCTGCCACCTCGATGCCCATCTGGTGCACGACGCGCTGCACCACATGGATCTCGACGGCGTCGACATCCTGTTCATCGAGAACGTCGGCAACCTGGTGTGCCCGGCGAGCTTCGACCTCGGCCAGCACCTAAACGTCACCCTGCTCTCGGTCGCTGAGGGCGACGACAAGCCGGCCAAGTATCCGGTCATGTTCCGTGCCGCCGACGCCATGCTGCTGACCAAGACCGACCTGCTGGCGGTGCTCGACGATTTCGATCCCGCCAAGGCGGAAGCGCACCTGCGTGATCTGGCCAATCCGGCGCCGGTGATGCGCCTGTCTGCGCGCAAGGATCTCGGCATGGATGCGTGGCTGGCCTGGCTGCGCGATCAGCTCGCCGCCCAGCGCGCTCGCGTTGCGATCGGCCAGTCGCGCCGCCCCGCGATCCAGGGCGACGGCATGAAATATCACAGCGTGAGCGCCTGATGAGCGAGGCCCGCGCCTGGCTGGACAAGATCCACGCCCTCGAATTCGACCGCACGATCAAGATCATGAACGTGTGCGGCGGCCATGAGCGCTCGATCACCCAGGCCGGCCTGCGCGGCGCGTTGCCGAAATGGGTCGAACTGGTGCCCGGGCCCGGCTGCCCGGTGTGCGTGTGTCCGGAGGAAGACGTCTATCAGGCGATGCAGCTCGCGTTGCAGGACAAGGTCATCCTGGTCGCCTTCGGCGACATGCTGCGGGTGCCGGTCAACGTGAAAAAGGGCGAGGTGCGTTCGCTCGCCGAGGCGCAGGCGGCCGGCGCCGACGTGCGGCCGATCGCCAGCCCGCTCGATGCGAAGAAGATCGCGCTGGAGAATCCGGATCGCCCGGTGGTGTTCTTCGCCGCCGGCTTCGAGACCACCACCGCGCCGACCGCGGCGATGCTGGCGGAGGGCGTTCCGGACAATCTTTCCATCCTGCTGTCCGGCCGGCTGACCTGGCCGGCGGTGGCGATGCTGCTCGATTCGGGTGCACCCGGCTTCGACGCCCTGGTCGCGCCCGGCCACGTCTCCACCGTGATGGGGCCGGAGGAATGGAATTTCGTCGTCGACCGCCACGAGATTCCCGCCGCGGTCGCCGGCTTCGGCACCGAGTCGCTGCTGGCGTCGTTCTATTCGGTGCTGAGGCAGCTGAAAAGCGGCGAGCGCTTTCTCGACAACTGCTACCGGGAAGTTGCGCATCCCGGCGGCAATTCCACCGGTCGCCGGCTGCTCGATGGCACGCTCGATGTCGTCGACGCCAACTGGCGCGGTATCGGCATCATTCCAAATTCGGGCTACGCGCTGAAACCTGCGTTTGCTCGACATGACGCCCGCCTGCTGTTCCCCGATCACGCCGATCCCGACCGCCGCCGCGCCGGCGAAATGCCGCCCGGCTGCGACTGCGCGCAGGTCGTGCTCGGCAAGATCTATCCCAACCAGTGCCGCATCTACGGCCGTGCCTGCACCCCGCGCAATCCGGTCGGCCCCTGCATGGTGTCGGACGAAGGCGCCTGCCGCATCTGGTGGGCCGGCGGCGTGCGCGTAGCCGTCGATGCCTGAGCGCGTCGCCCGGTTCATCACCATCGGCGGAAGGGTTCAGGGCGTGGGCTTCCGGCCCTTCGTCTATCGCCTCGCCCATCGACACGACATCACCGGCTGGGTGCGCAACGCCAACGGCGCGGTGGAGATTCACGCCGAAGGCTCGCCCGCGCAACTCCAGCGTTTCAGCGACGGACTGCTGGCGGAAGCGCCCCCCTTGTCCGCGCCCGGTCCGCTTGCCGTGGCAACCTGCGAGACCGCACACGCCAAAGCGTTTTCCATCCTCGACAGTGCGGCGGAAAGTCATGCCTGCTTGAATGATGCATCGTCAAAAATGGCCGATGCACGGTCCATTCATCTGCCTCCCGACGGCTTCGTCTGCGCCGACTGTCTCGCCGAATTGCACGACCCGGCCAACCGCCGGCATCGCTACCCTTTCATCAACTGCACCCAGTGCGGCCCGCGCTACACCCTGATCACCGCCCTGCCCTACGACCGGCCCAACACGGCGATGCGCGCCTTCGCGCTGTGTCCGGATTGCCGTGCCGAATACGAGAATCCGCTCGACCGCCGCTTCCACGCCGAGCCGATTGCCTGCCCGGTGTGCGGACCGCATCTGCAATTCGTTTCCGGCGATGAGACGCATGCGGGCGATGAGGCGGCGCTGGCCGCGACGGTCGCTGCGCTGCGCGCGGGAAAAATCGTCGCGGTGAAAGGCGTCGGCGGTTACCACCTGATGTGCGATGCAAGGGACGATGCGGCGGTTGCCGCGCTGCGCGCACGCAAGCCGCGCCCGGCCAAGCCGCTGGCGGTGATGTTCCGCGATCTCAAAGCCTTGGGCGAAGCCGTTCACACGACGCCTGAACAGGAAGTCCTCCTCGCCTCGCCCGAACGCCCCATCGTGCTGCTGCCGAAGCGTGCCGATCTGCAACTGTCCGACCTCGTTGCCCCAGGCCTGGCGGAAATCGGCTGCCTGCTCCCCTACTCGCCGCTGCATGATCTGCTGCTGAATGACTTCGGCGGACCGCTGGTGGCGACCTCGGGCAATCTTTCCGGCGAGCCGGTGCTGACCGACACCGACGAAGCGCATACCCGGCTCGCCCACATCGCCGACGCCTTCCTGCATCACAACCGCCCCATCGTGCGACCGGCCGACGATCCGGTGTATCGCGTCATCGCCGGCGTGCCACGCCCGCTGCGCCTGGGGCGCGGCAGTGCGCCGCTGGAATTCGAATTGTCCTCGCCGCTTGCCGAGCCCGTGCTGGCGCTCGGCAGCCACATGAAAAACACCGTGTGTCTTGCGTGGGGCACGCGCGCCGTCGTCTCGCCGCATATCGGCGAACTCGACACCGTACGCAGCCTGGATACGCTGGCACAGGTGGCGGCGGACCTGCAGCGCCTGTATCAGGTAGAGGCCTCGCGTGTGCTGGTGGACCGGCATCCCGGCTACGGCTATCGCCGCTTTGCCCGCGACAGCCGTTTGCCCCTGACCGAGATCTGGCATCACCACGCCCATGCCTCGGCGCTGGCCTGGGAATGCCCGGATGCGGATGAATGGATCGTGTTCGCCTGGGACGGCGTCGGCCTCGGCGAAGACCAGACCCTGTGGGGCGGCGAAGCCTTCACCGGTTCGCCCGGTCGCTGGCAGCGCGCCGCTTCGTTCCGGCCGTTCCGTCTGCCCGGCGGCGACAAGGCCGGACGCGAACCCTGGCGCGCCGCCGCGGCGCTGCTATGGGAGACCGGCCAGTCCGCGCCCTTCGCCCCCGCAGCCCTGCATCAGGCCTGGTCGGCCCGGCTGAACAGTCCGGCCAGTTCGGCGGTCGGCCGCCTGTTCGATGCCGCGTCAGCCCTGTGCGGCATCTGCACCCAGGCGCGTTTCGAGGGCGAAGGCCCGATGCGGCTGGAGGCCGTGGGCGCGACGGCCGGGGGGACGGCGATTGCACTGCCGCTGGAACGCGACCCGTCCGGCATCTGGCGCAGCGACTGGGCGCCGCTCTTGCCCATGCTCGCCGATGCAGCCCGTTCCGTAGCCGAGCGCGCGGCGAGCTTCCATTTCAGCCTGGCGCAGGCGCTGGTCGATCAGGCGCAGCGGCTCCGCGAGCAAACCGGTATTCGGTCGGTCGGCCTCACCGGCGGCGTGTTCCAGAACCGCCTGCTTGCCGAAGCCGCGCTCGGCCGCTTGCAGGCTGCCGGCTTCGACGCCTGTCTGCCGCAACGTGTTCCCGTCAACGATGCCGGGTTAAGCTTCGGCCAGGTCATCGAATTTCTGCACGCCTGAAAACCCATGGACGACACCCGCATTCTTCTCGCGCACGGCAACGGCGGTCGCCTGATGCGCGAACTCATCACCGACATCTTTTCGCGGCATCTCGGCAATCCGCTGCTCGATACCGATGCTGACGCCGTGACGCTGCCCCATGTGGAGGGCGACATCATGGTCACCACCGACGGCTTCACCGTCGAGCCGCTGGAGTTTCCCGGCGGCGACATCGGCTCGCTGGCCGTGCACGGCGTGGTCAACGACCTGGCGGTGGCCGGGGCCGACCCGCTCTACTTCACCGTGTCCGCGCTGATCGAGGAAGGACTCGACGTCGCCGCGCTCGATCGCTACATCGCCAGCTTTGCGCGGGCCGCGCGGCAGAACCACGTTGCCGTGGTGGCGGGCGACACCAAGGTGGTGCGGCGCGGCGAAGGCAGCGGCCTGTATCTCTCCGTCGCCGGCATCGGCGTTCGCCGCGCGGCCACCCGATTCGCCATGGATCGCATCGCACCGGGCGACGTGGTGCTGGTGTCCGGCCCGGTCGGCGACCACGGCATCGCGGTGATGCTGGCGCGCGAGCAGTTCGGCCTGTCGGGCGAGCTGCGTTCCGATTCGGCCTCGGTGCTGCCGCTGACGCGCGCCGTGCGCGACTTTCCCGACCTCAAGTTCATGCGCGATCCGACACGCGGCGGACTCGCCACCGTCGCCCACGAAATCGCGCGTGCCAGCGGCCACAGCGTGGCGCTCGACCAGAACGCGGTGCCGCTGCGCCCGGAAGTCGTGTCGGTCTGTGAAATGCTGGGCTACGACCCCTACTTCCTGGCATGCGAAGGCCGTGTCGTCGCCGTCGCCGACCCCTTCGCCGCCGGCGAGGTGCTCGCCCGCTGGCGCGCGCTGCCCGAGGGCCGCGACGCCGCCATCATCGGCCGCATCGAAACCGGGGGAGCACGGGTGATCCTGGAAACCGGCCTCGGCGGCCGCCGCGTGCTCGACGAACTGGAAGACGATCCGCTGCCGCGCATCTGCTGAGAAGGCGCGCGGCCAGCGTCGATCCGGCGGGTCGCGCCGGGTTTGCGACGATTACCGGCGGCTCATCCCGCGCTTATACGACTGAAGCGCCGGCCTCGCGGTAGGTGTGCTTGCCTTCGCGTTTCGCAGCGTAAAGCGCCGCGTCGGCTTTCTTCAGCAGGTCATCCAGCGTCTCGCCGTCGGTGCAGCACATGGCGATCCCCACCGAGGCCCCGATGTGCGCGGTCTCCCCTCCGCCAAGCGGTATCGGCTGGCTCAGGCTTTCCACCACGCGGCGCGCGACCTCCCGCGCAGCCTCCGCGTCGTCGACCTGCCCCAGCACGATGACGAATTCGTCTCCGCCGAAACGGGCGATCACATCCGATTCGCGCAACAGACGCTTCATCCGTTCCGCCGACGCCAGCAGAACCGCGTCGCCTGCCGCATGCCCGTAGCGGTCGTTGACCGGCTTGAAGTCGTCCAGGTCGACGGCCAGAACCGCCATCCGGGTGCGCGAGCGTTTCGCGCCGGCGATCAGGTGCTTTTCGTTTTCCTGCAGGAAGCGTCGATTGGCCAGGCCCGTCAGCGGGTCGTGAAGGCTGAGCTGCCTGATCGTCTGTTCGGCATGGATGCCCGCCTTGATCAGGCGATGCGTTTCCCGGTACAGACCGAGCAGCGCCAGTCCCGTCCACATTCCGGCCATGCCCAGCAGCGCCGATGACAGGCTCTGATCCTCGACGCGCGTCTTCTCGCGCGCTTCCAGCTGGTTCAGTTCTTCCCGGCCGACTTCGATCAGGATGCGGTGGATCTGCTCGATGGCGGACTTGTCGAATCCGGAGAGTTCCTGTTCCGGCGCGCTGGCGTCGCTTCCTGCCTCGGCGCGCTGCTGCAGCGCGCTGAATCCGGTCTCCAGCGCCGATTGCAGCGCCGGCAGCGGTTCCAGCCGTGCGGACTGGGCGCTGTCGGCATTGAGCAGGACGATCAGCTGTTCGGCACTGGGACACTGCGATCGGCGGCAAATCAGATTGGCATCAAGATAGGCCGGGTCCTGCGACTCGACGTATTTGCGAGCCGCCGTGTCGAGGTTGAGCAGATAGGTTCGCAGCGAATCAATGTAGGCAATGACCTGGCGTGTATGGTCCACCGAACGCACCGCCTCTGCCGAACGCTCGTACTGATACAGAATCATGACGAGCAGAGCCACGATGATGAGCGCGAAGATCAGCGTGCCCTTGTTGAGCACGCGCTTGAAGCCGGCAAAGACAGATCCGTCGGTTTTGGTTTGTGCCTGTGGTGTATTCAAATTCATGAAATTCATATCGTGCGCAACACTCGAGTCGGCCATCGCGGCCAGTCTGCCGGGGGGCATGAATAAACTAGCGGTTGAATATTTTTGCCATGGGTGCGGATGGCATGGCAGAAGAAAAATTCCGGCAACGGCCGGAATACTAACTGGCATTTGCACCACAACAACAACTCACACACTTGATCGGCCAGTCGGATCAGGTCTGCATTTCGGTTTTCAGCGACGAGCACTCGCCTCCCGCTGCCGCTCATGCGACACCAGCCTGGCGAGCTCCATCATCTCCTCCGCCAGCAGGCTCAGCAGGTCGTCGAGCGTGAGGATGCCGACCAGGCCGCCGTCAGGGTCGACCACGGGCATGCGCCGCACGCCCTTGTCGCGCATGTAGCGCAGCGCCTCGAACAGGCCTTCGCTCTCGCGCACGGTGGCCACTTCCGGTCCCATGATGTCGCCCACCTTGAGCGATTCCGGATTGACCCCGGCTGCCACCACTTCGACCACGATGTCGCGGTCGGTGACGATGCCGACAGGCTGCGTGCGCCCCCCGTTTTTCTCGATCACGACCAGATCGCCGACGTGATGGGTGCGCATCAATTGCGCAGCCTCGGTGACGGGAAGTGACTTTTCCGCGATGACGACTTCGCGGTTGCAGATTTCGCCGACTGGCATGATGCCCTCCTCGCTTCGATGCGCTTCAATTTCATTGAAGAGCGCGACTCCGAAAAAGCAAGTTCAGGGCTTGGTCTGGCGGCGGCAGCGGTCGGCCCACACCGCCGCTTCCACGCGCGAGCGCAGGTTGAGCTTCTTCAGCAGATGCTTGACGTGGACCTTCACGGTGCCCTCGGCGATGCCCAGGTCGCGGGCGATCAGCTTGTTGCTCTTGCCGTCGACCAGGTGCTCGAGGATGCGGTTTTCCTGGTCGGTGAGGCCGGCCTCGGCGGGGCTGGTGGGGCGATTCTTCTCGCGCAGCGAGGCGACCAGCAATTGCGTCAGGCGCTCGCTGATGGTGATCTTGCCGCGCGCGGCCTCGGCCAGCTGCTGCATCAGGTCTTCCGGTTCCATGTCCTTCAGCAGATAGCCGTCGGCGCCGGCCTGCAGCGCGGCCATCAGGTCTTCCGCCTGGTCCGACACGGTCAGCATGATGATGCGCGAATCGAGGCCGTCGTCCTTCAGCGTTTTCAGCACCTCGACCCCGTTCATGTCCTTCATGTTGAGATCGAGCAGGATCATGTCCGGCTGCAGGCGTTGCGCGAGCGCGATGCCTTCGCGGCCGCTGGCCGCCTCGCCGACGAAGCGGAATCCGGGGACCGCCTGGATCAGCTGGATCACGCCCTTGCGGAACAGCGGGTGGTCGTCGACGATGAGTATGGACTGGGGTTCTGCCGTTGGCATGGCGATTTCAGTTCTGTGGGACGGAATGGATGGGGGGGACGGGTTCGCGCTGCTTGTCCGGCATGAAGTGTAGCGTGACGCGGGTGCCGAGCGTGGGCAGGTTTTCCGCCGTCAGCTGGCCACCCAGATGCCGGGCGCGTTCCTCCATGATGGTCATGCCGTAATGATGTGCGCCGGCGGGCTGCCGGATGCCGGTTCCGTCATCGGTGACGGTGGCCGACACCGAGCCGTCGCTGTTGCACAGGACCCTGACCTCGGCCCGGCTGGCGTGGGCGTGGTTGAGCACATTCGACAGCGCCTCGCGCACGATCTGCAGGGCGTGGATTTCCTCGTTGGGGCTGAGCGTGCAGCCGGCCAGGTGTACTTCGAGCGCGATCGGGATATTGCCGCGTGCGGAGAACTCGGTCACCGTGGTCTGCAGTGCCGCGGCCAGCCCCTCGCCTTCGATGCGCAGACGGAAGGTGGTGAGCAGTTCGCGCAGCTGGCGGTAGGCGCTGTTGAGGCCTTCGCGCAGTTCGGCCAGCACCTCGCCCGCCTCGGGACCGTCGCCCGGACGCGGCCCCGCGTCTGCCGCAGGCAGCAGCGGCTTCAGGCGGCTGACCTGGATCTTCATGTAGGAGAGCGATTGCGCCAGCGAATCGTGCAGTTCGCGCGCCAGCGCCGCGCGCTCCTCCAGCAGCGACAGCCGCCGGCTCTGTTCGATGCGGCGCGCGGTGCCGATGGCGATGCCGATGTGGCGCGACAGCGCTTCCAGCAATTGGGTCTGCCAGGCTTCGAGGCTGCGCCCCGGCGGCATTTCCAGCTGCAGCACGCCGTATTGGTGCTCGCTGTCCGACAGCGGCAGCGACAACACGCGCGTGCCGCCCTTCAGCGGGTGCACCGACAGCGCGCGATTGGCCAGGCATTCGCTGCAGGAGGTGAGTCCGCAGACGTCGATATCGCGCGCCGGATCGAGCGTGCTGGCGATCACCCGCCCCTGCGCGCCGCTGGTATCCACCAGGCAGGCCAGCCCATGCCCCACGCCCAGAACGTTTTCCAGATCCTTCAGCAGAATGGCGTAGGTGTCGTGCGCCACCGGGCCGCTGTAGAGCCGGGCGATCGAGTGATAGAGCAGCTCCAGCGAGCGGTTGGCGATGGTGAGCTCGGCGGTCTTCTCCGCCACCCGCGCCTCCAGATTCTGGTACAGCTTGGAGAGATCCTCCGCCATGTGATTGAAGGCCTGGCCGAGCCGCCCGATCTCGTCCTCTCCGGTCAGGTCGGTGCGCATCGCCAGATTGCCCTGGCCGATCCGGTCGGTCATTTCCAGCAGGTCGCGTAGGGGATGGACGAGGATGTTGTTGACCAGATAGATGGACAGCGCGACCACGAGCAGCGTGGCGATGACCGCCGCGCCGAGGATGACGCGCATGACCAGGATTTTCGCTTCGGCGGCCTCCTCGATCTGCTTGACCAGATCGTTGATGCGGGCGACGAACTCCGGGATGTCGTCCAGCACGGCCGCATCGGCGGCCGCCGTGGCCGGCAGCCTGACGAGGCCAGGCCTGATCTGCTCGTGCCAGCTGCGCTCGACCTGCCGGTAAACCCGATTGAGCGGGGCGGTTTCATCGGCGGGCAGGACGGCCAGGATGGGTTCGGCTTTGAGGTCGCGATCGAACCGGCTGATGGCCTCCCCCAGGCTGGCACGGTGTTCGGGCTTGCCGTCCTGCAGCAGGCGCTGGTGGATCGAAGCCATCCGCCAGCTCTGCATCCGCAGGCTGCCCGCAAGATTGATGGCCTGTCCGCTGCCCTGGGTGGTCTCCGCCACCATCCATGAGGTGGACATGCTGGCCACCGCCAGCACGGTGATGGCGACGAACATGCCGCCCAGCCGCAGCAGCAGTGAATTCTGCAGTCTATTTCCCAGCAAGCGGCGCACCTGTTCCCTCCATGCCTCAGCGATGTGTGCCATGCCCCGAGGGTAAACCACCCCGTTTCGGACAGGTCGGATAAAAGGGTATACCTCTTCTGGGCCGAAGCCCCCCCGCCGGGTGGGCGGATTTGCCAATCATCATACAAATCAAAGTGTTGTCATGTACCCCTTATACCTCCAAAGAGGTATAAGGGCTGCTTTTCGCGTCCCACACCCTATGGTAAAGACCTGCGCCATGGCGTAAAAAACACACCAAGGTCTTTTTATCTCCTCGGCCCATCTGGGGGTGGATTATGGCAACCCAACAATACAAGGCATGGTCGGTCGTCATCATGAGCACGCTGGCGTTCACGGTGTGCTTCATGATCTGGATGATGTTCGCCGTCATCGGCGTTCCCATCAAGCAGCAGCTGGGGCTGAACGAGACCGAGTTCGGCATCCTGGTCGCCACCCCGGTGCTGACCGGTTCCCTGATCCGCGTTCCGCTGGGGATGTGGACGGACAAATTCGGCGGGCGCGTCGTCTTCTTCATCCTGATGCTCTCCACGGTCGTCCCGATCTGGCTGATCTCCTACGCGACCGAGTTCTGGCACTTCCTGGTGGTCGGCCTGTTCGTCGGCATGGCAGGCGGCTCGTTCACGGTCGGCATCGCCTATTGCGCCCGCTGGTTTCCCAAGGAACGGCAGGGGCTGGCGATGGGCATTTTCGGCGCCGGCAACACCGGCGCCGCGGTCACCAAGCTGCTCGCGCCCATCATCGTGGTCGGCTACGGCTGGACCATGGTCCCCAAGGTGTACGCGGTGCTGATGCTGGTGACCGCCATCGTGTTCTGGTTCTTCACCTACAGCGACCCGGGACACAAGGTCGGCAAGTCCGTCACGATTCGCGAGCAGCTTGCCGCCTTCAAGGACCCGAAGGTATGGCGCTACAGCCAGTACTACTCCATCGTGTTCGGCGGCTACGTGGCGCTGGCGCTGTGGATGACCAAATACTACGTCAGCGAATACGGCTTCGACCTCAAGACGGCCGCTCTGCTGGCTGCCGCCTTCAGCATCCCGGGCGGGGTGCTGCGGGCGATCGGGGGCCATTTCTCCGACAAGTTCGGAGCCCACACCATGACGTGGTGGGTGCTGTGGATTTCGCTGGTCTGCCTGTTCTTCCTGTCCTATCCGCAGAGCGACATCACCGTTCAGACCATCAACGGCCCGATGACATTCCACTTCGGCCTGAACGCGACGATGTTCACCGTCATCATGTTCACGCTGGGCATCGTGTTCGCCCTCGGCAAGGCCTCGGTCTTCAAATACATCTCCGACGATTACCCCGACAACATCGGTGTGGTGTCCGGCGTGGTCGGCCTGGCCGGCGGCCTGGGCGGCTTCCTGATGCCGATCATGTTCGGTGCGCTGGTGGATCTGACCGGGATACGTTCGTCGGCCTTCATGCTGATGTTCGGCGTGGTGTGGGTGTCGTTGATGTGGATGTACTGGACGGAAGTGCGCCCGATGGACGCGGCCCGCGAGCTGAAGCGGATGCAGCTTGCGGACCGGATGGAGTAGCAAAGCCTGGGCCGGGCGATGCCCGGCTCCGTTGGTCAACTTATAAGAGGAATACGCCATGCCTGCCAACATCAAGGAATGGAACCCGGAGGATCCGACGTTCTGGGAGACGACCGGCAAGAAGATCGCCTACCGCAACCTGTGGATCTCGGTGCCGGCCCTGCTGTGCGGCTTTGCCGTGTGGCTGATGTGGGGAATCATCACGGTGCAGATGTCCAACCTGGGCTTCCCCTTCACCAAGGACGAGCTGTTCACGCTGACCGCGATTTCCGGCCTGGCCGGCGCGACGATGCGGATTCCGTCGTCCTTCTTCATCCGGCTGGCGGGCGGGCGCAACGTCATCTTCCTCACCACCTCGATGCTGCTGGCGCCGGCGATCGGCACCGGCATCGTCCTGCAGCATCCCGACTGGCCGCTGTGGACTTTCCAGCTGATGGCGCTGTGGTCGGGCGTCGGCGGCGGCAATTTCGCCAGCTCGATGTCCAACATTTCCACCTTCTTTCCGAAGCGCCTGCAGGGCACCGCGCTCGGTATCAACGCGGGTCTCGGCAACTTCGGCGTCACCACCATGCAGATCCTGATCCCGTTGGTGATGACGGTCAGCGTGTTCGGCGCGCTCGGAGGCGACTCGATGACGCTGGTCAAGGACAGCGGCTGGATCCTCGGCAAGATCACCGCCGGCACCGAGACCTTCATCCAGAACGCCGGCTTCACCTGGGTGCTGTCGCTGGTGCCGCTGGGCATCCTCGCCTGGTTCGGCATGAACAACCTGCTGCCGGTCTCGCCGGATGCCGGCAATGCCATCACCGCCTTCATCAAGGTGACCTGGCTCTACACCCTGGCCTTCGTGCCGGCCATCGGCGGCCTCTATCTCTACCTGCCCGCCCCCACCGGCCTCGGCCTGCTCAACATGTGGGTGGCGATGCCGCTAATCATCGTCAGCACGCTGCTGATCCTGAAGCTTGCCGCCTTCGGGCCAATGAAGGAAAACATCGCCAAGCAGTTCGCCATTTTCAGCAACAAGCACACCTGGTCGATGACCGCGCTGTATCTCGTCACCTTCGGTTCCTTCATCGGCTTCTCGATGGCACTGCCGCTGTCGATCACGGTGATCTTCGGCGACACGCACACCCTGGATGCCGCCACCGGCCTGTGGACGCACGCCAAGAATCCCAACGCCCCCTCCGCACTCACCTACGCCTGGATCGGACCCTTCGTCGGCGCGCTGATCCGTCCGGTGGGCGGCTGGATTTCCGACAAGGTGGGCGGCTCCATCGTCACCCAGATCATCTCGGCGGTCATGGTCGCGGCTTCGACCTACGCCGGCTGGATCATGATGCAGGCCTACCAGTCGGCCACGCCGGAAATCTTCTTCACCCAGTTCCTGGTGGTGTTCGTGGTGCTGTTCGCCGCCACCGGCATCGGCAACGGATCGACCTTCCGCACCGTCGGCGTGATCTTCGACCGCGTGCAGGCCGGTCCGGTGCTCGGCTGGACCTCGGCAGTCGCCGCCTACGGCTCCTTCATCGCCCCCGAGGTGATCAAGGAACAAATCAAGGCCGGTACGCCTGAATACGCCATGTACGGTTTCGCCATCTTCTACGCCGTGTGCCTGGTGCTGAACTGGTGGTTCTATCTGCGCAAGAACGCCTACGTCAAGAATCCCTGAGCACAGAACAACCCCGCAAGGAGAAATGCAATGAGTCACTTCCTCGACCGACTGACGTTCTTCAAGAAGACCGTCGCCGAGTTTTCCAACGGCCATGGCGCCGTCAGCGATGAAGACCGCAGCTGGGAAAACGCCTACCGCAGCCGCTGGCAGCAGGACAAGGTGGTGCGTTCCACCCACGGCGTGAACTGCACCGGTTCGTGCAGCTGGAAGATCTTCGTCAAGAATGGCCTGATCACCTGGGAAATCCAGCAGACCGACTACCCGCGCACCCGCCCCGACCTGCCCAACCACGAGCCGCGCGGCTGCCCGCGCGGCGCCAGCTACTCCTGGTACGTGTATTCGGCGCAGCGCGTGAAATACCCGCTGATCCGCGGCCGCCTGATGGAGATGTGGCGCGAGGCGAGGAAGACGATGGACCCGGTCGAGGCCTGGCGTTCGATCAGCCAGAACCCCGAAAAAGCCAAACGCTACAAGTCGATCCGCGGCCAGGGCGGCTTCGTGCGCGCCAAGTGGGACGAGGTGACGGAAATGATCGCCGCCGCCAACGTCACCACCATCAAGGACTTCGGCCCCGACCGCATCTACGGCTTCTCGCCGATTCCTGCGATGTCGATGGTGAGCTACGCGGCGGGATCGCGCTACATGTCGCTGATCGGCGGCGTCTGCGGCTCCTTCTACGACTGGTACTGCGACCTGCCGCCCTCCAGCCCGCAGGTGTGGGGCGAGCAGACCGACGTGCCGGAATCGGCCGACTGGTACAACTCGACGTATCTGATGGTGTGGGGCTCCAACGTGCCGCAGACCCGCACCCCCGACGCCCACTTCTACACCGAGGTGCGCTACAAGGGCACCAAGACCGTGGCGGTGTCGTCCGACTTCGGCGAAATGGTCAAGTTCGGCGACATCTGGCTCGCCCCCCGCCAGGGCACCGACGCCGCGCTGGCGCTGGCGATGGGCCACGTGATCCTGTCCGAATTCCACGTCAAGAACCGCAGCGAGTATTTCGACCAGTATTGCCGCCAGTACAACGACATGCCGATGCTGGTGATGCTGAAGGAACACGAAGGCACGCTGATCGCCGACCGCTACCTGCGTGCGTCCGATCTCACCGGCAACATGGGGCAGGACAACAATCCGGAGTGGAAGACGGTGATCTACGAC
>JADFDN010000140.1 GCA_018262815.1 Thiobacillus sp.
GTCGAAACAGCGGGCGACGATGCCGAAGAGATCTGGGTGCTCAGTACCGAACTCTTCCCTTACGAGGACATGGGCACGAGCTACAACGAGATGGAAGGCAAGGAGCCGGTTTCCGAGCCCTTCCACTATTCGGAATGGGATTACCAGATCCAGCTCGAGCGGCCGGCATGGGCGACGGTGCTGGAAAAGCGCGCCAAGGCGGGCGAGCTGGAAGTGATCGACGAAATCACCGCGAAGTACAAGCGCGAAATCCATCGCATGAAATTCCTGCTCGACGCGATGCAGCCGCAGGGCGTGCAGCGCATCCGCAAGCTGGAGGACGGCGACGAGATCGACATCAACGCGGCGATCGCGAGCTTCATCGACATCCGGCTGGGCAACCAGCCGGATCCGCGCATCATGATGCGCAGCGTGCGCAAGACGCGCGACTTCTCGATCCTGGTGCTGCTCGATCTCTCAGAGTCGACCAACGAGACGGTGCAGGACCAGGAATACTCGGTGCTGGACCTGACCCGCCAGGCCTGCGTGCTGCTGGCGGACGCCATCAGCAAGGTGGGCGATCCGTTTGCGATCCACGGCTTCTGCTCGGACGGCCGCCACGACGTCGAGTACTACCGCTTCAAGGATTTCGACCAGCATTGGGACGAGGTGCCGAAGTCCAAGCTCGCCGGCATGACCGGGCAGCTGTCGACCCGCATGGGGGCCGCGATTCGCCACGCCGGCCATCATCTGAAACTGCAGCGTTCGGCTAAGAAGCTGCTGATCGTGATCACCGACGGCGAGCCGGCCGACATCGACGTGCGCGATCCGCAGTATCTGCGCTACGACACCAAGAAGGCGGTCGAGGAAGTCGCGCGCAATGGCGTGACGACCTACTGCATGAGTCTCGATCCGCGCGCCGACAATTACGTCAGCCGCATTTTCGGGCAGAAGAACTTCATGGTGGTCGACCATGTGGAGCGGCTGCCGGAAAAACTGCCAATGCTCTACGCCGGCCTGACGCGCTGAGGAATGGCGGGCAGTTTCAGTGTCGGCCAACTCGCTTCAGCAAGTCAAGCCGCGCTGCGGCGGCTGTCGAAACTAACGGCCGTTGCCCCGGGCAGGGCTGACGCGTTTGAGCATCCCGGGCGGGACACCTAGAACTTCATCGAAACGCTCAAAGCACCGAAACCGTCATTCTTTTGCTGGGTTTCGTATTCGCGCGAACGAAGCACGTGGGTGTAACTGAAGCGGATGTCGGACCAGTCCATGACGAATCCGAACTGCAGGTCGCCGACCAGGGGTTTCCTGTCAACGCTGCGGCTGTCGCGGAAGGTGTTGCCGTCTAGAAAGATGTTGCGCGCCACCGCACGCCCTTCGATTCCGGCGAACAGATACCAGCCGAAATGCGACACCGGGGCAAAGTCTGCAGAGCCGGGCAAGCCGGGCTGGATGCGGGGCGGGCCGTAGTCGTCGGGCAGATGCTTGCCGTAGCGGAGGGTGACGCCCGCGTTGGCGTAGGTGAACACGTTGCCGAGCGCCCCGCCGGCGTGGGGCGTGAAATCCAGCCGGTTGCCGAGGACGGTCAGGGCCGCATATTCACGCCAGCTGCGCTGGTAGGTCAGGATGATTCCGGGCTCGTTGCGCAACTGGGTGTCCCAGCCGCGCGGCTCCCTGGATCCCACAAGCTCGTGGATGAATTTCTGGCTTTGCTCGGCCAGCGAGGCCGGGCCGACCATCCCGAAGGTGACGCCGAATTGGTCGAGCCGCTGGCCCGACACGCGGCCCAGGCCGACCGAGCCATACAGCCAGCCGGCATAGGGGCGCTCGTCCAGCGGCGGGTTGACGAGGCTGATGTCGCTCGGAACGAACATGCTCTGGCCGAAGGCATAACCATGACGCAGCGTGCCGTGTTCGGGGAACCACGGCATGAGGCGCGCCAGCCTGACGGCCCATTCCGGCGCAGGGACATCCGGGGCGGGCACCCAAACCCCCCGGACGCCGCCCGTGTAGTGGCCGTCGCTCCCATGGAACATGTCGTTTTCCAGTATGAAACTCAACGTTCCGCTGTTTCCGGATTCAGCCGCTCCCGCCCAGTGGGGAAAGATGAGCCCGAGGGCGAGCAATACACCTGGTTTGATGAGATTTTTCATGTCATGGCCGCAGGGATGTAGGCGAAAGCGTGCCAGAGGCCGCGCGAAGACGCCAGTCCCCGCCCGCCGGACAAGTGCGGCCGGGGCAGGCAGTCCCGTGGCCGCTGCGCGACTGCCGGCCGCCGTTGGGCGGATCGGATGCGCAGCTGAAAATTCATTCAAGCGGCCGAATGCGGTCTCGATGTCGCTGGTGACCCGGCCGATGTTCCCGCCCTGTGTTTCACTGCGACCTGCCGCCGGCGGCGGGAGTCGTCAGCCATTCCGGCAGCTCGCGCGTTCCCGCGTGCTCGAGGATGTATTGGTGAATCAGCCTGCGTACCACTTGCGACGGGGTGAGGTCCTGCTGGGCGCAGATATCCTCGAAGAGCTGCTTTTTTCTCGGATCGATCAGGAGCGTCAGTCGGGCGGTGCGGTTTTCCATAAAGATCGGCATGTGCATTCAATGTGCATTGGATGATAACTAGATTGCCATCAAAATACCATGTAATATGCATGGCTACTGGAAAGGCCAATCTTCGCCTACCCTTACCAGCAGGCGGGGTATCCGGCTGCACCCTCCGCGGGACCGATTTGCGAAGACCTTGCATAGCCGCAGCATGCCGCCTTCCTCTGCTCCGATGACGGCGCGGAAGCGATCGAAAGAGACCGATGAGCAATCAAGCCCTGCCACTGAGCATCCCGCTGCTGGAACTGCCCGGCAAGGTGCTGAACGACCTGGGCGAGCGCGGCAGTCTGATCCTGCTCGAATCGGAGCCGTGCGACCCGGATGAACTCTGCGCCCAGATCGTGACCGGTTGCTACGGCAAGCCTTTCATCATCGAGGACGAACGGACGCGGCGGCTGTATTTCAGCCTGGGGTACATCCAGAGCTCGATGCGCCTCGATGATCCTTTCGCCCTCGAGTTTGCCTACACCCGCAAGATGATGGCCTTTCTGCTGTTCGTGGAGGATCCGGACCATGTGCTGATGGTCGGATTGGGGGGCGGTTCGCTGGCCAAGTTCTGCTACCGCCATCTGCCGCGTGCGCAGCTGAGCGTGGTCGAGGTGAATCCCGACGTCATCGCCCTGCGCGAGGTGTTCGGCGTTCCGGACGACCCGCGCCTCGCGATCATCCAGGCCGACGCGGCGGCGTATCTGCCTGCCGCCGAAGGCGATGCCGACGTGCTGCTGCTGGACGGCTTCGATTCCACAGGCATCGCCCCGGCTTTCCTCAGTCGCAGCTTCTACCGGGCTGCACGTCGCCGGCTGCGGGCGGGCGGCCTGCTCGTCACCAATTTTGCCGGGCCGAGGAAATACTGGCACCGGCACCTGGCCCTGCTGAACGAGGCCTTCGAGGGGCGCGTGCAGGTGGGGACGGTACCCGGCGGCGACAACCATATCGCCTTTGCATTTGCCGATGCCGGCTGCGGCCTCGACTGGGAACAGCTGGAAGAACGGGCGGCTGCGCTCGCCGGCCGGTTCCCGCTCGACTTTGCCGCCATCGTCCACAGCCTGCGCGAGGGCGCTGAACTGCGCTGGGCGAAGAAAGCTTCCTGCCGCTAAGGGCTTGCCATTCATGAAACCAGGTGTTCCCGACATGCAGAAGATCCACAAGTACCTGAAAAGCCGGGGCGAGCAGCTCGATACCGAGATTGCCGCCGCGACCCGAATCCCGCTGGAAGAGGTGCGCCTGTATCTGGCCGAGCTGGCGAAAAAGGGCGACATCATCGCGTGCCATTCGACGCGATTC
>JADFDN010000141.1 GCA_018262815.1 Thiobacillus sp.
GGATTTCGTGCAGCGGCGCATGATTGGCCACCAGTTCGTCGAGCTCGGGATCCATGCGCAGCAATTCGATTAGCGCCAGCCGACCCCGGTAGCCCTTGTTGCTGCATCTTGGGCAACCGACGGGACGATAGATCTGTGACGGCTGCGCCGGATCGATGCCGAGTATGCGCGCTTCGTCCTCGTCCGGCATGTAGGCTTCCTTGCAATGCGAACACAGCTTGCGCACCAGCCTTTGCGCGACGACGCCGATGATGTTGCCCGACAGGATGCCGGGCTGGATGCCGATGTCCATAAGGCGCGGGAACACGCCGAGCGCGGAGTTGGTGTGCAGCGTGGTGAACACCTGGTGGCCGGTCATCGCGGCGCGGAACGCCATTTCGGCGGTGTCCTTGTCGCGGATCTCGCCGACCAGGATGATGTCGGGGTCCTGCCGCATGATCGAGCGGATGCCGTTGGCGAAGTCGAGCTTCAACGTCTCGTTGACCGAGCTCTGGCGCATCAGCGTGACCGGATATTCGACCGGGTCTTCCAGCGTCATGATGTTGACGGTCTCGTTGTTGAGATGCGACAGCATCGAGTACAGCGTGGTGGTCTTGCCGGAACCGGTCGGGCCGGTGACGACCAGAATGCCTTCGGGGCGCGCCATCATCAGCTGCAGCTCGCGCAGCGCGTCGACGGTGAAACCCATCTGCTCCAGCGGCATGATGGACTTCTCGCGGTCGAGGATGCGCAGCACCAGATTCTCGCCGTGGATGCCGGGTTGGCTCGACACGCGGAAATCGATCGGGCGGCCGTTCAGCGTGAGCGACATGCGGCCGTCCTGCGGCGCACGCGTCTCGGCGATATTCATCCCCGACAACACCTTCAGCCGCACCAGGATGCCCGGCCAGTAGGTCTTGTGCAGGCTGCGGATCTGTTCCAGCACGCCGTCCACCCGGTAGCGGATGCGCAGGAAGGCGTGCTCGGGCTCGAAGTGGATGTCGGACGATTCGCGCTTCACTGCATCGGTGAGCAGCGCGCCGACCAGCCGTACCACCGGCTGGGTGTATTCCTCGGTCTCGGGGTTGAGGCTGGCGTAGTCGACTTCGCCGGTCTCGATCTCGCGCAGGATGCCGTCGAGCGAAAGATCGAAGCCGTAGAACTTGTCGATGCATTCGAGCAGCTGCGCTTCGGCCGCCAGCAGCGTATCGATTTCGAGCGCCCCGCCGAGCGAGGCCTTCAGCTGGTCGAGCGCGACGACGTTGAACATGTCGGTGGTCGCCAGCGTCAGCACGTTGCGCGCGGCGTCGTGCGCGATCGGCAACAGGTGGTGGCGGCGGGCGAAGTCCTCCGGAACCAGTTGCAGCGCTTCAGGATCGGCCACCACCTGGGAGAGGTCGATGCCCTGGCTGCCGAGCGCATTGGCGAGCTGGTCGCGCAGCACCGCCTCGGTCATGAAGCCGAGCGCCACCAGCTGGCGGCCGATCGGCAGGCCGGTGGCTTTCTGCTCCTTGAGGCCGATGCGCAACTGGTCGAGGGTGATCAGGCCCTGTGTAACCAGGGTTTCGCCCATGCGGAGTTTCTTGCGGCGTTCCATGAGCGTGCGTTTCAGCGAGCCGACTTCAGTTGCTGCACGCGCGTTTGGGCCTGCGCACGATCGAAGCGGTGTGCGCCGTCGCGTGCGAGCGCCTTTTCGTAATACGTCAGCGCAGCCGGATACTGGCGCAGCTGGTCGAGGCTGACCGCGAGGTTGAAGGCGTAGTCGGCGTTGTCGGGGGCGCCTCGGAAGGCCTCGAAATAGGCGGCCTGGGCGTCGTTCCAGCGTCCCTGGTCGGCATAGAGATTGCCGAGGGTCTGAAAGAGGTGCGGGCTGGGTTCGCGTTCGATCAGCATTTTCAGGCGACTTTCCGCCGCCTGGCTGTCGGTGCTGCCCAGCAGGTCGAGCAGGGCGCCCTGGGCCGTGGCATTGCGCGGATCCAGATCGAGCACTTCGCGGTACAGGCGCTGTGCGTCCGCTTCACGGTTCTGCACGCTGGCGATTGCGGCAAGCCCCAGCAAGGCATCCACGCTGCGTCCGCGAGCGACCGCCTGCGTGTAGAGCCGCTGCGATTCGGTCAGCGCGCCGCGCTGATAGGCGGCGTAGGCCTGACTGAGCAGGCTCGTCTGGACATCGGGCTGGAACAGCGGCGGCGCGGCGGGCGGTGGCTCGGCGCTGCGCATGGGAGCCGGTGTGCGCGGCATGCTGGAAACGGGGGGGGCTGGCGGGGCAGGCACATCAGCCTCAGCCGAGGCCTCCGCTGGCAGGGGTTTCTCGGCCGACGCGTCCTGTTGCGGCAAAGACGCAGCGGGTAATGCGGCCGGCAGGGGGGCGACCGGCGCGGGCGCGACTGAGGGCGCAGCCGCGGGCGGGACGGAGGCGGCGACGTCTATCGCCTCAATGGCGGACGGCGGCTGCAGCGCGAAGTAAAGATAGGTGCCGTAGCCCACTGCGATCAGTGCGGCCAGCAGCGCCGTCAGCGGAACCAGTCCGAGACGCGGCCAGCGGAAAGCGGGTTTGCTGCGAGGGCTGGACTCGAGTCCGTTGCTGCCGAACAACAGCCCCGGCGGTTCCACCCATTCGCGCGCCTGGGCCGTGCCGGGTGCAGCCAGCGGTTCCAGTTCGAGGTCACCCTCGACCGGATTGCCGAGCCCGGACTTGTCCGCGTTCGCGGATTCGGCCTGTTTCAGCGCCTTGAGCAGCAGGCTCACCGGACACTCCGCGCGCCAGCCTGAATCATTGCGCGCTCCGTGCGCTGGGGAGCAGGCGCTGGAACTGACGCAGTTCCTCGCTTTCCAGCGTGGGATTGGAGACGACGATGGGGCGCAGGAAAATCACCAGTTCGGTCTGGCTGTTGGTGCGCTCGTGCTGGCCGAACACCGCGCCGATACCTTCGGGGCGCGACAGGCCAGGGATGCCGTCGCGCGCGTTGTTGGTGTCGTCCTGGATCAGGCCGCCGAGGATGACGGTCTGGCCGCTGCGGACCTGCAGCAGCGATTCCATCTCGCGCACCTGGATGACGGGAATGCGGTTGCTGATGTCGAGATTGTTCTTCTTCAGCTCGGGGTTGGGGTCTTCGACGGTGCCGACCTGGCGCGAGATGGTGGGGCGCACGGTGAGCGAGACCATGCCGTTCTCGTTGATCTGCGGCAGCACCGACATGACGACGCCTACCGGAACCGTCTGTGGCGTGGAGGTAAAGGTGGTGGTCTGCGCCACGTTGGCGGCGGTCGTGGTGTCCGCGGTGATGGTGAAATACACCAGATTGTTCACCACTTTCAGCAGCGCGGTCTGGTTGTTCAGCGCCATCAGCTTGGGACTGGACAGCACGCGGGTGTTGCCGAAGGACTCCAGCAGGTCGATCGCGGCCGTGAAGCCGTTGTTGCCGGTATTGGTGTAGGTGGCCTGAATGAATGGAGAGAGTGCGCCGGCCAGAGCATTGGTTCCGCCGCCGACGGTATTGATCGTCCAGCCGGTGGTTCCTTGCAGGGCTTTCGACCAGTCGATCCCGGCGCGATACTGGTCCTTGAGCGTCACTTCGACGATGGTCGCTTCGATCAATACCTGGCGCTGCGCCGACTGCATCACCCGATCCAGATATTGCTGCACCAGTTCCTGCTGCCTGGCGGTGCCCAGCACGGTTACCGTGCCCGCTACCGGGTTGATCGCGACGTCGTTCTTGCCGTCGCCCGCGGGTTGATTGGCGAACGCAGCGGTGAACAGGTTGGCGGCGCCCGCGCCAGCCTTGCTGGCGGCTTCGGCCTGCGACACGCGTTCGGCACGCTCCGCTTTTTCGGCATCCAGTCGCGCGGCGCGTTCTGCATTGCTTTGGGTGACT
>JADFDN010000142.1 GCA_018262815.1 Thiobacillus sp.
TAGAAGGTCGACTCGACGTTGGTGACCCAGTCGCGCATCGCCTCGTTCAGCGCGTCCTTCAGCGTCTTCGAGCCGGAGGACACCGGCACCACGGTCGCGCCCAGAAGCTTCATGCGAAAGACGTTGGGCGCCTGCCGCGCGACGTCCTCGGCGCCCATGTAGACCACGCATTCCATGCCGTAGCGCGCGGCGACGGTCGCCGAGGCGACGCCGTGCTGGCCGGCGCCGGTCTCGGCGATGACGCGCTTCTTGCCCATGCGCCGCGCCAGCAGCGCCTGGCCGATGGTGTTGTTGATCTTGTGCGCGCCGGTGTGGTTGAGGTCTTCGCGCTTGAGATAGATCTGCGCGCCGCCGTACTGCTCGGACAGCCGCTTGGCGTGATACACCGGGCTGGGGCGGCCGACATAGTGTTTCAGTTCGTATTCGAATTCGGCGATGAAGGCGGGATCCTGGCGCGCCTTGTCATACTCGACGCGCAGTTCCTCCAGCGCCGCCATCAGGGTTTCGGCAACGAAAATGCCGCCGTAGGGACCGAAGTGGCCGCGGGAATCGGGGAGATCTGTCAGCTTCATGAGGCTACTTTCGCTTTCGCAATGAATTGCGCAATCTTGTGCGCGTCCTTGATACCTTTCGCTGCCTCGACGCCGGACGACACGTCCACCGCCCAGGGATGAACGCGCTCGACGGCTTCGGCGACGTTGTCGGGCGCGAGTCCGCCCGACAGGATGACCGGTTTGGGCAAGCCCGGCGGGATCAGGTTCCAGTCGAAGCGTTCGCCGGTGCCGCCAGGCACACCCGGCACGAAGGCATCCAGCAGCAAACCGCGCGCGGCATCGAAGTCAGCCGCGCATTTTAGCAAATCCGTGTCCCGACTGACCCGCACCGCCTTGATATACGGCCGGCCGTAGCGCGCGCAGTCGGCCGCCGTCTCGTCGCCGTGGAACTGCAGCAGGTCCAAGGGTACGGCATCCAGCACGCTCTCGACGAACGCGGATTCGGCGTTCACGAACAGCCCAACACTCTGCACGAAAGGCGGCAGCGCGCGCACCAGTGCCGCGGCAGCCTCGATCGTCACATGACGCGGACTTTTTTCGTAGAACACGAAACCCAGTGCGTCCGCCCCGGCGTCGCAGGCGGCGTGCAAATCCTGCAAACGGGTGATACCGCAGATTTTTACGCGAACAGCCATCGTTCAGACGATTCCGGCAGGGCAAAGTGCGCAGGATACCGGATGTGGGTGAGATACAGCCCGGCGGCGTCGAAGGTCGGGGCGGCAAGCGTGCGATCACGGCTTTCGAGGATGTCGCCCAGCCATTCGGGCGGCTGGCTGCCGGCGCCGATCTGGACGAGACAGCCCATCAGGTTGCGCACCATGTGATGCAGGAAACCGTCGGCGCGGAAGTCGCACAGCAGGTAATCGCCGCGCCGCTCGACGTGCGCCAGCCGCAGTTCCTTGACGGGAGATTTCGCCTGGCATTCGGCGGCGCGGAACGCGGAAAAATCGTGCTGCCCGATCAGGTGCGCGGCCGCCCGGTTCATCGCGTCGGCATCGAGCGGACGGTGGTGCCAGCCGATCAGCCCCGTGTTGAGGCCGGGCCGCACCGGGTGATTCAGCAGCACATAGCGATAGCCGCGCTGGGTGGCGGCAAAGCGCGCATGAAAATCCTCGCCCACTTCGCGCGCCCACAGCACCGCCACGCCGGCCGGCAGGTGGCTGTTGACGCCGCGCACCCAGGCGGTCAGCGGGCGATCCGCCACGGTATCGAAATGCGCCACCTGGAACGCCGCATGGACCCCGGTGTCGGTGCGCCCGGCCGCGGTGACGGCAGTTTTCTCGCCGGCGATCGCCGACACTGCGGCTTCGAGCGCGTCCTGCACGCCGCAGCCCTGCGGCTGCGACTGCCAGCCGCAAAAGCCGACGCCGCGATATTCCAGCCCTACGACGATCCTCATCTCAATCCGGCCTCATGCCAGCACGACCCACACCAGGAGCAAGCCCGCGAGTATGACGGCGCTGTCGCGGCTTTGCCAGCACTCGGTCTCGAGCGTGTAGGTGGCGGGTGTCGCGTCGGCGGGTGGCAGCGTGCGCAGCGCGTCCAGCCAGCGTGCCGGCTTCGGCGCATGCTCGACATAATCCAGCGTCAGGCCCAGGCGCACGGCAAAGGCGCGACGGTCGAAACCCAGCCAGGTCAACGGCTTGGCCAGCACATAGAGGCCGTAGATCAGGCGTGGTCGCGTGGTCGTCGCCAGCAGCACCGCGAGCCCGGCAAGCATCAGCGCGATGCGTGCGACGCGCAACGCGCCCTGTTGCAGGCCGTCGAGACTGGGGCTACCCCAGCCCGGCCACAACGCCTCGCCCGGCACGCTCCAGCCGTAAGTCAGCAGCAGCACGAACAGCAGCCAGCGGGTCCGGCGCAGCAGGCGCAGCAGTTGGAAGCGGACAGGCGGAAACAGAAAGGCCGTCGCACTTGCGACGGCCAGAGGAATCAGGCCAGGCGACGCGGCAGCCTCCACCGCCACCGCCCACCCGCACCACAGCAGGATGCGGGCGACCGGATGGATTGCGTTAGCCAAGCGAACCCAGCATGCCTTTCGCGTCGGACTTTTGCGCGTCGTTGCCTTCAGCCAGCACTTCGTTGAGGATTTCGCGTGCGCCTTCCTTGTCGCCCATTTCCACGTAGGCGCGGGCGAGGTCGAGCTTGGTGCCGACTTCGTCGAGCTCCAGTTCGTTGCCGCCGGCATCGCCCAGATCGAGGTCGAGTCCGCTGAAATCGAATTTGCTGTCCGGACCATTGTCTTCTTCCAGACCCAGATCGAGTTTCAGCGCATCGTCGGTCGTCGACGGAATATCCAGGTCCGGCAGATCGAAGGCCATGCCCTGCGTGTCCATTTCCACATAGCCGGCGTCGGGCGCAGCGGGTGCGGCCGGGGCCGCAGGCTCTTCGGGCTGGACGTCGAAATTGAGGACATGCCCCGCGCTCTCGAACTCCAGCGGAGCGTTGTCCACCGCCGCCTCGGGTTCGGGCTCCGGCTCGAGTCCGGCTTCGGTGCCGAAGTCAGGCAGCGTCTCGGCAGCGTCTTCCGTTTCTGCCTGCTCGGTATCGAAGGTCACCGCTCCGCCGGCCACCGCCGCAGTGGCTGCAACCGTGGCCGCGGCAACCGCCGGGGCGGCACTCGACTGCACGCCGCCATACAGCGGGTTGGTCGGGTCGATGCTGCGGCCCATTTCACAGGCCTTGTCCCACAACGGGCTCGATTTGCTACCCAGCGCTGCGTAGAGTTCGCCGGCAACCGCCTCGAACGTCGCGGTGTTGCGGCGCGCCGCGTAGATTTCAAGCAGCTTGACGCGGATTTCATGACGATCCGGGTTCTTGGTGATGGCTTCCTTGAGAATTTCCTCGGCCTGCGCATCGCGACCGTAGGCCATGTAGACCTCGGCTTCGGCGATGGGATCGACATCATGGGTGTCGATGGTGCCCAGACCCGCCTGGCTGAAGTCGGTCAGGAAGGAGGTGTCGCCGGTATTGACGCTGCCGCCCGACGCGGCGCCGATCACGGTGTTGGGCTGAACGTCGCCACCGCTCATGATGCTGTCTTCCAGCGCGGTATTCGGTGTTTTGCGGCGGCGGTTGCCGCCTGCCATCATCCACCACAGCACACCGCCCAGGCCCAGCGCAGCCAGGCCGCCGCCCCAATACATCGGATTGTTGAGGAAGGGGTCGTACCAGGTTTCGGCGGATTCGGGGCTGGCCGGCGGCGCCGCGACAGCGGGCGCCGGGACAGGTTTCGGCTTGGGTTGGGCCGCGGCCTCGGGAGCGGGGCTCGGGGCC
>JADFDN010000143.1 GCA_018262815.1 Thiobacillus sp.
GCGGAACTCGACGCGATGCGCGGCATGAACTACCGCGAACTCGCCTTCGCCGTGCTGTCGCGCCTGATCGACGACATTCCGCACGACGACCTGCGCCGGCTCATCGACAAGACCTACACCGCAGACGTCTACCGCTACACCAGCCCGGGCGAGAACGCCGAGGACATCACTCCGCTGAAGACGCTGGAGCCCGGCCTGCACGTGCTGGCGCTGTCGAACGGCCCGACGCTGGCGTTCAAGGACATGGCGATGCAGCTGCTCGGCAACCTGTTCGAGTATGTGCTGGACAAGACCCACGGCGAGCTGAACATTCTGGGCGCGACCTCCGGCGACACCGGCTCCGCCGCCGAATACGCGATGCGCGGCAAGCGCGGCGTGCGCGTCTTCATGCTGTCGCCCGAGCATGGCATGACGCGTTTCCAGCAGGCGCAGATGTATGCGCTCGCCGATGCCAACATCCACAACCTGGTGATCCGCGGCGTGTTCGACCAGTGCCAGGACATCGTCAAGGCCGTCTCCAACGATCTGGATTTCAAGACGAAGCACCACATCGGCGCGGTCAACTCGATCAACTGGGCGCGCGTCGCGGCGCAGAGCGTGTACTACTTCAAGGCCTATTTCGCGGCGACCCAGAGCAATGACCAGCAGGTGTCGTTCTCGGTGCCGTCGGGCAATTTCGGCAACGTCTGTGCCGGCCACATCGCACGCCAGATGGGCCTGCCGATCGACAAGCTGGTCGTCGCCACCAACGAAAACGACGTGCTCGACGAGTTCTTCAGGACCGGCGTCTATCGCCCGCGCCCGGAGACGAAGCATACCTCCAGCCCGTCGATGGATATTTCCAAGGCGTCCAACTTCGAGCGCTTCGTGTTCGACCTTGCCGGTCGAGACGCAGCCAGGGTTCGCAGCCTGTGGGGCGCAGTGGAATCGGGCGGCAGCTTCGACCTGAACGCGGATGGCCTATTCGGCCGGGTCGGCGAATTCGGCATGGTCTCGGGATCGAGCAATCATGCCAACCGCATCGACACCATCCGTACCGTGTACGAGGTCTACGGCACGATGATCGACCCGCACACCGCTGACGGCCTGAAAGTGGGCCTGGAACATCGCCAACCCGGCGTGCCGATGATCTGCATGGAAACCGCCCAGCCTGCCAAGTTCGAGGACGCGATCCGCGAGGCGCTCGGCATCGAGCCGGTGCGCCCGGCTGAGCTCGCCGACCTGGAAGCGCAACCGCAGAAAAAACACGTCATGGATGCGGACGTCGATGCGGTCAAGCAGTTCATCGTCGACCACGCCCGCTAAAGCCAGTCCTCAGGCGCTTGCCGACCTGGCGGTGCAGGCGCAGACCTGCACGGTCTGCGCCGCCCACCTTCCGCATGCGCCGCGTCCCGTTCTCCGCGTTTCCCCCACCGCACGCCTGTTGATCGTCGGCCAGGCGCCAGGGCGGCGCGTGCACGAAACCGGCATACCGTGGAACGACCCGTCGGGCGACCAGTTACGGCTATGGCTGGGCATGACGCGCGAGCAGTTCTACGACGTCTCGCGCATCGCCATCGTCCCCACCGGCCTGTGCTACCCCGGAACGGTGAAGAGCAGCGACCTGCCGCCGCGCCCGGAATGCGCGCCGCTGTGGCATCCGCCCTTGCGCGCAGCGATGCCGGACATCCGCCTGACCCTGCTGATCGGTGCCTATGCCCAGGCGTATTACCTGGGCAAGCGCCGCGGCCGCACGCTGGCCGACACCGTGGCCGCATGGCGCGATGTCGCGCCGGAATATGTGCCGCTGCCACACCCCAGCCCGCGCAATCGTCTATGGTTCAAGCGGCATCCCTGGTTCGAGGCGGAGGTCGTCCCCATGTTGCGCGAACGGGTTGGAGCCGCGCTGGCGGCAGGCGATAATGGCGGCGCTCGCAACCCGTCCTAAACAGCAGACTTTCAGGGAACCGTATGAAACTCGTCACCTCGCTCACCAGCCCCTACGGCCGCAAGGTTCGTGTGGTGCTCGCGGAAAAGAAAATCCCCTTCCAGCTCCTGGTCGAGAATCCCTGGGCGCCGGACAGCGCGGTGTCGACCTACAACCCTCTCGGCAAGGTGCCCGTGCTGGTGCTCGAAGGCGGCGTCTCGGTGTTCGATTCGCGCGTCATCGTCGAGTACCTCGACCACGCGAGTCCGGTGTCGAACCTGATCCCCGCCGAGCACAAGAGCCGCATGGCCGTGCGCGGCATCGAGGCCCTGTCGGACGGCGTCACCGACGCCGCAGTCGCGCTCTTCCTCGAAAGGAAGCGCCCGGCCGACAAGCAGAGCGAGGACTGGCTGGTGCTGCAGGAAAAAACCCTGTTCCGCGGCCTCGAAGCGCTCGCCGAAGCGCTCGGCGAAAACACCTACTTCCTCGGCAACGGCATGAGCCTTGGCGACATCGCCTGCGGGTGCACCCTCGGCTATCTGGATCTGCGCTTCCCCGAAATCGAATGGCGCACCGCGCACCCCAATCTGGCGAAGCTCTTCGACAAGCTGATGGCGCGCACCTCCTTCAAGGAAACCGTGCCCGTCGTCTGAACCGTCATTGCAAGACCCGGTCGAAGCAATCCCCCCTCGATATCAAGGACGAGCAACATGGCCCACGCAGTAGCGACACTCGCAGGCGGCTGTTTCTGGTGCATCGAAACCGTGTTCAATCGCCTGCGCGGCGTGGAGTCCGCGGTATCCGGCTACATGGGTGGCCACACCCTCAACCCGACCTACCGCGACATCTGCAACGGCGATACCGGCCACGCCGAAGTGGTACAGGTGACGTTCGATCCGGACGTGATTTCGTTTCGGGAATTGCTGGACGTCTTTTTCACCCTGCACGACCCCACCCAGCTCAACCGCCAGGGCAACGATGTCGGCACGCAATACCGCTCGGCGATTTTCTGGCACACGCCCGAGCAAAAAGCCGAAGCAGAAGCGGTGATCGCCGAGCTGAATGCTTCAAAGCAGTTCGGCGCGTCCATCGTCACGGAAGTGACCGAGGCGACGATCTTCTATCCCGCCGAGGATTACCACCAGCGATATTACGAGCAGAACCCGCATCAGCCGTATTGCCAGTTCGTGGTGGCGCCGAAGGTGGCGAAGGCGGAGGGGAAGTTTGGGGGGCGTCTAAAAGACTAGAATGCTGCAAGCAATGCGGAACTGAAAGGGCGTGGCATGAACGTTTCGGCGACGAAGCTCGATTTCGATGAATCGATGATGTGGGTGGACCTGTCGGACGGCCGTAAACTCGGTGTGCCCTTGGCGTACTTTCCGGGTCTGTTGCGCGCGACCCCGGAACAGCGCATGCAGTATGAAATGTCGGGCAATGGCACGGGGCTGCACTGGGAAGCGCTGGACGAAGACATTAGCGTGGAAGGTTTGCTGATGGGGATCGGTGACCAGACGCGGGGACATTCGCTGACGGCTTGACAGTGTTCGGGTTCGCCAAAATCAATCGAGCCAGGAATCTTAAATTCTCATGGCAATAAAGCCTATCAAGGTAACAGAAGCCCGAGACATCATCAGGCAGCTTAACCGACTTAATTTGGAAATAGCTGACTATGACAACCTCAAAGATCTAATCGATCGACTAATTCGTGGGGTTCCACTGAGGGTGATAACGCCGCACGAAGAAACACGGTTCTATCGGGGGATTGTTTATAAAGCGAGGCCGATCGAAACAAAACAGCTAAGTTATCCT
>JADFDN010000144.1 GCA_018262815.1 Thiobacillus sp.
TGTGTGTGCCGGCGGCTGTAGCCTGCCTCGGCTGCTCGCTACGGCGAAGAGCGCGGGCCGAGTCGAATGCCGGTGCGTGGCGGATGCTCATTGGCTGGCGTGCCGACAGGTCACATTTTTGAGGGCGTATCGATTGAACCGCGCCGCAGGTCGTTTTTGCCTGCAAATGCAGCGATGCCCCAGGCTGCCAACCAAACCGCCACCAGCCAGAACACGGCCACAAAGGCCCAGCCGAACAGCGTGGGCGAACACCAGCCCCAGCCACACAACCCGTCGTGCTCAAGTAATCCGGGTACACCTGCATGATGGAAAACGTAAACCGACAGCAAAGGCACGAGCGTAGCGATGTTTGCAGGGGAGTTCTGGTAAGCAGGCCAGAACAATCCGGCAAGCACCAGAACCGCGTACCCGGCGATGATCAATGCTGCGATTTTCAGGACGCGTGGCTGGAACATTTCCGAAAGACACCAATTCGAGCGCAAGGGCAGGGTGCTGTCGCGACCACCTGACTGAAGGGATACAGTAGCTGCCCCGCATATTATCCCCAATGTTCCCAGCCCGGACCGCTGGACGCTGCCATTCCATTGGCTAGACTCAGTGAGCGCGGATATTCCATGTCCGCATGCGTAACGAAGTCCCAACCAGGAGCATCGCGATGCACAATGATTTGAACGACACCGGCAAGCTGGTTTTGCGTCTGACCCTTGGAATCCTGATCCTGCTCCACGGCATCGCCAAACTCAGCCACGGCATCGGGCCGATCGAGGGCATGGTCACCGGCATGGGCATGCCCGCCTTTTTCGCCTACGGCGTCTATGCAGGTGAAGTGCTGGGGCCGCTTCTTCTCATCATCGGTTTCTATGCGCGCATCGGCGCCGCCCTGATCGCCGTCAACATGCTCTTCGCCATCGCGCTTGCCCACACCAGCGAACTCGCCAGCCTCAGCCAAACCGGCGGCTGGGCGCTGGAATTGCAGGGCATGTTCCTGTTCACCGCGATCGCGCTGATGCTCATGGGCCCAGGGCGGTACGGCGTCAACCAGCGCTGAGAAACGCAAGCCGGCGTCGGCTGACTGACTCCCGGCCGAACCGGTCCTTAAGCTGATCGAGATATCCCGTCTAACGGATCACGCCGAAGTCTGCAATGCCGCCTGCATCGACTGCTCGCTCACCGGGTAGGTCAGCACCGCATGGATCGGAAACAGTTCCAGCAGCTTGCCGATGTGGTCCTCCTCGCGCGGATGCATGAACACGATCACCTTCGCCTGCGGCGCAAAGCGCTGCAGCGTGCGGATCGTGACGTCCAGATTCGAGACATTCGCGCCCGCGTAGTTGTTGCCCCAGCCGTAAATGAATTCCCCCACGAAAAAATCGGGCGGCTGCTTCTGCATCGCCCGGTGCAGATTGCGAGCGGAGTCGAAGCGCTGCGCCGTGATGCCGAGCTTCTGATACAGGGCGCTGAAATCGGGGTGGAAGGGGGATTCGATCAGGGAAAAAAGTGTTTGCATGCTGCTGCCGTTTACAAGGTTGCGCGGCTCGAAAACCGGGGTCCGAGCCTATTGTCGCCCATCCACGGCGCGAACGTGCCTTCAAGCGACGAACCCGGCGGGCGTGAACCTTGGCTTCGCGGAATGGTCATCGTCTGGGCGGGCAGCGTCCTCGATCTGCGCCCGTCCTTGTCCATTCAACGAAAGGTGTAGGTATGCAGTGTCCCGTATGCAAGACGGTCAATCTGGTGATGTCGGAAAGACAGGGCATCGAAATCGACTATTGCCCCCAGTGTCGCGGCGTGTGGCTCGATCGCGGCGAACTCGACAAGATCATCGAGCGCTCCGCGAGCCTGGACTCGTCAGCGCAGCGTCCCGCGTCTTCGGCGCCGCCCGCCCAGCAGCCCGGCGCTTATCAGCATCAGCAACCGCATCACGGGCACTACAAGAAGAAAAAACGCGAAGGCTTTTTCGAGGATCTGTTCGACTTCTGAACCGGTGTCCGGCCCTTTGTCAGGGCATCCGATTCGCCAACCTGGGCGTGGCGGCCACGGGCGCTGCGTCGCCCACGCCGAGGTCTGGTCGTCGACCCCGATGGCCGCGACCGGAGCCTGGCATCCAGGGCGCCGGAATCAGTGCCGCCGCGGCCGGTCGTACAGGGCGCGCAGTTCGTCCTTGGCCGCTTCCAGACGGGCCCGCTGCTCGGCCGTCAGCTGCCTCCCGGCCCGGTTGATGAAGAAGTTGAGCATGGCCATGGCCGAACGGAAAGACGTTGTCTTCCGCCGACGGCTGCGCTCCGCCGAGCGCTTGAGCGACAGCGCAATCGCGTGCGGGTCGTCCAGGCGAAACACCCCGGGCTCCAGATCGAGCGCGTTGCTGTGGGCTGTAACCCGCTGCGACCAGCGCTCGCGGTCAACCGACGCGCCGGACGGTCTGGAAGGCTTCATGATGACACTCCGCAAAAAGCCTCGAGCGAAAGCACGCGCGCAGCCTCAGTGCCGGCGCTTGAAGAACTGGATTTCCCGCTCGTGCTTCTCTGCCGCTTCGCGCGTCGCGAACGTACCCAGATTGCGCCGCTTGCCGGTCCTGGGGTCTGTCTTGATGGAGTAGATTCGGTATTCGCCGGACTTGAGTTTCCTGATCATCGCGTTCCTCCTTTTTCGGATCACCGTTGACCGCCCGGGGGCCGCGTTCGGGCCGGCGAGCTTATCAGGCTAGATGCGCGGCACGATGCGAAGTTCCTTGGGCGCAGTGGGATACCAGAACGACGCCGCCCATGCACGTTTCGGGAGCGCGATGCTGACCCTTCTAGCGGGTTAAGGCGAACCCAGTTCCGCTCTCCGCGCCGATGCGGCGAATCCCTCGCGGAGGCCATTTTTCCAGTCCGCAACGAAGGCATGGATCGACTCGGCGAATTCGGGGTCGGGATGCGTCTTGTCGATCGTGCAGTGGATGACCACGTGCTCGCGTGCCACGTCCAGAGTCACCGTCCAGGCCAGCGCGTGGGGACATTCGACCAGTGCGTAGCGCACGCCGTTGCGGATTTCGTCGCGGCGGACGTTGAACGATCCCCACAGACAGTAGAGCTCGCCTTCGTTCTCCGTGCGCGGCGCCGCCGTATCGATCGAAGCGCACAGATTCGGCAGGTTTTCGATCGTCAGCGACTGCTTGAGACGGGGCAGGCTGAGACCGGGATGGTGAACTTCCTGAAAAAACTCCATGCTGGATTCCTGATGCGTACTTTATTTTCGCTAGATCGGGCCGAGCGGTCACGCAGCAGAGCATACGCAGCCATTGCCGAGGCGGTCAACGCGAAGAAGCGGTATGGATAACGTGGTGTCTGACCCCATTACTGCTGCGTCTGCGTCAGAGTTGGCCCCACTTTGATGCTCCTGAGGCATCTCCCATCAATACCTCAGTCACCGCCTTAAATTTGTCCGATTCCCCAAGGCACTGTTGTGCGTCTTCTTTCGTGATGGAAGCTGGCGTGGACTTCAGCTTCGCTTCGTCATCGAGAGACACGTAGAACGCCTCCTGTTTGAGGTGGTCGCGAACTGGTTTAGAAAAGCGGCTCTTTGCTTTCGCAATGAGTTCGTCGAGCTTGTCTTGGCTTGGTGCAGTCGCAGGCTGGATTGGCAAGACTGCTGTGCGGTTCATCTCCATTACCCGTCGATAGTTAGAAATAAACCAGTCAAAGTGATCACGCA
>JADFDN010000145.1 GCA_018262815.1 Thiobacillus sp.
GAACTGAAGGAGCCGATCGAGGTGCGGCCGCTGCCGGGATTGCCGGTGATCCGCGACCTGATCGTCGACATGGAGCCGTTCTACAGGCAGTACCGCTCGATCAAGCCCTGGCTGATCAACGATGCGCCGGAACCCGAGGTCGAGCGCCTGCAGAGTCCGGAAGACCGCGCGCTGCTCGACGGCGCCTACGAGTGCATCCTGTGCGCCTGTTGCACCACTTCGTGCCCGTCGTTCTGGTGGAATCCGGATACCTTCGTCGGCCCGGCGGGCCTCTTGCAGGCCTATCGCTTCATCGCCGATTCGCGCGACGAGGCGACGGCCGCGCGGCTCGACAATCTGGAGGATCCCTACCGGCTGTATCGCTGCCGCGGCATCATGAACTGCGTGGACGCCTGTCCCAAGGGCCTGAATCCGACCGCGGCGATCGGGCGCATCAAGTCGCTGCTGGTGAAGCGCCGTGTCTGACGCAATGGCGTGGCGCTGCCGGCGTGGATTGCTGGAGCTGGATCTCTGGCTGGGTGGCTTTCTGCAGGCGCACCGCGCTACACTTCGGCCTTGCGAGACAGCCGCGCTGGAGCGGCTGCTGGGCCTGTCGGACATGGAGATTGTCGACCGGCTGCAAGGGCGGTCGCCTGCGGGCGATGCCGAACTCGAAGCGCTTGTTCAACGCCTGCGACATTATCGGGCAGCAACACTTTTGGAATCACAATGAAAAAAACCGTCACCCTCACGTTCAGCGACGGCAGCCCCTCGATCGAACTGCCGATCGAGCAGGGCACCTACGGCAAGCCGGTGATCGACATCCGCGCGCTCGGGACGCATGGCTATTTCACCCACGACCCCGGCTTCACCGCCACATCCAGCTGCACCTCGGCGATCACCTACATCGATGGCGACGAGGGCCTGCTGTATTACCGCGGCTACCCGATCGAGGAGCTGGCCTACCAGTCGGACTACATGGAAGTCTGCTACCTGCTGATCCACGGCGAACTGCCGACGGCCGAGCAGAAGCAGGCATTCGAAACCTCGATCCGCCACCACACCCTGCTGCACGACCAGATGGAAAACGTGTTCCGCGGTTTCCGCCGCAGCGCGCACCCGATGGCGGTGATGATCGGCGTGACCGGTGCGATGTCGGCCTTCTATCATGCAGGACTCGACAATTTCAATCCCGAGCATCGCGAGATCGTCGCCCACCGCCTGATCGCCAAGATCCCGACTGTGGCGGCCTGGGCCTACAAGTTCAACGAGGGCCAACCCTTCGTCTATCCGCAGAACCGGCTGTCGTATGCGGAGAACTTCATGCACATGATGTTCTCCAGCCCGTGCGAGCCCTACGAGCCGAATCCGGTGCTGGCGCGTGCGCTCGACCGCATTTTCATCCTGCACGCCGACCACGAGCAGAACGCGTCGACCTCGACCGTGCGCCTGGCCGGCTCCAGCGGCGCCAATCCCTATGCCTGCATCGCCAGCGGCATGGCCTCGCTGTGGGGCCCGCTGCACGGCGGCGCCAACGAAGCGGTGCTGCGGATGCTGGAGGAAATGGACGACGTCTCCAAGATCCCCGGCTTCATCAAGCGCGCCAAGGACAAGTCCGATCCGTTCCGCCTGATGGGCTTCGGCCATCGCATCTACAAGAACATGGATCCGCGCGCGAACATCATCCGCCAGACCTGCTACGAGGTGCTGGACGAACTCGACCTGCGCGACGATCCGCAGTTCAAGATCGCGCTCGAACTCGAACGGATCGCGCTGGAGGACGAGTACTTCATCGAGAAGAAGCTCTACCCCAACGTCGACTTCTATTCCGGCATCATCTTCCGTGCGATGGGCATCCCGACCAGCATGTTCACCGCGCTGTTCGCGATGGCGCGCACCGCCGGCTGGGTCGCGCAGTGGCACGAGATGCTGTCCGACCCTGCGCACAAGATCGGCCGCCCGCGCCAGCTCTATACCGGTGCGGCGCGGCGCGAGTTCGTGCCGCTGGACCAGCGCGGGACCTAACGCGCCGGAACCGGATCCATGAGCGCGCCCGACTGGCACCTGACTTCGCCGCTGTATGCCGGCAATGCGGCCTACCTGGAACAGTTCGGCGACGACGCGCTGGCGCCCTGGCTGGCGCAGCCGCTGCCGGGCGGGACCGGCGCAACCGATGCCGCACAGGTGTCGGTGCTGCGGCTCATCAATGCCTACCGCTATCTTGGGGTACGGCAGGCCGAACTCGATCCCTTGCGCCGCTTCGAGCCGCCGCCAACGCCCGAACTCGACCCCGCGCACTACTGCCTGACCGAGGCCGACCTCGCCCGCGAATTCGAAACCGGCTCGCTGTGCGGCGTCGACCGCACCACGCTGGCCGACGTGCTGCAGCGCGTGCGCAGCGCCTACTGCGGACATGTCGGCATCGAATACATGCACATCACCGACGTGGCACGCAAACGCTGGCTGCAGGAGCGCATCGAATCGGCGCAGGGGCGGTTCGGCGTCTCGGTCGACCTGAAGAAACAGCTGCTCAAGCGCCTGACCGACGCCGAAACGCTGGAAAAATACCTGCATACCCGGCATGTGGGACAAAAGCGCTTTTCGCTCGAAGGCGGCGAGAGCCTGATCCCGCTGCTCGACCAGGTGATCGAGCGTTGTGCCCGCCACGGCGCCAAGGAAATCGTGATGGGCATGGCGCATCGCGGCCGCATCAATGTGTTGGTCAACATCATGCGGCGCACGGTGGACAGCCTGTACGAGGAACCGCCGAACGGCTATCCCGGCTCGCCGCTGTCGGGCGACGTAAAATACCACCAGGGGTTTTCCACCGACATCGCCACCGATTACGGCCCGGTCCATCTGGCGCTGGCCTTCAATCCCTCGCATCTCGAGATCGTGCACCCGGTGGTGCGCGGCTCGGTGCGCGCACGCCAGGACCGGCGCGGCGATGTGCTCGGCTACGAAGTGGTGCCGGTGATCCTGCACGGCGACGCCGCGCTGTCGGGGCAGGGGGTGGTGATGGAAAGTCTCAACATGTCGCAGACGCGCGGCTTCAGGAACGGCGGCGCGATCCACATCGTCATCAACAACCAGATCGGCTTCACCACCTCGGATCCGCGCGACGTGCGCTCGACGCTGTATTGCACCGACGTCGCCAAGATGGTCGAGGCGCCGGTGCTGCACGTCAACGGCGACGACCCCGAGGCGGTGGCGTTCGCGGTGCAGACCGCGGTGGATTTCCGTTACACCTTTCACAAGAACGTCTTCATCGACCTGGTGTGCTATCGCCGCCACGGTCACAACGAGCAGGACGAACCGCTGGCCACCCAGCCGCTGATGTATCGCCGCATCCAGGCGCATCCCAGCACGCGCGTGCTGTATGCGCAGCGTCTGGTCGACGAAGGCGTGCTCACCCAGGCGCAGGCGGACGACCTGGTGGACATCTGCCGCGAGCGGCTGGAACACGGTCAGCCCCTCGGCACGCCCGCACTGTCCAGCTTCAAGGCGACCTACGGCGTCGACTGGGGACGCTTCAAGGATAACGCGGCCGGCGAGGTGCCGACCCGGATCCCGGCCACGCGGCTGGATTTCCTGGGCGAGCGCATCACCACGCTGCAGCACGACGTCGAGCTGCATTCGCGGGTGCAGAAGGTGCTCGATGACCGGATCCGCATGCGCGCAGGCGAGCTGCCGCTCGACTGGGGCTACGCCGA
>JADFDN010000146.1 GCA_018262815.1 Thiobacillus sp.
GAGGCATCGCCGCCTTCGTCGGCGTATTTCGGCACCAGCTCCATGTCCATGAAGGGCGACTTGCCGGGCTTGTCGAATTTTTGCGTGGGCACCATTGGGTCGTACCAGTACAGCACGGTACGGCCATCTTTCGACGATTCTGCAGGCATCTCCATCCTGTCGCCCGGCATAACATTTCTTTCCCACCACAAGCCAGCCGCGACACCCACGGCGAGCAGCGCAACCACAATGAAGAAACCCAGAATGGCTTTTTTAATCGTTTGGCGGTTCATTGTTTTTCTCCAGTCGCAGTGGGGTCGCTATAGGCGTAATGAAGACGCGCAGCCATCTGCCGGCGCGCGCCTTCGAGCGCGATGGCCATGAGTTCGGCGTCGATGCGTTCTCGCCTCGCCATCACCAGGTCGACGAGCTCACCCTTGCCGCCGCGCCAGCCGGCCATAGCCAGATCCACTTTTTCGTCAGCCAGCGGCAACAGCACGTCGCGTTGGCGTTTGACGGCGCTGACGAGACGCTGGTACTCGGCAAAATCCGCTTCCAGCATCGCGGCGTGTTCGCGCAACACCGCTTCGCGTTCGGCTTCAAGCCCCATGCGTTCGGCAAGCTTGGCCGCGATCTTCGGATCCTGTCTGCTGGCAGCAAACAGGGGCAGGTCAAAACTCACCTGCACCATGGCCATGTCGCCGAACTGCGAGCCGCGCTTCGCGTACGCCAGTTCCAGTGCCCAGTCCGGATTCTTGTCGGCTTTTGCTTCGGCCACCTCGGCGTCCAGCACGCGTCCCTTTGGGTCGAAGATCGCCAGTTCAGGATGCCCGTGCAGTGCGTGTTCAAGCGTGTCGCGCGCAATGGGCCAGTCCGGCGCAGCCCCTTTGAGGGGCGCCGCTGCACGCGGGCCCACCCAGCGTTTGAGCGCCGCAATGGCTTGTTGGCGGCGCGCGATGAGTTCGTCCCGGCGCGCATCGATCATCGCGGCTTCCTGGCGCGACGCCACCGCATCCAGTGCACTGCCCTTGCCGCCGGCAATGCGGGCACGCACGGCAGCGTCGAACAGGCGATTCTCGCTATCCAGTGCATCGATGCGGTCAAGCTGGCGCTCAACCGCATCGCGTGCAATCCAGGCCACTGCGGTTTCGCGCAGCACGGCGAGCCGGGTGATGCGGGTTTGCGCCTCGCTCAACGCAACCCGGCCGCGCGCAGCATCCACACGCGCACCGCGTTTGGCGTCATTGGGGAATTCCTGCATGACGCCGATGCGCTGCATGGTCATCGGTTCGCTGCCCAGGCTGAAGCGGTCGGGTCCCTCGATGGGCAGGTTGTCGATGCCGAGTGCAAGTTTCGGGTCGGGCAGTTCGCCGGCCGGGATCACCGCCTGGCGGGCCGCATCGATCTGCGCCGACGCCGCGCGTAGCGCTGGCGTTTCGCGCACGGCGAGCGTCAGCGCCTCATCGAATGAAAGCGGCTCGGCGCAGACCGATCCGGTGAGGCCCGCCCACACGAGCAGCACAGCCGTGCGGCAAACTGGGGGCCGCCACAGGCGGGCAGCAGACAGGGGAATGACCATGTTCCAACTCCTTGCGAGAACGGCGACCATCGGACCGGCAGCGGCGCGATGGCGCGAAACGGCCGCAGCAGCGTCCGCTCGGGCGGACGCAGTGCAGCACTTGGTTCAGGGAGTCAGGATTGAGCCGGCGGTCGCCAGGCGGCGGAAGGGTCGAAGGACAACATGTCCGCCGTGATGTGCGGGAAGCGGGTGGCCGGAACCGGCTCCTGCGCCAGCACGTCGAGCGTGGAAACCGAAAAATGCTGGCCGCCGGTCTGGCAGGGCTGGCCGGATTTGCAGGCCTTTCCGGTCTGCGAGCCGGATTCGTCGCAGCAATCGTGCGCGGCGTCCACATCCACCAGCGCCATCATGGCAGCGGCTTCCATCGGGCAAGGCACCAGCGGCTGCGCAAAATGCGCGTAGCCCTGCAGCGGAACCGCAAGGGAAAGCAGCAGGAAGAGGAATACCCGGAGTCGACGCATGGTTTGACTGTAGCGTGTGCGGCCCGGCCAGGCAAGGCTGCATACGAAGTCGTTAGCAGGAGACATGGATATTATCTCGTCAAGGCCGGCAAGGTGAGCTGGAACCGTGTCGCCTGGCGGGTGGATACGACCTGAATCAACCCCCCATGCGCGTCGATGATGGATTTGACGATGGCAAGCCCCAGCCCGGCGCCATCGCCTTTGCGTTGACGCGAAGGGTCGATACGGTAGAAACGGTCGAAGAGCCGGGGGAGGTGCTCGGCCGGAATTTCGGGGCCGGGATTCTCGACGGTAATGACGGCCTTGTCGCCGTGCATCGCCAGCGATACGCGCACGGTCTGGCCGGATGGCGTATGCCGAATGGCGTTTGACAGGAGGTTGCTGAGTGCACGCCGCAGCATCAGCCGGTCGCCAGGCACGGTGGCCGATCCCGTTTGGGCCAGTGAAACGCCGCGCTCCTCCGCCCACGCTTCGAAATAATCGAACAGGCCCTGTGTTTCATCGGCAAGGTTGACGCGTTCCCGGCCCGGGGTGAGAAGGCCGTTGTCGGCCTGGGCAAGATAGAGCATGTCGCCGACCATCTGGGCCATGCGTTCGTATTCTTCCAGGCTGGAGTACAGGACTTCCTTGTATTCGTTGTTGTCGCGCGCACCGGAAAGCGCCACCTGGGTCTGGGTCATGAGGTTGGAAATGGGCGTGCGAAGTTCGTGCGCGATGTTGGAGGAAAACTCCGAAAGTCGCCGAAAGGAATCGTCCAGGCGAGCCAGCATGGCATTGAAAGCGGCAGCAAGCGGCATGAGTTCGGCCGGAAGCTCCGAAGCCTCAAGGCGCGCGCCGAGACGTTCGGCGGAAATTCCAGCCACGGTGTCGGTGACCTGACGCAAGGGCAAGAGCCCCCATCGGGTCACGATCCAGCCCAGGCCAGCCATGGCCAGGGCGGCCAGGGCAATGGCGCTGCCCAGCACCGAGCGGAACGTGTTCATGAAAAGCGCATGGTGCTCGATGTCCTGTGCCACGGCCAGGGTGTAGGGCCCGCCGCTGCCTGCCATCATTGACACGGCCATCCCCCGATGGCTGACGCCCTTCCGCTCCCATTGATGCAAGGTCCCCTCCGTACACGCTGCGGGCTGCGCCTGGCAGGCTTGCAGCAGCGTGCGCGGAAAATTCGCGCCCGATGTGGCGAACCAGATATTCCCCGTCGCATCGGTCACGGCGACGGCGAGCCCATGATGGCCCACCAGGGCGTCGTCCAGTTGCTGGGGCAGACGGTCGAGCGTTTTGCTGTTCGAGGCTTGCGTGAACAGGTTCCGGACGAGTTCCAGCTTGCCATTGAGTTCGATCCGGTCCTCCTCTTTGAAATGGGCTTCCACCTCTTGCATCAGAAAATAGCTCGTTACCAGCAGGACCAGCGCAGCGGCCACGGCAAAGAGCAGGCTGATCCGGGTGGTCAGCGAGAGGGATTTCATGGGGCCGCGCCTTCCGGGCCGGCTTCCAGCACATAGCCCATCCCGCGCACGGTATGGATGAGCCTGGATTCAAAACCCTCGTCGATCTTGACCCGCAGCCGGCGTACTGCCACGTCGATGACGTTGGTGTCGGAATCGAAGTTCATGTCCCAGACCTGCGAGGCGATCAGGCTGCGCGGCAGCACTTCGCCCTGGCG
>JADFDN010000147.1 GCA_018262815.1 Thiobacillus sp.
TTCGACAAGCCCGGCAAGTCGCCCTTCATGGACATGGAGCTGGTGCCGAAATACGCCGACGAAGGCGGCGATGCCTCGACCGTGTCAATCAACCCGGGGGTGTCGCAAAACCTGGGCGTGCGCCTGGCGACCGTCACGCGCGCACCGCTTGACTCGAAGGTGACGGCGACCGGCGTCGTCGGTTTCAACGAGCGCGACGTCGCCATCGTGCAGGCGCGCAGCGGCGGGTACGTGGAGCGCGTGGCCCGGCTGGCGCCCAACGACGTGATCGGCTCCGGTGCCTTCATCGCCGAACTGCTGGTACCGGAATGGGCTGCGCTGCAGGAGGAATATCTTGCGTTGAAGGCGCTGGGCGACCCCGCGCTGGAAGAGGCGGCGCGCGCACGGATGCGCCTGGGCGGCATGCCCGAAAGCCTGATCCGGGAGGTGGCCGCAAGCGGCAGGATCAGAAACCGCATCGCGATCACGGCTCCACGCGGCGGGGTGATCCAGTCGCTCGACGTGCGCCCCGGCATGACGCTCATGACCGGCCAGACCCTGGCGCGCATCAACGGCATCGGCACGGTCTGGCTAGATGTGGCGGTGCCGGAATCGCAGGCCGGCGCGGTGCGAGTGGGCCAGTCCGCCGAGGCGGCGTTTGCCGCGTTTCCGGGCAAGCCGGTGCAGGGCCGTGTCACTGCCTTGCTGCCGATGCTGAACGACGCTGCGCGTGCGCTCAGGGTGCGGGTCGAACTGACCAACCCGGACGGACGCCTGCGGCCGGGCTTGTCGGCCCAGGTCAGTCTCACCGGCAGCGACGGCGAATCGGCGCTGCGCGTGCCGACCGAGGCGGTGATCCGCACCGGTCGCCGCGCGCTCGTGATCGTCGCGGAGGCGGAGGGACGCTATCGCCCGGTCGAGGTCGTGCTCGGCCCCGAGTCCGGCAACGACACCGTCATCCTCTCCGGCCTCGACGAAGGCCAGAGCATCGTGGCCAGCGGCCAGTTCCTGATCGATTCCGAAGCCAGCCTGCAGGGGATCGTCGCGCGAGGAGCCGAGTCGGCCGCATCTATCGCACCGGTTGCGCTGCACGAGGCGGACGCCGTGATCGACGAGGTGTCCGATGCCTATGTGACGCTTTCCCACGGCCCCTTCAAGACGCTGTCGATGCCCGGCATGACCATGGAGTTTGCGCTGGCCCGCCCTGAACTCGCCAAGGGGCTGAAGGCGGGCGACCGGGTACGTGCCGGGGTGCGCGAAACCGACGACGGGCTGGTGGTCGAGAAGCTCGACAAGACCGGGGGCGCGCAATGATCGCCCGGCTCATCCACTGGTCGGTGGCCAACCGCTTCCTGGTTGTTCTGGCGACGCTGTTCACCGTGGCCTGGGGCATCTGGTCGGTGAAGACCACGCCCATCGACGCCCTGCCCGACCTGTCCGACGTGCAGGTGATCATCCGCACCGCGTATCCGGGGCAGGCGCCGCAGATCGTCGAAAACCAGGTGACTTATCCGCTCGCCACCACCATGCTGTCGGTGCCGGGGGCGAAGACGGTGCGCGGGTTCTCCTTCTTCGGCGACAGCTTCGTCTACGTCATTTTCGAAGACGGCACCGACCTCTACTGGGCGCGCTCGCGGGTGCTGGAATATCTCAGCCAGGTGCAGAGCCGGATGCCTGAAACCGCCGTGCCGGCGCTGGGGCCGGACGCCACCGGGGTGGGCTGGATTTACCAGTACGCATTGGTTGACCGCAGCGGCAAGCACGACCTGGCGCAACTGCGCACCCTGCAGGACTGGTTTCTCAAGTACGAGCTGAAAACCCTGCCCAACGTGGCCGAAGTGGCGACCGTCGGCGGCATGGTCAAGCAGTATCAGGTGGTGCTCGATCCGGTGAAGCTCGCCAGCTTCGGCATCACCCATGACGAAGCGATCAAGGCGATCCGCTCGGCCAACCAGGAAACCGGCGGCGCCGTGCTGGAACTCGCCGAAACCGAGTTCATGGTGCGCGCCAGCGGTTATCTCAAAAGCATCGCCGACTTTCGCGACATTCCGCTGCGGCTGGCCGGCACGACGCCGGTCAGCCTGGGCGACGTGGCGCACATCCAGCTTGGCCCCGAAATGCGGCGCGGCATTTCCGAACTCAACGGCGAAGGCGAAGCCGTGGGCGGCATCGTGGTGCTGCGCTCTGGCAAGAACGCACGCGAGACCATCGCGGCCGTGAAAACCAGGCTCGACACGCTCAAGGCCAGCCTGCCGCCCGGTGTCGAAATCGTGCCGACCTACGACCGCAGCAAGCTGATCGATCGCGCGATCGACAACCTGACACACAAGCTGATCGAGGAATTCATCGTCGTAGCGCTGGTCTGCGTGGTGTTCCTGTGGCATCTGCGCTCGTCGCTGGTGGCGATCGTTTCGCTGCCGCTGGGCGTACTGATCGCCTTCATCATCATGCGTCAGCAGGGGGTCAACGCCAACATCATGTCGCTCGGCGGCATTGCCATCGCCATTGGCGCCATGGTCGATGCGGCAGTGGTGATGATCGAAAACGCCCACAAGAAAATCGAGCTCTGGAACCACGCGCATCCCGGTGAAACGCTGGAAGGCGAGACGCGCTGGACGGTGGTGACCGACGCTGCCAGCGAGGTCGGCCCGGCGCTGTTCTTTTCGCTGCTGATCATCACGCTGTCCTTCATTCCGGTGTTCACGCTGGAAGCGCAGGAAGGGCGGCTGTTCGGCCCGCTCGCCTTTACCAAGACCTACGCCATGGCGGCGGCGGCCGGCCTCTCGGTGACGCTGATTCCGGTGCTGATGGGCTACTGGATCCGTGGCCGGATTCCCGACGAGACGAAGAATCCGCTCAACCGCTGGCTGATTCGTGCCTACCAGCCGCTGCTGGACGCCGTGCTCAGGCATCCGAAGCTCACGATGGCTGCGGCCGTGCTGATTTTTCTCACCGCGCTGTGGCCGATGAGTCGCCTCGGCGGCGAATTCCTGCCGCCGCTGGACGAGGGCGACCTGCTCTACATGCCGTCGGCCCTGCCGGGGCTGTCGGCGCAAAAAGCCTCCGAACTGCTGCAGCAGACCAACCGGCTGATCCGGAGCGTGCCCGAGGTCGCCAGCGTCCACGGCAAGGCCGGGCGCGCCGAAACCGCCACCGATCCGGCGCCGCTGGAAATGTTCGAGACCATCATCCAGTTCAAGCCGCGTGAAGCATGGCGGCCGGGCATGACAGCGGACAAGCTGGTCGAGGAACTGGATCGCGCAGTCAGGGTGCCGGGGCTCGCCAACATCTGGATCCCGCCGATCCGCAACCGCATCGACATGCTTGCCACCGGCATCAAGAGTCCGGTCGGGGTCAAGGTCGCGGGTAGCAATCTGGCCGATATCGACCGCATTGCCCAAGACGTTGAGCGCATCGCCAAGACCGTGCCCGGCGTGTCGTCTGCGCTGGCCGAGCGGCTCACCGGCGGCCGCTACATCGACGTCGACATCGATCGTGCCACCGCGGCGCGCTATGGCATGAACATCGGCGATGTGCAGTCGGCGGTGGCCAACCTCATCGGCGGCGAAAACATCGGCGAGACAGTCGAAGGCCTGGCGCGCTATCCGATCAACGTGCGCTACCCGCGCGAATGGCGCGACACGCCCGCCAAGCTCGCCGCGCTGCCCATCCTCACGCCGAACGGCAGCCAGATCACGCT
>JADFDN010000148.1 GCA_018262815.1 Thiobacillus sp.
TGCTGCCCATCCTGCTGGACAGCGGCACCGGCAGCGAGGTGATGAGCCGCATCGCCGCCCCCATGGTGGGCGGCATGGTGAGCGCGCCGCTGCTGTCGCTGTTTGTCGTGCCGGCAGCCTACCTGCTGATGCGCCGCTCTAGGAAAAGCCACCGCCGTGACGGGTGAACCGGCGCAGCGCTGACAGCAGGTTGATCCACAACAGCAGTGCCGACAGGGCCAGCACGCTGCCCGCTGCCACGCCCAGCTGCGGCCAGAACGGCACCGCGGCCAGCAGCGCGCACGCCGCGAGGTGAAGGCGGAACTGCCGGCGCATCCAGCGTTCCGCGATCATGTCCTTCATGGTGGGGATGCTGCCCGCCTTGGCCTGCAGTTGCGACTGCAGATGAAACCAGGCGAGGAAGGGCACGATCTTGTAGAGCATGCCGGTCACCACGCTGACGGCGAAACCGCCGATGAAAAGAATCCCCAGCAGCAGCGGATAGGCGTCGCTGTCGGCCCAGGCCGGCCAGACTTGGGCGACGATCCAGACGGCGACGCAGGCAATCAGGCTGGCCATGCCGAGGCGCCAATAGTCGAGGGTGACGTCGGGCAGTTTTCTGCGGCGGCGGGATTGCAGGCGCAGCGTGGCGACGGCGAACAGCAGGATGCCGGCGGCGAGCGCGGCGTCGACGAACCGGGCGGCGACGTGCGGCATCAGTGGCTCGATGCTGTGGAGCAGAAGCAAGGCGAACAGCGCGCCGGCCAGCCAGCGGCTGAGCCGGGGCGGATACGGCGGCGTGAGCTGGAACATCGGCACGACCTGATACGCAACGCCGATCACCAGCAGCAGCACCCAGCCGATGAGGCCGAAGCTGACGTGCGCGGCGATCGCGGATTCGACCGCGGGCGGCGCCCACCAGCCGGCGCGTAGCAGGGCCAGCGCCAGCCCGAGCAGGATCGTGAGGGCGAGGCCGACCACGGCGAGGCGGATGCCGTTGACGGTGACGCCGGCCACGGCACGGGCGAGGCTGAAGGCAGCGGCCGCGAGAAAGACGGCGAAGCCCGCGCCCAGCAGGACCGCGCCGATGCCGTAGGCGGCCGGCTCGGCGGTGAGGAAGCCCGCCATCAGGGCAGCGGTGCCCAGCAGCAGCGTGGCATGGCTGATCCCGGCAACCCATCGTGGCGCAGGCAGCGGCGAACCGGCGACCACCGGAAGCATCTGCATCAGTGCGCCCAGCATGACCATGGCGAGGAAGCCCAGCGTGAGCGCGTGGGTCAGTGCAAGCGCCTGCGGCGTCCAGCGCGAGGCCAGCTCGTCGGGCGACAGCGCGATGAGGATCGCGGCGGCAAGCAGGAACGGCGGCGCGGTGAGGAAGAAGCGCAGCGGCAGCGAGAACGGCGGCGCCTGTTCGAAGGAGAGGCCGGCGGGCTGGCTCATCCGCCCTGCCCGCTCTCCCCGGCCGGGCTGATCAGGATGACGTAGCTGCCGTCGGCCTGCATCGTGGTGGCATGGCGGTAGCCGCGTTCGGCGAGGATGGCATAGAGCGGAAACGGTTCGCGGTGCAGCAGCATGCGGATCGACTGTCCGGGGCGCAGCAGCTCCAGCGTCGTCATGACCTTTTCCATCGGCTCCGGCGGTTCCAGTCCGCGCGCGTCGACGAGGATTTCGCGAGCCGGGGCGCTCATGCGGGCCGCCGGGCTGCGCCGGCCTCCATCTCGCGGATCACGCTCTCGCTGTCGGCGCCCAGAACCCGGTCGGACATGGGATAGAGCATGTTCTCCTCCTTCAGGTTGTGCTGCTGCATCAGCATGTTGAGCGTTTCCGACAGGCCGAGGTAGCTGTCCCGATCGCCCGCCGCGACGGCGCTCGCCATTCCCTCAAGCAGGTCGCGCATCTGCGCATGCTCCATGCGCATGACCTCGGTGGGGCCGGCGCGCATGCCGGTGCGGTTTTCGAAGGCGGGAAACAGCACGTCTTCCTCCATCGCCAGGTGACGGGCCATCGCCTGCTCGAACTGTCCGAACAGGCCGCGTGCGCGGTCCCATCGATTCTGCGCCACTTCGGCTTCGGCGGATGCGAACAGATCGTCGCAACTGCGGTGGTCGCTGCCCAGGAAATCCAGAATCGTGCTCATGCGATGCCCTCCTAAGTGGATGAAAAAATGCATGTTTAAGTATATCAGGAGTTCCTAACCTTAAATTCTCCTTGACTGCTTCACAAGATGTCGTATGTTTCATTCACCAACAACACAAGATGTTGTCCCGAGGAGAATGGAATGAGTTCTGCGATCGCAAGCTTTCCCCGCGAAGTCATCAAGCGCGACGGGCGCCGGACCCCGTTCGATGCGGCGAAGATCCGTTCGGCGATCGTGCGGGCCGGCCAGGCCAGCGGAGAGTTCGGCGAGTCCGAAGCCGAGCTGATCACCGCCCAGGTGACGAAGGTGCTGATCCACAGCCTGCGCGGCGCGCCGCCCGACATCGAGCGCATCCAGGACATCGTCGAGCAGAGTCTGATCGCCGCCAACCATCTGGCCACCGCGCGCGCCTACATCGCCTATCGCGAATCGCACAAGAAGCTGCGCGAGGACCGCAAGACGCTCGTGGATGTGGAAGCCTCGGTCAACGAATACCTGTCGCGCCAGGACTGGCGCGTCAATGCCAACGCCAATCAGGGCTACAGCCTGGGCGGCTTGATCCTCAACGTGTCGGGCAAGGTGGTGGCCAACTACTGGCTCAACCACGTCTATCCGCCCGAGCTCGGCGAGGCGCATCGCGACGGCTCGATCCACGTCCACGACCTCGACATGCTGGCGGGCTACTGCGCCGGCTGGTCGCTGCGCACGCTGCTGCACGAAGGCCTGAACGGCGTGCCGGGCAAGGTCGAGGCAGGGCCGCCCAAGCACATGTCGAGTGCGGTCGGCCAGATCGTCAACTTCCTCGGCACCTTGCAGAACGAATGGGCCGGCGCGCAGGCCTTCTCGTCGTTCGACACCTACATGGCGCCCTTCATCCGCAACGACGCGATGAGTTACGAAGCGGTGAAGCAGTGCATCCAGGAACTGATCTACAACCTCAACGTGCCGTCGCGCTGGGGCACGCAGACGCCGTTCACCAACCTCACCTTCGACTGGACCTGCCCCGAGGATCTGCGCGAACAGGTGCCGGTGATCGCCGGCGAGGAAATGCCCTTCACCTACGGCGAGCTGCAGGTCGAGATGGACATGATCAACCGCGCCTACATCGAGGTGATGACCACCGGCGACGCCAAGGGCCGCGTGTTCACCTTCCCCATCCCCACCTACAACATGACGCCGGATTTCCCGTGGGAATCGGAAAATGCCGAGCGCCTGTTCGCGATGACCGCGCGCTACGGCCTGCCCTACTTCCAGAACTTCATCAATTCGGAGATGAAGCCGAACCACATCCGCTCGATGTGCTGCCGCCTGCAGCTCGACCTGCGCGAACTCCTGAAGCGCGGCAACGGCCTGTTCGGCTCGGCCGAGCAGACCGGCTCGGTCGGCGTGGTGACGGTGAACTGCGCGCGTTTGGGCCATGAATACCGCGGCGACGAAGCCGCACTGCTGCGACGCCTCGACGCGCTGCTCGACAT
>JADFDN010000149.1 GCA_018262815.1 Thiobacillus sp.
GCGGGGCGAGTTCTTTGCCGCCCGTCCGGCAGGCTCGATTTCCGGGGTTGCGGGGATGAGCGGGGTCGCCTTTTCTTGGGTTACTTTCTTTTGGCGAGACAAAAGAAAGTGACTAGCCGCCGGGCTACCCCCGGTCAACGACACTCAGCAAGCCACACATCGCACTACCCGGTGGTGCTCCGCGCCTGACCCGCACTGGATTGTTTCGGCGCTACGCGCCTCCCAATGATACGAAGCATGCGTAGCCGGGCCGGACTAAGGATTCAGGCCGTCCCGCCCACCGTCAACCCATCGATCCTCAGCGTCGGCTGTCCCACCCCGACCGGCACGCTCTGCCCTTCCTTGCCGCAAGTGCCGACACCGCTATCCATCTCCATGTCGTTGCCGATCATGCTGACGCGGGTCAGCGCGTCGGGGCCGTTGCCGATCAGGGTCGCGCCTTTCACCGGGTAGGTGATCTTGCCGTCTTCGATCATGTAGGCCTCGGCGGCGGAGAAGACGAATTTGCCGCTGGTGATGTCGACCTGGCCGCCGCCGAAGTTGACGGCGTAGAGGCCGTTCTTCACCGAGGCGATGATTTCGTGGGGGTCCTTGTCGCCGCCCAGCATCAGGGTGTTGGTCATGCGCGGCATGGTCAGGTGGGCGAAGGATTCGCGCCTGGCGTTGCCGGTGATCGGCATGCCCATGAGCCGCGCGTTCATCATGTCCTGCATGTAGCCGGTGAGGATGCCGTCTTCGATCAGCACGGTGCGCTGGGTGGGGTTGCCTTCGTCGTCGACGTTGAGCGAGCCGCGGCGCAGCGGAATGGTGCCGTCGTCGACAACCGTCACGCCGGGCGCGGCGACGCGTTCGCCGATGCGGCCGGAGAAGGCCGAGCTGCCCTTGCGGTTGAAGTCGCCTTCGAGGCCGTGGCCGATGGCTTCGTGCAAGAGGATGCCGGGCCAGCCGGAGCCGAGCACGACGGTCATGCTGCCCGCGGGCGCGGGGCGGGCGTCGAGGTTGACCATGGCCTGGTGCACGGCCTGGCGCGCGTATTTTTCCAGGATGTCGTCGGTGAAGTAGCTGTAGTCGAAGCGGCCGCCGCCGCCGCCGCTACCCTGCTCGCGGCGGCCGTCCTGCTCGGCGATGACCTGCAGCGACAGGCGCACCAGCGGGCGCACGTCGGCGGCGAGATGGCCGTCGGAACGCGCGATGAAAATGACTTCGTACTCGGAGGCGAGGCTCGCCATCACCTGGATCACGCGCGGGTCCATCGCGCGCGCTTTTTTCTCCAGGCGCTCCAGCAGCGCGACCTTGGCGGCGTCGTCCAGCGAGACCAGCGGGTCGACCGCGTTGTAGAGCAGGCGGCCTTCGCCGCGCTGCACCATGCCGAAGCTGCGGTTCTGTCCGGCGCGCGCGATCGCGCGGGTGGCGTCGGCAGCCGCACCCAACGCGTCGAGGCTGATGTCGTCCGAATAGGCGAAGGCGGTCTTCTCGCCCGAGATTGCGCGCACGCCGACGCCCTGGTCGATGTTGAAGCTGCCGGATTTGACCTGGCCTTCTTCCAGGCTCCAGCCTTCGGAGCGCGAATACTGGAAATACAGGTCGGCGTAGTCGACGTCGTGGGTGAGCAGACGGCTGAACACCGGCGCCAGTTTGTCGGCGTCGAGTCCGTTCGGCGTCAAGAGCGTGGCCTCGGCGGAGCGGAACAGCTGCTCGGCGGTCTGGATCGGAACGAAGGCGTCGGTGGGATTCATGGCTGTGTCCTGTTATTTGCTGGATGGCTCGCGCTTGGCGACCGCGCGGCGCTCGACCACTTCGACCTCGATCTGCTGGCATGTGATGAAGCGATGCTGCAACGCAGGCAGGCTTTTCCTGAGGCTCGTCTGGTAGGCCGGGTTGATGTTGGCAATGACGATGCCGGAGCCGCGCGGCAGACGGTCGAGCACGACGCCCCATGGGTCGACGATCATGCTGTCGCCGTTGGTTTCGCGGCCCGACAGATGGTAGCCGCCCTGCGCCGGCGCAATCACGTAGGCGAGGTTTTCGATCGCGCGCGCACGGATCAGCGTTTCGAAATGCGCGCGCCCGGTGGTGGCGGTAAACGCCGACGGCACCACGATGATGTCGACGTCGGGCATGGCCCGATACAGTTCGGGGAAGCGCAGGTCGTAGCAGATCGACAGGCCGATGCGGCCGAACGGGCTGTTGATGACGACGACCTTGTCGCCCGGCTCGATCAGCTTGGCCTCCTGGTAGCGCTCGTTGCCGAGGTCGAGACCGAACAGATGGATCTTGTCGTAGCGCGCCACCTGCTTGCCGCGCTCGTCGTACACCAGGCAGCTGTTGCGCACCTTGTTCGCCACGCTGGCTTCAAGCGGGACCGAACCGCCGATCAGCCAGATCTTGTGCTTCTTCGCCATGCGCGATAGGAAAGCCTGGATCGGGCCGTGGCCTTCGGCCTCGCGCGCCTTCACCACATAGCTGTCCTTCATCGCCATGATGCAGAAGAATTCCGGCAGCACGATCAGCCGCGCGCCGGCCTCGACCGCCAGTTCGATCAGCCGTTCGGTCTCGGCCAGATTGGCCGGCACACTCGGCCCCGAGGCCATCTGGATCGCCGCCACGCGTACCGTGCCGGCCTGCGGCGCGGTCGTTTTCTTCACTTGCGCGCCCTTGGAACGCGCCACGCTGGTTTTTGCTGGTTTTTTCGTCGTCATGTCACAGATTCCACGATCACGGTTCAGACACCGGGGCTTCGGCCTTGGTCTTGGTCAACTTTTTGACATCGGGCGCCTGCCACGCCCCGGTCACCATGTATTCCCGGCTGATGGCCTCCTCGAACGGGTCGCGCAGCAGTTTTTGCGCAGCCAGCGCACCCACGCCGGCCAAGGGCCCGCCGAGCAGGGCACCTGCCACGGCCACGCCTTCGGACAGTTTCGGGATCACTTTCACCCGCAGCTGCACGGCTTCCTGGTTGAGGTCGGCCATTCCGGACATGTTCACCTTGGCAGCCGGCCCGCGCATCCTGAAGTCATCGCTGTAGACCACGCCGCGCGCGATGCGCAGGGTGGCACTGATGTCGTCGAAGGCATAGCCCTGATTGAAGATATCACGGAAATCGAAGTTCAGCCGGCGCGGCAGCGATTGCAGGCTCAGCACGCCGAGCAGCTTGCCGGCGCCGGGATTGATCCTGAGGAACTGTCCGCCCCTGGCCTTGAAGTCGAGTTCGCCCGCCAGCGTGTCGAACGCGAAATCGGCCGGCGAGCCGACCCAGGTGGCATTGCCACTGATCTCGGCACTGCCGCGCTTGAGCGTGTCGGGATAGCCGAAGCGGGCCAGAAACCTGCTCGCATCCAGCACGCTCAGATTCAGGTCGGCCCGCGTTTCGCTCGGTGCACCGTCGCGCCACAGACCGCTCATGCGGAATACGCTGTCGGGGTGCGTGAGCTGCAGGCTGTCGATCACCAGACCTTGCGGCGCGCCGTGCGCCACGGCCTCCAGCCGGCCCAGCGAACGCTCCTGCAGGCGAAAGTCCTCCACCGTCACATCCAGCGTCGGGAAAT
>JADFDN010000014.1 GCA_018262815.1 Thiobacillus sp.
CCTTTCTTTGGTTACTTTCTGTGGCGACGACAAAGAAAGTGACTAGCTGCCGGGCTACCCCCGGCCAACGGTCCTTAGTACCGCGCACACACTAACTACTCAAGCCGTCACTTGCACTTCATCTCCGCCGACAGCTTCATCCACTTCGCCAGCCAGTTCTTCGCCCGCTCGCGCGCATGCCGCGTGGCGATCTTCTCCTCCGGCGTCTGGTCGGGACGGAAGTCGAACGCGCGGCGCGCCATCGGGTATTCCTGGTATTCCACCGGCACGCCGCGTTCCCACAATGAATAGAACGCGCGGCCGCCGTTCATGCGGCGCAGTTCGTAATCCTGCTCGCCGATCAGGAACAGGATGGGCGTGGCGATGCGGGCGATTTCGGGCGCGACGCTGAACAGCTGTTCGGGCTCGGGCGCGTTGGGGTTTTGCATGTGGCCGTAATAGCTGACGATGGCGGCGATGTCGTCACCGCGCTTGGCGGCCAGCCGGATCGCGTAATACGGTCCGCGCGACAGGCCGACGATGCCGACCTTGCCCTTGCAGGCGTTCGGCAGCGATTTCAGGTAATCCAGTCCGGCTTCCACATCCAGCTCGGTCTCCGGGTTGTGCGCGGCGGGCCAGCGCTCGATGAAGCGGCCGCTCTGCCAGTCGGGCGCGACGACGAGGAAGCCCTGGGCGGCGAGTTCGCGCACGTGGGCGCGTTCGTCGCCTTCGTAGCCGCGCTTGGCGTGGATGAACAGCACCGGCGGGAAGGGACCCGGGCCGGCTGGCTTTGCGATCTCGACCGGCACCTCGGAGCCGTCGGCGGCCTTGATGGTGGTTTTGCTCAGCTCGACGGTATTGGCGAGGGCCGGCGCGCCCAGCGCCGATGCTAAGATGGCGCCCGCGATGACGAGTCTTTTCATGGTTTTTTCCTGTCGGGTGTCTGGCGCCTATTCTAGGCCAGCGCCCCCGGTTTTCTGTGCGGTCAAAACGTACCCCGTAGGGCACAGGCATCCGTGAACCCCCCGCTCGACGAACCGACGATTTCGCCGAAGCTGCAGCGCCCGCTGGCTGCGGTCTGGATTTCGCTGGGCCTGCATGCCGCAGTGATTGCGCTGGTCCAAGTGGTGCCGCCGACGGCGATGGGCGTGGGGGAAGCGGTGATCGAGGCGCGGCTGGTGCCGACCCACGTTGCGGCGCCGTCCGCCCCTGAGCCGCTGCCCGCGACGCCCGAAACCGACACCCCGGACCCGGTGCCGATGCTGGCGCCGAGCGAGACGGCCGAGGCGCTGCCGGTGGCCGAGCCCGAGTCGTCTCCCGCGAGCCCGTCCGAACCGCCCGCCGTTTCCGCCCCTGTCGAGCCTGTCGCACCCGCTGCCGCGCCGCCGGCGGCGCCCGTGTCTGTGCCGGCGGCGACGGTGACCAGCGCGGTCGATCTCACGTATTACAGCGCGCGCGATCTCGACGTGCATCCGCGCGCGCTGCGCGAAATCGTGCCGGAGTACCCGGCCGAGGCGGATCGTCAGCGGCTGTCCGGCACGGTCAGGTTGCAGCTGAAGCTGGAGGCCGACGGCCGTGTCAGCGATATCGAGGTGGTGAACGCGAGTCCGCCCGGCCGGTTCGAGGATTCCGCGCTGAAGGCGTTTCGCGACGCGCGCTTCGCCCCGGCGCAGAAGAATGGCCGCCCGGTGCGCGCGCTGGTCCTGATCGAAGTGGAGTACGACTGGGAGGGGCAGCGTTAAGCCTGCACCGCCGGCACGACTCAGGCGGCACCCGGGGACTCGGCCAGGCCCTGCAGGATCGGGCAATCCGGACGATGGTCGCCGTGGCAGGCCTGGGCAAGCGCAACCAGGGTGGTGCGCATGTCCGTCAGCGCGGCGATGCGCGCGTCGAGGTCGGCGATATGCGCATCGGCCAGCCGCTTGACGTCGGCGCTGGCGCGCCCGGGGTCATCCCACAGCGACAGCAACTGCCTGATCTGGTCGAGCGAAAATCCGAGGTCGCGCGCGCGTCGGATGAAGCGCAGCAGGTGGGCGTCGCGCGCGTGGTACTGCCGGTAGCCTGACAGCGTGCGGTGGCTGGCGCGGATCAGGCCGATGCTTTCGTAATGACGGATCATCTTGGCCGACACGCCGCTGGCGCGGGCGACTTCGCCGATGTTCATTTTTCACCGCCTTCCGGCCGCCAGCGCTTGAGCAGCAAGGCGTTGCTCACCACGCTGACGCTGGAGAAGGCCATCGCCGCGCCGGCGATCACCGGGCTGAGGAAGCCGAACGCTGCCAGCGGAATCCCCACCACGTTGTAGACGAAAGCCCAGAACAGGTTCTGGCGGATCTTGGCGTAGGTGCGCCTGGAAATGTCGATGGCGTCGGCCACCAGCGCCGGGTCGCCGCGCATCAGCGTGATGCCGGCGGTATGCATGGCGACGTCGCTGCCGGAGGACATGGCGATGCCGACGTCGGCCGCGGCGAGCGCCGGGGCGTCGTTGATGCCGTCGCCGACCATGGCGACCGTTTTGCCCCCGGTCTTCAGCTGGCTGACCTGGTTGGCCTTGTCCGCCGGCAGCACCTCGGCCAGCACGCGATCGATGCCGAGCACGGCGGCTGCGGTTTGCGCGGCGCCGCGGTTGTCGCCGGTGAGCATCACGGTGGCAATGCCTCGATCCTTGAGCCTGGCCACACCTGCGGCCGCACTCGATTTGACCGCGTCGCCGAAGGCCAGCAGCCCCAGCGCCCGGCGGTCGCTGGCGCGGGCCAGCCACGACACGGTGCGGCCGGCCGCTTCCAGTTCGGTCGCCGCGGCGTCGAACGCTGCGGTATCGACGCCGTTCTCGTCCATCAGCCGGCGATTGCCCAGCCACAGCGTGTCGCCGTCGACCTCGCCGGAAATGCCGCGTCCCGGCAGCGCCTGCTGTGCCCGGGCGGGGCGCGAGGTGACGGAGGCCGCGGCGGCTTCGGCCAGCACCGCACGCGCCAGCGGATGCTCGCTGCCCGCCTGCAGCCCGGCAGCCATCGCCAGCACGTCATTCCTGCCGCTGCCGTCGGAGTCCTTCAGGGCCACGCAGGCGGCGACATGCGGCGTGCCGTCGGTGAGGGTGCCGGTCTTGTCGAACACCACGACGTCGATCCGGTGCGCCAGTTCCAGCGCTTCGGCGTCCTTGATCAGAATGCCGTGGCGCGCGGCGACGCCGGTACCAGCCATGATCGCCGTGGGCGTGGCGAGGCCCAGCGCGCACGGGCACGCGATCACCAGCACCGCCACCGCATTGAGGATGGCGATTTCGGCGTCGCCGCTCGCCATCCACCAGCCGATGAAGGTGATGAGTGCGATCACCATGACCACCGGCACGAATACCGCGCTCACCTTGTCGACCAGGCGCTGGATCGGCGCCTTCGCGGCCTGCGCGTTTTCCACCAGGCGGATGATCCGTGCCAACGTGGTTTCGCCGCCGACCGCCGTGGTGCGCGCAACCAGCACGCCGTGCGCGTTGATCGCGCCGCCGGTCACCGCATCGCCCGGCTGCTTGTCGACCGGCAGCGATTCGCCGGTGAGCAGAGATTCGTCGACCTGGCTTTCGCCTTCCTCGATCGTGCCGTCCACCGGCACCCGTTCGCCGGGGCGAATCACCACCACGTCGCCGACGCGGATCGCGTCGATCGGCAGGTCGCGGTCGACGCCGTCGACCCGCACCCGGGCGGTGAGCGGGCGCAGCGCCTGCAGCGCGCGGATCGCCTCGGTGGTCTGGCGCTTGGCACGGGTCTCCAGCCATTTGCCGAGCAGCACCAGGCTGATCACCACCGCCGAGGCCTCGAAATACAAATGCATGGCGTCGGCGCGGGTCAGCAGCAGATACACGCTCAAGCCGTACGCCGCGCTGGTGCCGACCGCCACCAGCAGGTCCATGTTGCCGCTGACGGCGCGCAGCGCTTTCCAGCCGGCGCGATAGAAGCGCGCGCCGAGCCAGAACTGCACTGGCGTGGCGAGAGCCAGCTGCAGCCAGCCCGGCAGCATCCAGTGCGCACCGAACAGGTTGCCGAGCATGGGGGCGACCAGCGGCAGCGACAGCACGATCGCCAGCGCCACCGGCCACCAGTCGGGCAGCGTGCGCGCTGACGCGGCCGCTGCCGCCGCCTCGCCGCTCGTCGCGGGCAGCTGCGCGCCATAGCCGGCACGCTCCACTGCCGCAATCAGCACGGCCGCCGAGGTGCCCTGCGTCAGTTTCACGGTTGCCTGTTCGGTGGCGAGGTTCACGCTGGCTTCGAGCACGCCGGGCACCCTGGCGAGTGCCTTTTCCACCCGCGCCGAGCAGCTGGCGCAGGTCATGCCGGTGATGGCGAGTGTCAGCGATTCCACCGGCACGCTGAAGCCGGCTTTCTCGATCGCGCGCTGTACCGACGCGAGGTCGGCCTCGCCGGAAACCGTCGCGGTTTCCATCGCCAGGTTCACCGCGGCGTCGGTCACGCCCGGCAGCTGCTTCAGCACTTTCTCCACCCGCGTGGCGCAACTCGCGCAGGTCATGCCCTGGATGCCTACAGAGAGGGTGGGGGTCATGTCGATACTCCTTGTCGATGCGGATGCAGGGAACGTAAACCTTCCCATCATGGGAGAGTCAAGCGCCGTATTCAAGTTCCGCGCACGAAGCGGAGAGGCGCACGCTCGGCGGCCTGACGCGAGGGGCGAGTCTCGCCGCCCGCGGACGCCGCCGGCCGCGTTGCGGGCGTTTGCATTCGCGGGTGTCAGATCAGCGGACGGGCGCGCTCCTCCAGCGCGTAGTAATCGGCCAGGCGTGCCATGGCAGCCGGATTCACCAGCTTCAGCCGGCCTTCGGCCAGGGTAAGGAGCCCGGCCTTTTGCAGCCGTTTCAGCGTCTTGTTGGTATGCACCAGGGAAAGTCCGAGCGCATCGGCGATGTGCTGCTGGTTGAGCGGCCAGTCCAGGCCGTCGGGACCCACCAGCCCGACACGCTCGGCACGCTTGTACAGATGGATCATCAGCATCGCGATGCGCTCGGCCGCCGAGCGCCGGCCCACCGACAGCAGATTCTCGTCGACGATGTGCTCCTCGTGGGCGCACAGCCAGGTGATGTCGAACGCCAGGGCAGGATGGGTCCGGTACAGATCCCACACCCGATCGCGCGGAAAAACGCACAGCGTGAGGTCGGTCAGCGCTTCGATGCCGTGCGGCGAGGCTTCCTCGAGCTGATGCTGCAAGCCGATGAAGTCGCCCGGCAGAAGGAAATTGAAAATCTGGCGCCGCCCGTCGCTCAAGGATCCGTAACGGAAAGCCCACCCCGACAGCAGAGTGTAGAGTTCCTTGCAGTTGTCGCCCTGGCGCAGAAAGACGCTGCCGGCCGCGACTTTCATCTGGCGGGCGCGTATCCCCTGAATAAAATCGATTTCCTCGTCGCTGTTGTGGGTAAACGCGCCGGTATCGCGCAAGGGACAGTGATGGCAGGGAATGGGCAAGCTCATGGCGGCTCGAAGTTGATCACATCACGTACATGGTAGTGAATGCGCCGCAGGGCTTGTGTCTTTTTACATTGTAGGAATAGAGGAAAGATACTAATTTGGCGAATCTTAACGGGATGTCCCTGTGCCGGAACGCCGCCAATTGCTCTATATCAGCCGTCTCTCCCCCCATACCACACCGGCCTGTGTGGCCGAAATTGTCCGTAATGCGCGCCAGCGCAACCAGGCGCAGGGGATCGGCAGCCTGCTGGTGTTCGATGGCCTGCGCTTTTGCCAGTATCTGGAGGGCGAGGCCAAGGCTGTGGAGTCGCTGGCCGAGCGCATACGCAAGGATCCGCGCCATACCGGTTTTACGCTGCTGCACCAGGGCACCTCGAACGGCCCTTCGCTGCTCGGCGGACGGCGCTTCATTTACGCCCTGTGCTACGACGACAGCCTGGATAGCGTCGAGCAGGCCAGCGGCCCGCAGGCGCTCGACCTGCTGACCGGCATGCTCAAAACTTTCGACCTCGATCCCGGGCCCCGGGGCGCCTAACGCCCGTCCCACACGGTTTCGGATTCGTCCTACGCGAGCCCGCCTCCGGCTCCGACTGTAGCGTCCCCGCCGCTCACCCACAATGTATCCCACAGGCCCGGTCTTCGACCGCTTGGCCACCCGTGACTTACGGTGGCGTGCCTGCCACGCTAGGCATCCGTCTCGCGTGCACCCGATACACAGGAGAGAGCCAGATGACATCCCATACCTCCAAATCCAGGATCCAGGGCGAAGGCGATTACGAGTCGGCCCAGAAGTACAACGAGCATGCCAAAGAATTTGCGCAGTCGGGCAAGGTCGAGCAGGCCGCCAAAGAGGCGGCTCCGAGCAACGCCCAGGAGCAGGACGACATGCGCAAGGCCGAGGCCGAGGGACGCTCGCACGCCAAGGGCCAGGGCAAGGTGGAGCAGGAGAAGGGCTCGCCCGGCCGCACCGCGCCGACCAAGCAAGCGCCCGGCAAGCATCCCGAGGGATACAACCCGACCCCGGAAAAAACCCCCGGACGTTGAAACCTTAGCGACCACACTGCTCTGTAAATTGTCTCAACTCAATCAGGAGAAACTCATGAATCCCTCTTCCGCAAGCCATGTTCTATCTTCCAGCACGATCGCAGGCGACAAGGTCGTCAATCGCAGCGGGGAAAACCTCGGCGATATCAAGGATCTGATGATCGACGTCGATAGCGGCCGCGTCGCCTATGCCGTGCTGGAGTTCGGCGGTTTTATGGGTCTGGGCAGCAAGCTGTTTGCGGTCCCGCTGTCGGCGATGGAGATCGACACCGACAACCATCGCTTCATCTTCGACCAGAACAAGGAAAGCCTCGAGAACGCACCGGGCTTCGACAAGGACCACTGGCCGAACTTTTCCGATCGCACCTGGGGTTCCACCGTGCACTCCCATTACGGCGTGCGCCCCTATTGGGAGTAAGCCCGCCGGGCACCCAGGCAGCGGGCGCCTGGGTTTCGAACAAACGATGCGGGCGGCGCCGGGGCGCCGCCCGCGAGCGGATCAACGTGAAGACGAAGGAGCGGGCGATGGCCAAGAAGTCCAACTGGGGCCAGTGCATCAAATGCAAGTGGTGGCAGGTCGAACCTGCCGCTGAGCTGGCCAGCACCACCTACGGGTTGTGCATCGAACAAAGCCTGCAACCCTATCAGCTTCGCGTCTCGGGCAGCAGCGGATGCGGGCTGTTCGTCGAGGGCGAGCCGGCGCGGGCCGAAGGGTCCGGCGCCTGCCCCCCGACCGCCCAAGCCACGCGCTGACATCGTGGCCGACGGCGACAGGGGCGCCTTTACGCAGACACCGGAGGAAGCCGTCCAGCCCGGGATGGGCGCGTTGCCGCATGCGAAAGGAACCGCGTTCCGAGTGTGGGCGCCGCATGCGCAACAGGTCTTCGTCAAGGGCGATTTCAACGACTGGTCAGACAGCGCGCATCCCCTCAAACAGGAAGGCAATGGCTACTGGTATGTCGACGTGACCCGCGCACGCCCCGGCCAGGGCTACAAGTTCCGTCTCGTGACGGCTGACGCCGCGCTCGAACGGATCGATCCCTATGCGCGCGAGGTGACCCATTCGTCGGACTGCGGGGTGATTCACGACCCCTCGTTCGACTGGGACTGCGACGACTTTACGATGCCGCCCCACAACGAGCTGGTGATCTACGAGATGCACATCGGCTCCTTCAATCCGGAGAATGGCGAGCAGCCAGGCGATTTCCACGATGCCATCGAAAAGCTGGGCTATCTGAAGCGCCTTGGGATCAATGCCATCCAGGTGATGCCGGTCGCCGAGTTCGCGGGCGACTACTCGTGGGGCTACAACCCGGCCATCATCTTCGCTGTCGAAAGCGCCTATGGCGGGCCGGCAGCGTTCAAGACCTTCATTCGCGAAGCGCACCGTGCCGGCATCGCCGTCATTCTCGATGTCGTCTACAACCATTTCGGGCCGAGCGATCTCCATCTGTGGCAGTTCGACGGCTGGCAGGAAAACGGCCTCGGCGGCATTTACTTCTACAACGACTGGCGCGCCGAAACTCCCTGGGGCGACACGCGTCCCGACTATGGCCGGGGCGAGGTGCGCCAGTTCATACACGACAACGCGATGATGTGGCTCGAGGACTATCACGTCGACGGCCTGCGCTTCGACATGACGCTGTACATGCGCAGCGTGCGCGGCAATGGCGGGGATGATCTGCCCGACGGCTGGAGCCTCACCCAGTGGATCAACCGGGATATCCGCACGCGCTTCCCCGGCCGTATCTCGATCGCCGAGGACTTGCGCAACAACGCGTGGCTGACCAAGTCGCCGGAGGAGGGCGGGGCGGGCTATCACGCGCAATGGGATGCCAATTTCGTGCATCCGGTGCGAGCGACGGTGACCGCCGCAGACGACGCGCATCGCTCGATGGAAGCGGTACGCCACGCACTCGCGTTCAACTACGACGGCGATGCCTTCCGTCGCGTGGTGTACAGCGAATCGCACGACGAGGTTGCGAACGGCAAGGCGCGCGTGCCGCACGAGGTGAACCCGGACGATCCCGAAGGCTGGCACGCGCAGAAGCGCTCAACGCTGGCTGCGTGCCTGATATTCACCGCACCGGGAATCCCGATGCTGTTCCAGGGACAGGAATTCCTGCAGGGCGAATGGTTCCGCGACGACGTGCCGCTCGACTGGGACAACAACGATACTTACCGCGGCATCGTGCGCCTGTACCGCGATCTGGTTGCGCTGCGTCTCAACCGCACCGGCGAAACCCGCGGACTGTGCGGCCAGTTCCTCAACATCTTTCATGTCAACGATCACGACAACGTGCTGGCGTTCCAGCGCTGGGACCAGCACGGTCCCGGCGACGACGTCGTCGTGGTGCTCAATTTCGGCCATCAGGCCTGGGAACACTACGAGATCGGCATGCCGGTCGCGGGACACTGGCGTCTACGCTTCAACAGCGACGCCAGTTCGTACAGCACCGACTTCGGCAATTATCCGAGTGCCGACGTGATGGCGCAGGGCGACCCCATGGATGGGCTGGCTGCGCGAGGCAGCCTGGCGATCGGCCCTTACAGCGCCCTGATCTACTGTCTGCCCGCCGTACCGCAGGGCGATGTCCGCTAGCGGGGAGGGCGCAGGGGGCAAGGAAGAACACATGAACCGTAAGCTCAGGCTTGCGGTTTTTTCATGGGCGACACGGACGAATCCACCGAGGAGGTCTTGAAATGAAACGCAAAACGGCAGGAAAAATTGCAGGGGGCGTGACGCTGGCGCTGGCTGCGATGGCGAGCGCGGTGACGGTTGCAACGGCAGCCGAGGAAAAGAAATCCAGCTATATGCCGGTCGTGATCAAGGAGGAGTTCGCCGCCGTGATGGCGCGCCTGAAAGGCGAAAAGCCGGCCGCCCTGCGACGCCAGAAGGATCTGCTCGAAGCGCGCTACGACTTGTCCAACAAGCCCGCGCAGGGTGTCACGATGTCCGGCGGAAAGCCCGTGCAGCAGGGCGTGCGCGCCCGGTTGCCCAAGGGTGCAAGTTGGGAAGAGCTCGCGCAGATGAACCCCGAGGAGATACGCGACAAGGGGCTCTTTCCGCCGGCGTTCCTGCCTTTGCCGCATCCCAAGCACGCCGAGGGCGGCATGGTGTTTCCCGAGTTTCACATCAAGGAAATCAGGAAGCAGGAAGGCCGCGACCTCACCCGCTTCGATCTCGATTTCGATCTGCCCGATCATTTCCTGCCGGAGTTTCCTGCGCCGATCTTTCTGACCACCCGGCCCGACCTGGGGGACGTGTCGAAAGGCAAGCTGGTGACGATCGACAACTTCTACGAACTGTTCAACGGCGTCCTCAATCCCAAGCAGATCGAAGGGGTGCGGCTGCTGGTGACGCCTTTCCCGCAGCAGCAGTTCAACCAGACCGAGGATCGCCGCTCGGAGCGCCCGAGCCGCGGCGTGACCTGCTTCGATTGCCACGCCAACGGCCACTCGAACGCCTCGACCCATCTGGTAGGCGACATCCGGCCGCAGGAATTCCGCCACCGCATCGATACGCCGTCGCTGCGTGGCGTGAACGTCCAGCGCCTGTTCGGCTCACAGCGCGCATTGAAGACGGTCGAGGATTTCACCGAGTTCGAACAGCGCGCCGCCTATTTCGACGGCGATCCGGTGATCGCGACCAAGAAGGGCGCCAACCCCCTCGAGCGCGGCAGCCAGGTCCATGCGATGGCCGAATTCCAGGAGATCCTGGACTTCCCGCCGGCGCCCAAGCTTGGGATCGACGGCAAGCTCGATCCGCGCAAGGCGACGGCGTCCGAGATGCGCGGCCAGGAGCTGTTCTTCGGCAAGGCGAAATGCGCGAGCTGCCATACGGCGCCCTACTACACCGACAACCTGATGCACAACCTCAGGACCGAGCGCTTCTTCAAGCCGCAGATGGTGAACGGACGCATGGCCAACATGGACGGCCCGATCAAGACCTTCACGCTGCGCGGCATCAAGGACTCCCCGCCCTATCTGCACGACGGCCGGCTGCTGACGCTGGAGGACACGGTGGAGTTTTTCAACCTGGTGCTCGAAACCAAGCTGACCGCGACGGAGAAACAGGATCTGGTGGCTTTCATGCGCCAGCTTTGAGGTCGTTGGCCTGTTCCGGCCGTGCCGCATAGGGCATTGCCTGGAACGCGGGCAATGCCGACCTTCAGGAGGATGTCATGCGAAACGTAATCTTGACGCTGGCCGCGATGGCGCTGCCGCTTCACCTGGCGGCTGCGGATGTGGCACCGTTGACGCATCCGCCGGGTGCCAAGGCGTCGCCGAAAACCTCCGTGCTCAAGGCCGGAGCCGCCGTTCTGCAGAGCGCCGATCCGCTCGAACCGATGAATGTCTATCTGAACGGCTTCCACGCGATGAAGGACGATCCGGCGCACCAGATGGTCGCCCACCATTTCTGCAGTCAGGTGAACGAGGATTTCGCGCAGTGCGTGATCTTCGACGGCAATACGCGCGATGCCAACCTCAACGGCATCGAGTACATCATTTCCGAGAAGCTGTTCGATCAGCTCCCGGCAGAGGAACGGCAATACTGGCATCCGCACAACTACGAGATCCTGTCCGGGCAGCTGGTCGCCCCCGGTCTGCCCGACGTGGCCGAAAAAGCCCTGATGAAGGGCAAGGTCAACAGTTACGGCAAGACCTGGCACGTGTGGAAAACGGGCGTTCCGAACATGAAGGGCGATCCCCTGCCGTACGGCGACCCCGGCTTGGCATGGTCGTTCAATCGTGACGGCGAAGCCGCGCCGGGCCTGGTCGAGGGGCGCGACCGGGCGATCGGCATCGACAGCGCCGAGTCCCGCAGCAAGCGGGCCGACCTGGTGCCGCTGGCCAGACCCCAAAGCGGCGTGAACGTGCTGCAGGGGAAGTTTCCGCGTCCGACCCGGCCGCTTCCCGGCGTGACCGATCGCGCCAGCGGAGCACGCAGCCCGAATGCCTCTGCGGCTGAAAACGGGCAGCCGGCCGGATCGCCACGCTGAACGGAATCGGATGACGGAAAGGAGGAATCGATCATGCCCAGAGGAGACAAATCGGCCTACACGGACAAGCAGAAACGTCAGGCGCAACACATCGAGGAAGGCTATATCGATCGCGGCGTGCCCGAGGAAGAAGCCGAGGCGCGCGCCTGGGCCACCGTCAACAAGATGACGGGAGGCGGCAAGAAAAGCGGTTCGGGCCGGGGCAAGGAGGTGACCACGGCGCCCGCCAAAAAAGGCGGCAAGGCGGGCGGCGCGGCCGCGGCCTCGCGCACGGCGGCGGAGCGGAGCGCCTCGGCCAAAAAGGCTGCCCGGACACGCGCGCGCAACGCGGCGAACAGGAAGAGGGCGGGTTCGTCAGCCTGAAGGGCTGGCCCGCTGTTTGATGAAACCAGGGAGATTGAACATGGATGCCCCGAAAAACCCCGCCCCGCGTCGCAAGAACCAGACGGCAGCTTCCGCGCGCCGGGCCGGGGGCAGGCGGAAAATCCGCTATGCCGTCATCGGTCAGGGCTACATCGCCCAGGGGGCGGTCTTGCCCGCGTTTGCCCATGCCCGGAAGAATTCAGAACTCGTTGCGCTGATTTCGGATGATCCGATCAAGCTGAAAAAGCTTTCCAGAGACTATGGAGTCGAACGCATTGCCGGCTATGACGAATACGATGCATTGATGGCCAGCGGCGAGGTCGATGCGGTCTACATCGCCTTGCCCAACCATATGCATCTCGACTATACCCTGCGTGCCGCGCGCGCCGGCGTTCATGTCCTGTGCGAAAAGCCGATGGCGGTCACCGAAGCCGAGTGCGAGCAGATGCTGCGGGCGTGCAAAAAGCAGCGGGTGAAATTGATGATCGCCTACCGGCTGCATTTCGAGAAGGCCAACCTGACGGCCGTCGAGATCGTGCAATCCGGCAAGCTGGGCGAGCCGCGGATATTCAATTCGACGTTCACCATGCAGGTGAATGACACCGACAATATCCGCCTGCATCAGGAAACGGGGGGGGGCGTCCTCTACGATATCGGCGTCTATTGCATCAATGCCGCGCGTTATCTTTTCCGGGACGAGCCGACCGAGGTGTTTGCCGTGACCGCCAGCAACGGCGAGCGCCGTTTCCGGGAAGTCGAGGAAATGGCCAGCGTCGTCATGCGCTTTCCGGGCGATCGGCTCGCGACCTTCACCTGCAGTTTCGGCGCGGCCAAAGCCTCCGCGTATGAGATCGTGGGAACCCGCGGTTCGCTGCGCGTCGCGCCGGCCTACGGCTACTCCGAGGATTTGAAGCACGTGGTGACGATCGACGGAAAATCGCGCGAACGCGTCTTTCCTCAGCGCGACCAGTTCGCACCACAGTTGCTCTATTTTTCGGACTGCATCCTTAACGACCGCGAGCCGGAGCCTTCCGGACAGGAAGGGCGGATCGACGTGCGTATCGTCAATGCCCTCTACCAGTCGGCAAAGACGGGTCAGCCGCTTGCCTTGCCTCGCATGAGAAAACAGGTGCGGCCGGCGGGGAGGCAACAAATCAGCCGCCCTGCAGTGGACAAGCCCAGGCTGGTCCATGCGACGCCGCCCTCGGGGAAAAAGTAGCCGCGCGGGACTGCGGGTAGCGAAATACCGGGGACTTTATCCGGCCCTGCAGCCCGAACGCGCCACAGGTCTTACTGGATCGTAAGCTGGTTGTCCACGCGTACGACGCCCTCTACGCCCTGGGCAATCTGCGTGGCGAGTTCCTTCGCGGCTTCGTTCTGCACCGAGCCGGTCAGCATCACCACGCCCTGATCGGTGTCGACCGAAATCTGCAAGCCTTTGAGCGTGTCGTCCACCAGGTACTTGCCTTTGACCGAGGCGGTGATGGTGGCGTCGTCGATGGCCTGCCCCGCCTGGTCGGCCTTGCTTTCCAGCGTATCGCCCATCCGGTCGGCCTCAGTCCGGGCATCCGCCGTGGTCTGGTCGATGGTCTCGCCGGCAGTCCTGTCTTCTTCCTCCGGTGTGCGGTCGCAGCCGGTGGCAAGCAGGGCCAGGCTGGAAACAAGCGTGATTGCGGCAATACCGTTACGGGATACGGGTTTCATGGAGTTCTCCTTGCGATTGAAATGAAAGTACGGGTTGAGTCGATGCTGCTTCACGAGTGCAACGGCTGCCGGTCCGGTTCCACAGGTGCTGGCAGCGTGGCAGATACGAATTTATCTGCGGCAAGGGCGCGGACGTATAGGCGAAATGCGCGATGCCTTGTAGGACAACAGCAAATGCAGGGGCGCTTCGTTGTGTAGAGACGAGGCGCCGCGCGGCCCGGCGTGCCGGTGCCATCGGCGAAGCTCAAGGGGCGATCGCCTGGGCAGTGGCGCTGCCGATTTCCCGATAAATCCCATCCCGGCTGCAGCGGCGCGCAACCCGGCCATGGCCCTGTTTTCCCGCGATGCGGGGGCTCCCGCGTGGCGCGGCCCGGCGCGTCAGCATCGGCCTACAGATTCTGTCCTCGAGGCCTACACGTTTCTCAGTGGCCGCGGATATCGGCTGCGAAGTCGGGTCGCTAAATTACGCCCATGCTGATTCCGTCAGCGTAAGCCGTGATTTTTAATCCGGTCCCCCTTATCCAATATCAAGGAGCAGCAAATGAAACTTCGTTCAGCCCTGTTGTTTGCACTGGGTCTCGCAGTGATGGGCCCGACCTATGCCGCAGACGTCAAAGATGCGATGGAAGACCGCGCCGATGCGCGCTACGACGCCACCAAGGATATGGCGAAGCAGAACTACGAGGCAGCCAAGGAAAACTGCAAGAACATGGCCGGCAATGCAAAGGACATCTGCATGAAAGACGCCAAGGCGGAATACGTCAAGGCCAAATCCCAGGCCAAGGTCGACAAAAAGACGGGCATGGAGCAGGCGGAGGCCACCGACGAGCAGCTGAAGGCTGAGTACAAGGCCGCGAAAGAGAAATGCGACGCGCTGTCCGGCAATGCCAAGGACACCTGCATCAACGACGCAAAAATGAAATACCGCCAGTAATCGCGCTGGCGTTGAACGACGGCCGTCCGTCCCGGTTGTCCCCGGGAAGGAGGCCGGTCCCCTGACGGTGTCCTCAGAAGCCGTCTACGGAACATCGATCGCTTGTGATGACGGCACGATGTTTTGGCATGTCATGCAAGGAGAAACAATCCATGGCTAAGCAGAAGAAAAAATCGTCCCGGGCAACGGAAGGCTCATTCCACGCAGGCAATGCGGGCGAGCTTCACCAGACGGCGGAGGAGCGGGACAGCTCGCTCACGACAAATCAGGGAGTCGTGATCTCCGACAACCAGAACTCGCTCCGCAGCGGCGAGCGCGGGCCGACGCTGCTCGAGGATTTCATCCTGCGGGAAAAGATTACCCATTTCGATCACGAGCGCATTCCCGAACGCATCGTGCATGCGCGCGGTTCGGGTGCGCATGGCTATTTTGAAGCGTACGGCGACCTGAGCGATCTCACCCGTGCGGCATTCCTGTGCGATCCCGGCATCCAGACGCCGGTGTTCGCCCGCTTTTCAACGGTGGCGGGCGGCGCCGGTTCGGTCGATCTGCCCCGCGACGTGCGCGGATTCGCCGTCAAGTTCTACACGCAGGAAGGCACGTTCGACCTGGTCGGCAACAACATTCCGGTATTTTTCATCCAGGACGCGATCAAGTTCCCCGATCTCGTCCATGCCGTCAAGATGGAACCCGACCGCGGCTACCCGCAGGCGGCGACGGCCCACGACACCTTCTGGGATTTCGTGTCGCTGATGCCGGAAAGCTGGCACATGATTCTGTGGGCGATGTCCGACCGGGCGATCCCGCGCTCGTTGCGCATGATGGAGGGGTTCGGCGTCCACACCTTCCGCCTGGTCAATGCCGAGGGCGAGTCGACGTTCGTGAAGTTCCACTGGCGGCCGCGGATCGGCAGCGCCTCGGTGCTGTGGGACGAGGCGGTCAAGATCAGCGGGGCTGACCCGGATTTTCACCGGCGCGACCTGTTCCAGGCGATCGAACGCGGGGACTTTCCGGAATGGGAATTGTCGATCCAGGCCTTCGATCAGGCCACGGCCGACTCGTTTCCATTCGACGTGCTGGATCCGACCAAGCTGATCCCGGAGGAAATGGTGCCCTTGCGGCCGATCGGACGAATGGTGCTGAACCGCAACCCGGACAACTTCTTTGCCGAAACCGAACAGGTCGCATTCCATCCCGGGCACGTGGTGCCGGGGATCGATTTCAGCGACGATCCCTTGCTGCAGGGACGGCTGTTCTCCTACACCGACACGCAGCTGTCGCGTCTCGGCGGGCCCAACTTCCATCAGTTGCCGATCAACCGGCCGCGCTGCCCGATGCACAATTTTCAGCGCGACGCGCTGATGCAGATGGAGGTTCCGGCCGGGCGGGTGAACTACGAACCGAACTCGCTCGACCCTGCCTCGGTGCGGGAAAACCCCTCCGCCGGCTTCGTCACCCATCCCGCCACGCAGAGCGGCGACAAGGTGCGGGTCCGCTCGGAAACCTTCATGGATCACTACAGCCAGGCGCGCCTGTTCTATCGGTCGATGACCGCCCCGGAACAGGACCATATCGTCAAGGCGTTCGCGTTCGAGCTCGGCAAGGTGGAAACGCCCGAAGTGCGCTGCCGGGTGCTCGGCCACATCAAGAACGTGGATGCCGAGCTCTGCGACCGCGTCGAGGAAGCACTCGGCATGCAGGGCCAGGCGTACAACATTCCTCCGGCCGTCGAGCCGATCGACATGGAGCCTTCTCCGCCCCTGAGCCTGCTGGCGAAGGCCCAGCCCACGCTCGAAGGCCGCAAGATCGGCGTGCTGGTCAGCGAAGGCTACCAGCTGGCCATCGTCGATCAGTTGCAGGCGTCCGCGGAAGCCGAGGGCGCAGCCCTCGAACTGATCGGCCCGCATATCGGCGAAGTCAAATCGAACAGTCACATTGCGATCAATCCCCATCATGCGATCGACGGCGCCCCCTCGGTGTTCTTCGATACCGTCGTGGTGGCGGTCTCTGCCGAGGGGGCCGACGTCCTCAAGCAGAAGGCGGCCGCTTTGAATTTCATTCGCGATGCCTTCGCCCACCTGAAGATCATCGGTTTCACCGCGGCTTCGATGCCTTTGCTGGATGCTGCCGGAATCGATATCGACGACGGCGTCGTCGAGGTGGAAACCAGCCAGGACACGGCCGCCTACTTCGAGGCCGCGAAGAACGGCCGGTTCTGGGCGCGTGCCGAAACCATCGAGGCGTGAACAGGCACGCAGCTTTTTCATACGGAGACCCTATATGAATCCCTCACCCGCTATGCAGCCGCTGCAACGGGATTTTTCGCCGGAACCCGCCGGCGTCGCCACGGCCATACTGGCGACCATGGCGTTTCCCTACGAGCTTCCGGTATTGCCCTATTCGACGGAAGCGCTGAGCCCGGTCATTTCCGAAAAAACGCTTCGCTTTCATTACGAGAAGCATCACCAGGGGTATATCGACGCGCTGAACAAGGCGATCGACGACACCGAGTTCCAGGCCATGTCGCTCAAGGCCTTGATCCTGACCACCGCCGGCAGGCCGGACAAGGACGTGATATTCAACAATGCGGCCCAAGCCTGGAACCACGCGTTTTACTGGGACAGCCTGAGCCCTCGGGGCGGGGGAGAGCCGCCGGCCATGCTGAAGCGCATGATCGAGGCGTCCTACGGCAGCGTGCAGGCCTGCAAGCAGGCATTGACGGAGGCGGCCATGAGCCAGTTCGGCACGGGTTGGGCCTGGCTGGTTCTCGACGGCAGAAAAATCAGCGTCGTCAGAACCAGCGATGCGGACAACCCGTTGACCCGCGGCCTGACTCCCCTGCTGGCGATCGACGTGTGGGAGCACGCCTACTACCTCGATTATCAGAACCGGCGCAAGGATTATGTCGCGGGCGTGATCGAGGATCTGATCAACTGGGATTTCGCGGCAGGCAATCTTGCCTGACGGGTTTTCCCTTCATCAATGTGTCCAACCACTATGCAAGGAACCAACATGAACAACAGTGAAAGCGTCATCCACGACGGCGAAATCCCGATTTATGACGCAGTCAGATATCTGACGCGCGAAGAGGTGGAAGAAACGGTCAGGAAAAATGCAGCCGCGATGAATTTCGCCGTCACCGACGAGCACATGAACGTGATTCATTCCCTGATCGAGCACTACAAGCAGGATTGCAAGGCGCGCGACTGCCTGGCCGCGCACGAGCATATGCGCTTCCTCGAAGAGGCATACGAATTCAAGGGCGGCAGCAAGTATCTTTACATGCTGTTCGATGCAGTTCCCGGGACGCGCGGCGTGCTGGTGCCGATCCATGAGCTCGCCGGCCTGCCTTCGCTGCGGCTGGATACGGACAAGGGCTTCGGAACGTCCTTCTGAGCCCGCCCGCGCATGATGCCTGCTGCGGTCCTGCCGAATCATGCGCGCCCCTCCCATGTTGCCCCGCCCGTTGAAATGGCTCGCGATCGCGCTGGCGCTCGTAGCCATTCTCGGCGTGGTCCTCGCCAGTCTGCCGAACTGGAATGCGCTGCGGGGACCGCTTGCCCGGACGGTGGGCGACAGGACGGGCCGCGAGCTGACCATCGGCGGCGACCTGATAGTCGATCTCGGTTGGCCGACCGTGCGCGTTCATGCGTCGGACGTGACCTTCTCCAACCCTGCATGGGCGCGGGAAAAAAACATGGTCGAGGCGAGGGATGTGACGCTCGGTGTGGCGATCCCGCCGCTGTTCCGCCGCAGCCTGACTTTGGACGCGGTTGAGCTCGATCGTGCCGGGATCAATCTGGAAAAAAGCCGGGACGGCAGGAAAAACTGGCTGCTGGACAGGCAGCAGCGCAACGACAAGGCGCGTGTCGTCATCCGGCGCCTGGCGGTCAGTGATGGCCGGATTGCATATCGCGATCCGGCGTCGCAGACCCAGCTGATCGCCGGGGTGTGGACGCCTCGCACAGCGGCGAGCCAGACAGCCCTACCGTTGAAGTTCCGGGTCGAGGGGCGCTACAAGGGCCAGCCGCTGGCGGCAGCGGGCACGGGCGAGAGCGTGCTGGCGCTGCGCGACGTCGAAAAGCCCTACCGCCTGCGCGTCGCCGGCCGCATCGGACCGACGGCGGTGCGTGCGAACGGCCAGGTGACCGACCTGCTCAGGCTGTCTGCTGTCGACCTGCAGATTGCCTTGCGCGGAGGCAGCCTCGCCCAACTCTATCCGGTATTGGGGGTCGTCTTTCCCGATACGCCGCCCTATGCGACGCAAGGTCGCCTCGCGCGCGCCGGGTCGCTGTGGCGCTACGAAAAATTCCAGGGCCGGATTGGCAGAAGCGACATTGCCGGCACGCTGCAAGTCGATACCGGCACCAGGCGGCCTTTTCTCGCGGCGCAGCTGAATTCCCGCCGACTGCATTTTTCCGATCTCGGTCCGCTGGTCGGCACCCGCGACACCGGGCAAGCGGAGACGCAGGATGACTCGACCCCGGATCGCGTGCTGCCGACCGTCGCGTTTCGTACCCAACGCTGGCCGCGGATGGACGCCGATGTGACGCTGAATGCCCAGTCGATCTCGCGTCCCGATGCGCTGCCCATCGACCATCTGTCCACGCGCTTGCGTCTGAACGATGCGGTGTTGCGGCTGGATCCGCTGAAGTTCGACGTCGCCGGCGGCACGCTGGCCGGAAAGGTGAAGCTGGACGGGCGCCAGACCCCGATCAGGGCGGCGGTCGACCTGAAGGCACGCAGCATGAAAATTTCCCGGCTTTTCCCCACCGTCGACCTCAACAAGACCAGCGTCGGCGAGTTCAATGGCGACATCGAGCTGGCAGGCGAGGGCGACACGGTCGCCGCCATGCTGGGGCGTGCCGACGGCCACCTCGCCATGGTGGCGGAGGGCGGCATCATCAGCAAGCTGATGATGGAGACGGTCAGCCTGCACCTGCTCGAAATGCTGCAGCTCAAGCTCACCGGCGACGAGGCCATCCGCATCCGCTGCGGCATCGCGGATTTCGGCGTGAAGGACGGAGTCATGCAGGCGAATACCCTGATACTCGACACCGATATCGTCCGCATCGATGGCAGCGGCCACATCGACCTCGAGCAGGAAAAACTCGACCTCCGTATCGTGCCCAGGTCGAAGAAACTGAGCCTGGTGGCGCTGCGCACCCCCATTCATGTCGAGGGACGGTTGTCCCGCCCGGAGGTGAGCCTGGACAAGGGCAAGCTGGCGGTACGCGGTCTGGCTGCGATGGCGCTGGGGGCAGTCAATCCGGCGTTGGGTCTCATCCCGCTGATCGAAACCCGTACCGGATCGGACAGCGAATGCAGGCGACTGATCGCCGAAACGGACGCGCGGGCCTGATCTGTGCCTGGGCTGACTGACCGCCTCCTGGGGAAGAGGCAATACAGGGTCTGCCAGCCCGTGTTCGATATGCCTGGACTCATTCACAGCGGAGGCGATGCATGAAAAACGGGAGCGAAGGGACGGCCAGTCCTGGTCGGGATGGGGAGAATCCCGTCGATCATGATGCGCCCGCCGTAGCGCGAATCCCGACCGAGGCCCACAGCGTCCCGCTGATTTTGCTGACCGTGTTCGCGGTCATTTTCATCTTGGACTGGGCGCAGACGGTGTTCATTCCGCTGATGCTGGGCGTGATCCTGAGCTATGCGCTGTCGCCGCTGGTCAACCAGATGGCCAGGTGGCACATCCCGCGCGCGATCGGGGCCGCGTCCGTGCTGCTGCTGATCGTGGGTGGCGTGGGTTCGCTGGCGTATTCGCTGCAGGACGAAACCGTCAGCATGATTCAAACCCTGCCCGACGCCGCCCAGAAGTTCCGCCAGACCCTGCGCAAGGAATGGGGGGACTCCAAAGGCGCCATCGAGAATGTGCAGAAGGCCGCAGCCCAGATCGAACATGCGGCGAGCGAGACGGCTGTCGTTCCGGAGCCGGTGCCGCGCGGCGTGACGCGCGTCCGCATCGAGGAACCCAAATTCAATATCCGCGACTACCTGTGGGATGGCACGATCGGGGCGCTGTCCTTCGTCAGCCTTGCGGTGATGGTTCTCTTCCTTGCCTATTTCCTGATGCTGTCGGGCGATACGTTCCGGCGCAAGCTGGTCAGACTGTCCGGTCCGACCCTCAGCAAGAAAAAAATAACCGTGCAGATGCTGAACGAAATCAGCACCCAGATTCAGCACTATCTGCTGGTCCAGGCGCTGACCAGCGTGATCGTGGGGGTCGCCACCTGGCTTGCGTTCCTCTGGATCGGTCTGGAGAACGCTGCCGTATGGGGCGTGGCGGCGGCCGTGCTCAATCTCGTCCCCTATCTGGGCGCGATCATCGTCACCGTCGGATCGGCATTGGTGGCCTTTCTGCAATTCGGGAGCGCCGGCATGGCGCTCACGGTGGGCGCACTTTCGCTGATCATCAACAGCTTGGAGGGCTATTTGCTCGCCCCCTGGCTCATCGGACGGGCGGGCCGCATGAATGCGGTGGTGGTGTTCGCCGGCATCCTGTTCTGGGGATGGTTGTGGGGGGCGTGGGGACTTCTGCTCGGCATGCCGATCATGATGGGAATCAAGTCGGTGTGCGACCGCGTCGAAGAGTTCAAGCCCGTCGGCGAGTTCATGGGCGACTGACCCCGCACCGGACGGCTCCTGCGCTGCCGGGCCGCGCGACCTGCAGCACGCCCGATTTCCACATCAGTCCTTAGCCCACATCCGGCTTCATCAAATCCTACACACGGAAGCGCAGCTTGCTTATACAAGCGCCGATCCGCATTCCTTACAGTGGGTGCATGGCTGCTGCGTGACTCATCAGGGACCCACGTGCAGAGACATGGCGGGTTCCTGGACAGCGGGAGCCGGGTTTCCAGTCGAGCATCCATAAGGCGAGTGGGTTTCCGGCTGGTCTCGGCCGTAAGCCGCTCGGTTGATTCCAGGGCCTGGTTTCAAGCCCATGACAATGAAAGAGGAGCACTACATGAAACGCGTCTACAAATTGGCAGCAGGCGTCTTTTTACTGAGCCAGGCTTTCTCCGGCGCAGCACTCGCCGTCCCGGTCACCCTGAGTGGCGACACCGTCGATTACACCTTCGACGATGCCCTGCTGGGGCTGTTCGGGCCCGCCAGCCTGTCCGGCGACACGCTGTATTTCACCCCGGTCGCCTTCCAGGCCGAGTCGCTCAATGGCGCCGGATTCGCGCTGACCAAGAGCACGATGAACATCGAAGTGAGTGCGCACGACGGCTGGTCGTTCTCCAACATGGCGCTCTCCGAGCAGGGCGACTACCTGCTGCTCGGCGCGTCCAGCACGGCCGACGTCACGGGCCAGATCCGGGTGCGCGATGTGGCCAACCCCCTGGCCGACATGACTGCCAGCATCCAGAGCAGCGCTCCGCTCGATCAGACCGGGCTGCCCACGACCAACTGGGATGCGGGCGCCGAGATCGACCTCAGCGCATGGAACGGCACGCAGACGGTCAATGTGACGGTGCAGAACCTGCTGCTGACTTCGACGACGGGCGCGTCGTCGCTCGCATTCGTCGACAAGAAATTCGTCGGCTTGACGCCTACCCTGGCCGCGATTTCTCCGGTTCCCGAGGCGCATACCTACGCCACGATGCTCGCCGGCCTGGGCCTGATCGGATGGAAGATCGGGCGTCGGCGCAACTCGTTGTCACCGCGCTAAGCAGACATTCATCCCGTAGTTCAACCGAAGTTCAATCAGAAAAGGAATCCAAATGAAGACATCCCATCTTTTCGGCGTGAGCCTCCTTACGGCAAGCCTGCTGGCCATGGGCGGTTGCACCGTCATGCGCGAGCAATCCACGGTCGGTCAGGCAGTCGACGATACCGCCATCACGACGCAGGTGAAGGCCCGGTTTGCTGAAAGCCCGGTCGTCAGCGCGATGGCGATCAACGTTGAAACGCTCCATGGCACCGTCCAGCTGTCCGGTTTTGCCAAGAGCCAAAGCGAGCGGAGTACGGCCGAATCGATCGCCCGCCAGGTGCCTCACGTGAAAGCCGTCAAGAACGACATCGTCGTCCGCCCGTAATCATCGCGCGAACCGGGCGACCCGTCCGGTGTGCGTTTTTTCTGTAGTCCGCAACTTGTTGAAAAGGAGAGAAACATGAACTGGGACATCATCGAAGGCAACTGGAAGCAGGCCAAAGGCAAGATGAAGGAGCAATGGGGCAAGCTGACCGACGACGATTTCGACGTGATCAACGGTCGCCGCGAACAGCTCACCGGCAAAATCCAGGAACGCTATGGCCTGTCCAGGGACGATGCCGAGAAGCAGATCAACGATTGGCAAAGCAACGCCAGAGACGACTGGTTCCATTAAAAACTGCAGACACGTGGCCCGCATGAGCGGGCTGCGGGTCCTCGCCGGCCCTGAGGCCGGCTTGCTTCGTGCGGGTCATGGTCCGGATCTGATCCATGCCGCCCTCGCACGACCGTTGGAGCGACCATGACAGAAGTCCGCACCGGCCAGGCGCCCGTGATGCTGACGCGCGAGGAATTCGGAAAACGATTTCGCCTGTCGTTCGTCGATCCCCTGTTCGAGTCCGCGTCGGATGCCATCGCGCAGATCGAAGACATCGCCTGGCAGGCCTACAGCGAGGGCCGCAAGTCTCCGCTCACGCGGCCGGCGGGCGCAGGGTTTGCCGATCCCGATTTCGAGTTGTCGACCGAATGGCTGGATACGCGACAGCGTCTGGCCCGGGCACAGGAGGCATGGCATCGGTCCGAAACCCCGACACGCGTCCTGCTGATCTGCGGCGCCGCCCGCAACGACGGCACCTGTCCGGGCGAGATGTCGAAGACCTTCCGGCTGCTCACCCAGATTCGCGGGGTATTCACGGCGGCAGGGATGCAAACCGATGTGCTCGACCTCAGCCTGCTGGCGTCCGAATACGGGCGCCGCATCCATCCGTGCAAGGCTTGCGTGTCGACGGCGATGCCGCTGTGCAACTGGCCGTGTTCCTGCTATCCCAACCATGCCCTGGGCCAGACCCAGGACTGGATGGCCGACATCTACGAGCGCTGGACGGCCGCTCATGCGGTCGTCATTGTGGCGCCGGTTTACTGGTACCAGAGTCCGAGCCCGCTGAAACTGATGATCGATCGGCTGGTCTGCGCCGACGGCGGCAATCCCGACCCCACCCGCACCTCCGGTAAAGACCCGGTCAAGGCCAAGGCCCTGGAAATGGCGGGGTGGGATTATCCCAAGCACCTGGCGGGACGTGTCTATGGGCTCATGGTGCATGGCGACGTGGCGGGCGTGGAAAACTCGCGCCGTGCGCTCTCCGACTGGCTCGACTGGATGGGGCTGGTCGACGGCGGGCCGCAGTCTCGGCTGGATCGCTACATCGGGTATTACGCGCCCTATGCCACCAGTCATGAGGCGCTGGACCAGGACGACGCCGTTCAGCAGGAGGCCCGCAACGTCGGCCGCGCGGTCGCCCAGGCAGTGAGCGCATTGCGCGGCGGGCAATGGAAGCCTGCCCCCCCGACGCTGCGCACTCCCCGCCCCAAATAAGCAACAGGCTGCCTGAATGGAACCCTTCCGCTCATGGCGAACCTGGAATGTGGAAAGGAATGACTATGAAAATCAAGCGCCTGATATTCGGGGAACGATCCCTGACCAAGGTGGCCGGGCTCTTCTCCAGCAAGAGCGTGGCAGAGAGCGTCGCACGACAGGTGAGAGAGTCGGCAGGCCTGGACGAACCGCAGGTCTACCTGGTCGGCCCGCCCGACGGCGCCGCCTTCACCAGCCCCGCCTTTTCCCGCAAGCTGGAGCCGGAGTCGACAGGCATCTGGCGGACCATGATCCGTGCGCATGTGGTGGCCGGCGGGGCGGGCGTGATCGCCGGCGTCCTGGTGTATCTCGGCTTTGTCCTGGCGGGCAGCGCCGCGGTCAAGAGCACGCCCGGCATGAGTCTGGTGGCCATGGTCTTCTTCGGCGGCCTGATCGGCCTGCTGCTGGGCGGCCTGTTGACCGCGCGTCCCGATCACGCCCGTGTCATCACCACCGTGCGGCGTGCCATCCGCCAGGGGCGCTGGGCCGTGGTCATCCATCCGCTGACGCAGCAACAGCTCGACGTGTCGATGCGCGAACTGCGCGACCGCAGCGACCGGGTGGTGCGCAGCCTGTGAATTGCCGGGCCGGTCGTGGACTGAGGTCTTCCCCCAGGCGGGGGCGGGCGTGAGATGGCTGCGTCGATCGACTGGGACGCATTGTTCGTGCCGTCCATGGATCTGGGCGAGGTCGTCCTGCGTGGCACGGCCGTGTACCTGTTCCTGTTTTTCCTGCTGAGGGTATTGCGGCGCGAGGCCGGGCAGCTTGGAATTTCCGACCTGCTGGTGGTGGTGCTGATCGCCGATGCGGCCCAGAACGCCATGTCTAGTGAATATCGTTCCCTCACCGAAGGCGCGATCCTGGTCGCGACGATCGCCTTCTGGGACTACTTCCTCGACTGGCTCAGTTTCAGGGTGCCCGCGCTGCAGCGCCTGCTTCGTCCGGCTCCCCTGCTGCTGATCAGGAACGGACGCCTGCTGCGCGAAAACATGAAACGGGAAATGCTCCAGGAGGACGAATTGATGGCGCAATTGCGCGAGCATGGGGTGCGCAGTGCGGGCGAAGTGAAGGCGTGCTATCTGGAGGGCGATGGCCGCATCAGCGTCATCCCTAGAAACGCCAAGGGAAGGAAAACCTGAGTTGCAGGGCGGCGTACAGACAGGGCGCTGCCTTCGGGGGCGCAGCCTCATGCATGTCGAGCCGGGAAAGCGCCGCCTTCCCGGCTCGATGCACGTGCAGCGCCGCGGAGGCTCAGGCCGCCATCTGTTCGAGCTCGGCCATCAGCTCCTCTTTTCGGGCCTGAAGCTCGTCCCGCATCTTCACCAGATCCACCCTGGTCGCCCGGGCTTTCGGGAACATCTCGTTGCGCTCTTCCTTCACGTGGTGGTCGATGTATTCGCCCAGCACCATCACCGTGGCGTCAAACCGCGCATCGCCGGGTTCCATTTCCTCGATCTGCGCGATCAGGTCCTTGGCGCTCATGTGCTCGACCTCGGCTTCGGCCATCATCAGTTCGTCCTTGATCGCCTTGCGGATGCCGGGATAGAAGATCTCTTCCTCGATCTGCGCATGCACCGTCAACTCACGACAGATTTTCTCGGCCAGCATCCGCTTTTTTTCACGGGTGTTGCCCTTGGACTCGGTCAGCTCCTCGAACTCGTTGAACATCTTCTTGACGGCCTTGTGGTCGGCATCGAGCAGATCGCAGGCGTCTTTCTGTTTGGATTTTGCTGTGGTCATCGTGGGTCCTTTCGCATACTGGGTTTGACAAGCTGTCAGGGATATCCAACCCTGGGCTGCAAGCGTTCGGGTTGTCCAGCTATTTGACTGTTATCGGACAAGGCCTTCAAGAGAGTTCGTCGCGACCTGATGTCAGACAATGCCTATGTTTTCCTGGGCGCGTAGCCCAGTGTTTTCATGGCGCCGGTCAGGCTCTGGATTGAATCCGGATAGGCTTTCCACGGGGCATTCCCGGTGGCCAGGCGGGAGTCGATGTTGGCGATCGTCCAGTGCGCCGAGTGGGCGAGCGTGTCGAGCTCGGACCAGTCGATCGGCACCGACACGCCGAGGCCCGGGCGCGAGCGCACCGACCATGCCGCGACGGTGGTGGCGCCGAAGCCATTCCGCAAATAATCGATGAAGATCTTCCCCACTCGATTGCGGGGCCCGCTCCTGGACGCGAAGCGTTGCGGCAGCGTGGCGGCCAGATGTTGGACGATCGCCTGGGAGAAGCCTTTTACGGTGTCCCAGCCGTGCAGGCGCTTGAGCGGTACGACGATATGCAGCCCTTTGCCGCCGCTGGTTTTGATAAACGACACCAATCCGAGCTGGGTCAGGAATTCCCGCAGCAGATGCGCGGATTCCTGTACGAGGGGCCATGCCACGCCTTCCCCGGGGTCGAGATCGAACGTCATGCGGTCAGGCTTTTCGATATTCGTTGTGCGCGCGTTCCATGTATGGAACTCGACCACGTTCAACTGTGCAGCGGCGAGCAAGCCTTCGGGTCTGACGACCTGCAACAAGGGCGCGTGACCCGGATCCAGTTCTGGATCGAGTGCCTTGACGCCCCGCATCTGCGCAGATTCGAGATGCTTCTGGAAAAACTGCGGCCCGGCGATCCCCTCCGGCGCCCTGACCAGCGACACGGGCCGGCCTTTGAGATGTTCCATCAGCAGGGCTCCCACCCGGTGGTAGAACTCGACCAGTTCCAGTTTGGTGGTCCCAGACGTCGGATCGATGACCCGATCGGGATGGGAGATTTTCATGTCGCCCGGCAGCGCAAGCGCGGGCGCAACGGAAGCCGGTGTTTCCAGAACGACGGCTTTTGCCTGCTTGTCGAGCCGAAGCCCCTGGAAAACCGCGTGGCGCACCCGACCTGTCCTGGTCCATTCGCCGAACGACACCTCGGCGACCAGCCTGGGGCTGACCCAGTGCGCCTTGCCGTCCATCGGCGTGCGGTCTGCAAACGGGCTGCGGGCTCGACCAAGGGCGGCGAGCTTCTTCTTGAGCTCGCCCAGGGTCTTGCGATCGAAACCGGTTCCGACATTGCCCGCATAGACCAGGCCGCCGTCGCTGTCGTGCACGCCGAGCAGGAGCGAGCCAATCCCGTGGCGCGAGCCTCGCGGATCCGTATACCCGCCGATGACGAATTCCTGGCGCTGCGTGCATTTCAGCTTGAGCCAGTCGTTCGACCGGCGGGACGCATAGGCCGATGCGCTGCGCTTGGCAATGACCCCCTCCAGGCCCATCCGGCAGGCCGACTCCAGGATGTCGCGCGGTGCTGCGACCAGGGTTTCGCTGTAGCGAATGGCATCGGACGCGGATTGGCCCAATAGCGAAGCGAGGAAGTCCTTGCGTTCGAGCAGCGGGACGGCGCGCAGATCGAAGCCGGCGTAGTAGGGCACATCGAACAGGTAATACACGATGCTCTCGGTGCGGGCCTGGTCGAACGCATTCTGAAGGGCCTGAAAATCGGGGATGCCCTGTTCGTCCGGAACCACGATCTCGCCGTCCAGCCACCCCGGTGCAAGCTGCAGTTTTTCCAGCGAACGGACAAGCGGTTTCAACTTGCGGCTCCAGTCGTGGCCATTGCGGGTGAACAGACGAATCGAGCGTCCGTCGCTGCGGGCCAGCATGCGGTAACCATCCAGTTTGATTTCGTAGATCCATGCATCGGGATCGCCGGGTGGCGTGTCCGCCAGCGTGGCGAGCTGGGGCGAGAGCGAGGCGGGGAGCCTGGCCTTCACTGCGGCGGCGGGCACGCGATGCGGCGAAGGGCGAGCAGGCGTGCGGGCGGCGCGGCGCTTTTCCGGTGCCGGCGGAGGCTTCGAACGGGCGACACTGTCGGGCAGGGCGTCGACGACGCTATATTCCGAGGCGGGTCGCGCATGCGCGTCCTTCTCCTTGACGAGAAGCCAGGCCTGCTTTTTTTCCCCCTTCGCCTTCATCCGGATGAGCGCCCACCTGCCTTGCAGCTTGTGGCCCTGCAGCTCGAATTTCAAGTTCCCCTTCCGGTAAGCCCGATGAGGGTCTCCCAGCGGAATCCAGGTGCCGCGGTCCCAGATGATGACCCGACCCGCGCCATACTGCTTCGGCGGAATTTCGCCTTCGAACGTGTTGTAGGCGATGGGATGGTCCTCGACCTGGACGGCCATGCGCTTGTCCCGCGGGTCGAGGCTGGGCCCTTTCGGGATCGCCCAGCTTTTCATGCTGCCATCCAGTTCGAGCCTGAAGTCGTAGTGCAGGCGCTTCGCCCAATGCTTCTGGATCACGTAGGAGCGCGCCGCCTCATTGGCCTGGCCGCCGCTCTCGGGTTCCTGGCTGATCGAGAAATCGCGTTTGGCCTTGTAGAGGGAAAGCGGGTCGGATTTCGACATCGCTCATGCGGCTTTTCGCTTCCCGGTCGCCTTGGCGGGCGTTTTCGTCGCGGCCTTCGCCTTTCGGTCGGTCGCCTTGGTTCGCGATGCCGGCTTCCGGTTCTGTTTGCTGCTGTCGAGGCTGCGCTGCAGCAATTCGGTCAGATCGTAAATCGTGGCGCCTGCCGGCTCGCGTTCTGCCGGTTCGATCTGGGTGATGGATTCCAGTTCGCCGGCGTGGGCTTTGGCTTCGACCAGCTGAAGAATCTTCTCCTTGAACGAATCACGCGAGGCCTCGGGGTTCCATGCCTCGCTCATGTCCTCCACCAGCTGCTCGCCCACCTTCATTTCCTTGTCGGTCAGTCCGGCGGGTTTCACCCCTTCCGCAGGCAGCGTCAGGGAGTCGAACGCGCGGATTTCATCCCCCCAGCGCAACAGATTCAGCACCAGCACAGGGCCGAATGGAATGAGCGCGGCGAGATGCTGCCTGCTCTGGATGACCACGCGGGCGATTCCGACTTTTCCGCTCTTGCGCAGGATTTCCCGCAGCAAGGCATACACCTTGGCACCCTTGTTGATGGGTGCGAGATAGTAGGGCCGGTCGAGATAGATAAAGGGAATGTCGGCGGCGGAGATGAAGGTCTCGATTTCGATCGTCTGCGTGGTTTTGGGGTAGGCCGCCTCGATTTCCTCGGAGGACAGGACGACGTATTGGCCCTCCTCGTATTCGATGCCCTTGACGATATTTTCCTTGGCGATTTCCTTTCCGGTTCGCTTGTTGATGCGCTTGTAGCCGACCGGATCCATGCTGCGCTTGTCCAGCCAATCGAAATCCAGCCCTTGCTGGGAAGTGGCCGGATAGACCGCAACCGGAATATGTACCAGCCCGAAGCTGATCGCGCCTTTCCACAGAGTACGAAGCGTTGTCGCCATGATGTCGGCCCTGCCGTCTTTTATGCTGTCGATCCAGTTGCAGAGCTCAGGACTTCACGAGCCGCGGATCGACGGGGCGCGGGTGGCTGTTCATGTACTTGGCCACATCCCATGCTTCCTGCTCGCTCAGGGTTCCGCCCTTGCCGAGCGGCATGTTGGCCTGGATAAAGCCGGCTGCCGTCTCGACCCGGGTCATGCCCGCCCCGCCATTGAAGGAGTCCTTGCCCCACAAGGGTGGAAAGACATAACGCCCGCTGACCTGCGTTCCCTGTCCGTCGGCGCCGTGGCAAATCGCACAGTTGGCTTCATACACTTTCTTTCCGCGCGCCACATCCGGCGGCTGCCGGGGTTCGGCCAGTTTCGGGTAGCCGCGTCCCTTGAGTTCGACGCCGACCGGCGCCCCGGTCGCCATCCAGTAGCTGTAGCTCATCAAGGCCACCAGCTCCTTGCTGCCGGGAGGCGGAACCTTGCCGTTCATGCTGTAGCGGAAGCAGCCGGCCAGCCGCTCCTCGTAACTGTTCACCTTCTGGTTTTTGTCGCGATACGCAGGAAACATGGCGAACGCCGCCCACAGCGGGGCCGAGTCGGCCTTGCGGCCTTCATCGAGGTGGCAGTTGACACAGTTCAGCGCGTTGCCGACGTAAGCGCGCGCATAGGTTTGGGTGTCGTTGAAAATGTTTCTCCCCAGGCGGACCGCTTCGCCGAATTTTCCGCCCGGGATGGCATCGACATCGGGAGGGGAAAAGTCGACGCGTATCGTCTTCGGGCCTGTCCGGGCCGGGAATCCGGGCTGCTCGACCGCCGCCGGGATCTCGTCCGATGGAATCGAAGCCTTGTCGGATGCGGGCAGGGCCGCACTGGGCAGGCGGTCGTATTCGGCCTTCGACACGAGCGCGGCGGGGATCCAGACGATGCCGGCCACAACGAGCGTTGCCGCGACCACCAGCAGGATCCACGAAGGATGGAATGAGCGGGTGCGTTTCTGGTTTTCCAACCATGTGCTGAACCAGTTGGACATCATTCCCTCCTTCCGTAAAACGATGGGGTCTCGAGATATTCGCTGATGGCGTTGATTTCGGCGTCGGACATCTTGTCGGCGACGGACTTCATCAGGCCTTGCGGATCGTTGCCGCGCGTTCCCGCCTGCCACGCTTTCAATTGCGCCCGGGTATACGCGTTCGGCTGTCCGGTCAGCGCAGGAAAATGGGGAGGAACGCCCGCTCCGTCGGGTCCGTGGCAGGCGAAGCAGGCGGGGATGCCGGCGTCCCAGTTTCCTGCCATGGCCAAGCGGGCGCCGCCCGCCGGCTGAGCGGCGGCGGCCGGTTTCGCCTCGGCTTTCCAGCCCGGCAGGCTTGCATAGTGTTCGCTGAGATCGCGCATTTGCTGCGCGCTGAGGGCGCGCGCAATCGGTTCCATCTGCGGGTTCTTGCGCTGCCCGCTGGCGAAATCCTGTAGCTGCTTGAGGAGATAGGCCTGTCCTTGCCCGGCCAGGCGGGGGAAACCGGCCGCGGCCTGGCCTTCGCCTTGTGCGCCATGGCATGCCATGCATGCGGTAATGCCGCCCGCGCCTTGCCGGGCGATCGTGGCGCCGGCGGCGCGGTCGGCGTGCGCAAGGTTCGCCAGGCTCGCGCCCGCGACCAGCACGGCCCACGCGGTCAGTCTGCCTGCGCGCGCATGGCGTTGAAGAGGAAGGGGCGGTCGCGGGGGGGGCGTACTCGTCATCATGGCATCCGATCGAAAATGAATAGCGTCTTGAGAATCCGGCGCGGGGCCAGGACCTCACAGTAGATCGGGATGACGCCGATAAAAATCAGCCTTGACCGGCGCGGATGTAGGAAACGTCCGAAGCGGCAGGACAGACAGAATACTGCCCGGACGGCGGCAGGCGAGGTTGAGCGTCGTATCCCGGCGCGGCCTGCCTAACGGATCACCTTGCACGGAGCAAGCGGATCGAAATCGGCCCAGTCCCCGTTCTGCAGGGTTCCTTCCGTTTCTTCCACCTCCAGTGCGCGTTCGCCGAGAATCTCGATCGCGTCTTCGCGTTTCCCGGAGGTGTCGACCGCCACGGCAAGAACGAAGCCTGACTTGAGCGTATGCACGTCGCCCGGTGCGTCGCCTTCGCGAACGGGGTCGGCCCTCTGCTCGGTTTCTTCCATATTGTTCAGCGCACCGACCAGTGACCCGGCGTAGGCGCCAACGGCGGCCCCCAGCAGCGGGCCGGCGGGGCCCAAGACGGGCATCGTGGCCACGCCGACCAGGGCGCCGGCGCCCACTCCGCCCGCAGCGCCCCGCATGGCGCCAGACTTGGCGTCGTGGGTTCCGGGTGACTCGTCCTCATCTCCGCCCAGCGGGTAAAGGGCATGCTGGCCTTCCGGGTTGACATAGAACAGGCTCATTTCGCTCAGCGGGAATCCTGCGCGCAACAATTCCCGGCTGGCGTATTCTGCTTCGCCCTGCTGGTTGTAACGCCCGACAATAATCGTTTTCATAAGCACACTCCTTTGGTGGGGGTGAAGAAAGCAGCCTGCTAAAGCCAGTATTCGAAGCGCCGCGCCAGCCATTCCTGTAACCGCAGGAACAGGGAACGGCGCTTCCACTGTTCGTGATCGACGAGGTCGGAAGCGTCCCGGTCCTGGGCGAACATGGCTTCCATCTGCCGCGCAAAGTCCGCGCCGAGGATCACCGCATTCAGCTCGTCGTTGTGCAGGAAACTGCGCCAGTCCAGATTGGTTGAACCGATGGTCGACCAGACGCCGTCTATCGTTGCCGTCTTGGAATGCAGCACCGCGTCGCGCCGCTCGTACAGCATGACCCCTGCGCCCAGCAGTTCGTCATAGTGCGAGCGGCCGGCATGAAACACCGCCCAGGAGTCCGTCTTGCTGGGCAGGATGATCTGCACGTCGACGCCACGCCGTGCGGCGTCGGCCAGCGCCTGGCGAAGCTGAGGGTCGGGCACGAAGTACGCGTTGGTGAGATAGATCTTGCGTTCGGCGTGACCAATGGCCGAAAGCAGGGTGCGATAGATCGGGCGGTCTTCCGAGTCGGATTCGCTGCCGATCGCACGCACGATCGCATCGCCTTGCGCCTGCAGCCTGGGAAAATATTTTCTGCTGGCCAGCGAGGGCCCGTGCTGCCGGGCCCAGGTATCCAGAAAATATTTCTGGAATTCGGCGACCACGGGACCGTCGATCTGCAGGTGGGTGTCGCGCCATCCCGCCTCCGCCGCCGCATCCTTCTTTTTTTTAGAATGGGAGAACGAGCCGCTCGAATAGGACTCGCTGATGTTGATGCCGCCCAGGAATGCGGTTTTGCCGTCGACGACCAGGAGTTTCCGGTGGTCGCGGTTGTTCAGTATCCATTCCGGTTTTTTGACGTTGGCCGGATTGATCGGGTTGAATTCCAGCGTCTGGATGCCTGCGTTGCGCAAACGGTCGAAGAACTCTTTCGGCGTGTCGATGCAGCCGACGCTGTCATAAATGATGTTGACCTGGACCCCCGCCGCCTGTTTTTCCAGCAGTAGCCTGGCGAACTCGTCTCCGATCTCGCCATCTTCGAAAATGTAGGTCTCCAGGTTGATGTGATCGCGCGCGCCGCGAATGGCCGCGAACATGGCCTTGTAGGTGGCCGGCCCGTCCTGAAGCAGGACAAGACGGTTGCCGAGTACCAGCGGACTGTCGCGGTAGACCGCCTCTTCGAGCGCCAGATGCTTCTGCAGGATATCGAGATGGCCCGCTTCTCTCTTGAGTTCGTTGAAAATGGCGGTATTCCGGCTCGGCGCAACGGGGCCCCGCGCCGTTTCAAACTCGACGGGAGGCCGTGTCTTTTTATCTGGTGTGGCATGCGCTTTGTCGGGCAGGACCTGGGTTGTGTCCGGCAGCGTGGCGCAGGCCGAAACCAGAATGTTTCCGCACAGCGCCATATATCCGAGCGTTCCTGAGGACGACATTCGGAAGCCCCGAAAGGCATCCCCGAGCATGGAAGGATTCTGCATTGTTCATCTCCGGCGCTTCCTGGAATCAAGCTCCGGGGTGTTCGCCCGGCTTGCCGCGGGAAGCGGACAGACGGGTGAGCCATCTGCTGCCGGATGACAGCGACAGCGACAACGCGTGTCGCGCCAGCAATCCCGCCAGAACGGAGCCGCCGAGCGCCTGCCAGGGTTTCCTGCGAACCAGCCAGACACCCGCAAGTGCGGCGGCGGTCAGGCTCGCGTAGGGATGCTCGCGGACAGTCTGCCGCGCAAGCGGTCCCGCCAGGTGGGTGAAGCGCGTGAGCGTATCGCCCTCCTCCTGTTCCAGTCGCTGGCGCAGCGCTTCGCGATTCATTTCAAGCCGGCTCTCGGCGTCGGCGGGCACCGCAGCCGCGGGCCCGAGATCCGCTGACCGTTCGTCAATTTCTGAATTCATCGTTCGGTTCCCTCATGTCAAATAAGCGCATGTCCTGCGCAAGCTGCGCACGCACGCGCGCAAGTGCAGGCACGGACGGCATCGCATGCCGTGCCTGCCAGCTGGCCACGACCGCCACCGCCAGCGGCAGGGCGGGGACGGCCCACAACACCCAGTGCTCGTTGCCGGTAACCGCGAACAGCATCAGTGCGATGCCCGCGAACAGGACCGCCAGCATGATGCTGACGACCATGACCACCCGATAGCGCAACCGCCGCAGCTGCTGCGCCTGCCACCAGGCCGCGTCCTCCTTCAGCAGGGTGGCATAGGCACTGGCGTACTCGATGAGCAGGCGAGGTTCGTCGAGCAGAACGCGAAGAAGCGGCGGCAACATTGCGTGGGCTGTGTCGCGCGGGATCAGTGATGGTGCCCGTGATGCCGGCCGAGCGCGCCTGCCAGCAGCGCAATGGCGGCACCGGCAGCAGCAGCCATCATCAGCGACTTCAAAGGCTGTGCCTGAACGTACTGGGCGGCCTGGTCGGTGGTGTGGGTCAGGGTCTCGCGCGCCCGCGCGGCACCGCTGCGGATGGCTTCGCTGCCGCGGGCCGCGATGTCTTCGGCGCTCGCGCGTGCTTCATCGAGAGAGCGACGCGCATGTTCGGTTGCGGCAGACTCGCTTGCGGTCTGAGGTTTTGCGTTCGGGAATGTTTCCATGGGGGTCTCCTAAGAAAGTCTGTTGAAAAAACAACTGAGCCGGCGTGAGCAAGCACGGACTCAAGCTTAGGCAGATCGCGCAGGCGGCAGTAGGGGAGAAGGGCGCATCCGCCTGTCCGCCGATGTGTTGAGTAGGTGTAGGCGACCGCTGACACGGTTCGACGACACGCGAGTCGGAGGATGCTTACACGCCATCGTGCTGGTTGCCGAGTCGAATCGCGGCACTCTCCGACAGATAGGTCTGGTTCGCTGGGCGATGATGCATTACACCCACTGTCCACATGGCAGCGGGCCGGGCCGCACGCCCGATGCGAAAGGGGTTCTGAACAGGAAGTCCTCGCGCTTCTTCAACTTCGACTGCAAGGAGACGACGTCATGCTTAAGTGGGCACTGGTTTTTTTCATCGTATCGCTGATCGCCGGTGTGTTCGGATTCACCGGCATCGCTTCAGGCGCGGCCGCAGTCGCCAAGATCCTCTTCTATATTGCCGTCGCCCTGTTCCTGCTGTTCCTCGTGCTTGGGGTGTTCGCGGTCAAAGCCGTCAAGTAGACACAATTTCCATATGGGTTTGCTGTCGGATATGTCTTACATCAATGTAAGCGATCGCTGATGGCATCGTCGCCTTACCCGTTTAGGCTATACATCCAGCGAGGCAGGTTCGGCCTGCCAAGCTGTAAAGGAGAATTTCATGTTGCATTACGCCATCGTATTTTTCATCATCGCCATCATCGCCGCAGTGCTCGGATTTTCAGGGCTTGCGGCAGGCGCCGCCGGTATCGCCAAGATCCTTTTCGTCGTGTTCCTGGTGATCGCGATCGCCACGTTCGTGGTCAACATGATGCGTGGGCGCTAGCAGACTGATGCTAGAATCGACACGCCGGTACACAAGCAGGAGCGGTGCATGATCCAGGTAGCCATCGTGGACGACCACCAGATCGTCCGGACCGGCTTTCGCGAGCTGTTGAGCGAAGACTCCGGAATCAACATCGCGTTCGAAGCCGCCAATGGCGACGAGGTTCTCGAGAAATTACGCACCGCGCAGTGCGACGTCCTGTTGCTCGACATTTCCCTGCCGGGCAAGAGTGGCGTCGATGTGCTGCGTGCGGTGCGCCAGCGCCATCCTGAAATCAAGGTGTTGATCCTGAGCGGCTTTCCCGAGGAAAGCTATGCGCTCGCCATGATCAAGAATGGCGCGAACGGCTATCTGTGCAAGGATTGCGAGCGCGATGAATTGCTGCGCGCGATTCGCATGGTGTCTGCCGGACGCCGTTATGTGTCGGCCCGGACAGCTGAATTGCTGGCCGATGAAATGAGTGGTGAACGCAGTGGTGTGCTGCACGAGGCCTTGTCGGACCGCGAGCTGCAGGTTTTCCTGCGTCTGGCGCGCGGCGAATCCGTATCGGACATAGCCGGGCAGCTGCACCTGAGCGTCAAGACCATCAGCACGTATCGTTCGCGCGTGACCGAGAAACTCAATGTCTCGAGCAATGCCGAATTAGCAACCTATGCATTACGACACGGACTCATCACGGAATAAGTCTCGCTACCCGGAGACCAAGGCATACCAGATGGCGGACAATGCCTCACTGCTGAAAGTTTTTTTGATCGAGGATTCTGCCCTTCTACAGGAATTGCTCTCAGGCATGCTGAGCGAACTGGACGGCGTGCAGTTCTGCGGCTGTGCCGACGGCGAGTCCGAGGCACTGCGGATGCTGGCGGACAACCCGGTGGACCTGGTCATCATCGATATCGAGCTCAAGCAGGGGAGCGGGATCGGGGTGCTGGATGCGCTGCAGACCGATTCGAGTCGCTATGGCAATCCGCGCAAGGCGGTGCTGACCAACTATGCGCATGCCTCCATGCGACAGCGCTGCGAACGTTTCGGGATGGATGCCTTTTTTGACAAGTCCCTGCACCTCAACCAGCTGATCGACTACGTGGTCGATGCAGCGCAGCAAAAATCCGGGGCCTGACCGATTGGCCTGAAGTGCGCTGTTCGCGTGTCAGGCCGGCAGCACCGCCTGTAGTCTGACGCCTTCTCCCGGCGCAGTGTGTATGGCGAGTTTCCCGCCATGGGTGAAAACCCGATGCTTGATTCCCGCAAGCCCGTGTCGCGCGATTTTCGGCGAATCGACGTCGAAACCGACGCCGTCGTCCTCGATCGATAGCTCGATGTTCCCCGGGGTCATGCGGAGCGATATGCGGACGTGCCGCGCCCGCGCGTATTTCCGGATATTGGTCAAACCTTCCTGAACGATACGGAACAGGCTGAGCGAGAGGTCCTCGGAGAGTTCGGGTTCGGCCTCGGGGAGCTCGGTCGTGACTTCGATCGCCTCCTCGCCTTGCCGGAATTCCTCGATCAGCGCCTTGAGCGCTTCGATCAGCCCCAGGTCGTAGAGCAGCGCCGGCCGCAGATTGTTGGTGATCCGGCGCTTGAGCGTGATCCCGCCGATCAGGCTCTGACGCAGGCGTGCCATGCGTTGGGCGATCAGCGAACGTGCGTCGGGCGGCAGGCTGCGCTCGATCCAGTCGGCATCGAGCTTGGCGGCAGTCAGCAGCGCGCCCAGCTCGTCGTGCATTTCGCGGGCCAGATCGAGTTTTTCGGTTTCCCGTACTTCGGTCAGATAGGTTGCGAGATTCGTCAGCTCCTCGGTGCGATGGCGAACTTCGCGCTCGAGCCGTTCGTTTTCGGCTTCGAGCATTTCCTGGAGCTTGTCCCGCAGTTCCTGTTTCTTCTGCTTCTGCGAGATGGCGGCAACCAGCAGCAGCAGGGATGCGATGGTCAGCAATACCGTCGTGAAGCGGGCGCTCTCGAAGCTGCCTATCGAATCGCCGATGTTGTCCATGTTTCGCGACAGCATCTCGTTCTTCATGCTGTCGTGCTGGCGTTTGAACGCATTCATCGCCAGCGTCCCCTGTTCAAACGCTTCGTTGTCAGGCGGCCCTCCGCGTTCGAGGCGGGCGATCGTGATGTCCATGCGGGCCGCCATGACGTGCGCCTTGGTGATGAGTTCTTTTGCTTCGGGGCGCAATTCGTCCTGGTAATCCTGTTCGACGATTTGCAGGCTGTCGTAGATTGCTGCCGCCGTCTCCCGATAGTGATCGAGATAGGCCGGGTTTCGGGTGAGCGCATAGCCGCGGGTCGCGGACTGCAGCTCCAGGAACAACAGATGGAGTTGATCGAGATGCGCGGCGTGCTGGCTCGAAATCGCGAATCGCCTCATGGCGTCGAGCCCGGACGAGGCCTGCATGTAGCTGGCTACCAGGATGCCGATCAGGAGCGCCATGCCGGCTGCAAGGAACAGGTGGGTGCTGCGCTGCCAGCTCTCGGGCCGTTGCGGGGAAGCACGGCTCGGGGCGGAAGAGGGTTCGTTCGGCATGATGGCGGTCGACTAGGGTTGTGGGCAGGTTATTGCAGGAATTCTCCGACAGGTCAATCCGTGCCAGCCGACATACTGGCTGCGAACCCCGTCCTACGATGCGTACACGATCTGGCGATATCCAAGGGCAGCGCCGGATTGCGACTCGTCCCATTTCTGAACATCAGGAGATCCCATGAAAACGCTACTCGCACTTGTAATGTCATCGTTTTTTGTCGTGTTGACCGGTTGCAATACGGTGGCCGGCGCCGGCAAGGACATCGAACGGGGCGGCGAAAAAGTCCAGGACACCGCCAAGGACGTCCAGCAGAAGTTGTAAGCATCTGTCCCCTCGACCGTCGAGGAGTTCCCCTGCCGACAGCTTGTTTCGGCGGTCAAGGCATTCTGGCGCGAGGGTTCGCGAACCTCGGTGGCCGGGTGGCCTGCCATCTGGCGGTCGTGGAAGGGGGCAGTGTTTGCGGAAGACCCGGGCACGCGTTCCAGGCCGGACGACATTCGGACCGTGTAATCGGCTGCGGACTGGCGAATCTGTCGCGGTAGAAACCTACGCGCCGCGCAGGAACGCGGTGGCCGGCTAGTTTTTCGGATTTTTGCCGTTGGCTGATGAGGTCATGCCGGGCCATGACCTGGGCAGCAGCACCCACATGCGACCGCGCTGCTTCATGCGGCCTGCGAGTTCGCCTGCCGCATCGCCGAACCCCCAGAAGAAGTCAGCGCGCACGCCGCCGCGGATGGCGCCGCCGGTGTCCTGCGCCATCACCAGCCGGTTCAGCGGCTCCGGCGAATTGGGCTGGGTCGTGGCGAGGAAAACCGGCGCGCCGAGCGGGATGAAACGCGGGTCGACGGCGATCGAGCGGCCGCCGGTGAGCGGCACGCCGAGCGCGCCGAGCGGACCGGTCAGCCCGTTGGGCAATTCGCGGAAGAACACGTAGCTCGGATTGGATGCGAGCAGTTCGGGCAGCTTGTCGGGATTCCGTGCACCCCAGTCCTTGATTCCCTGCATCGACGCCTGTTCGAGTTTCAGCTCGCCGCGCTCGACCAGCAGCTTGCCGATCGACTGATAGGGATGGCCGTTCTGGTCGGCGTAGCCGACCCGCATATGCGAACCGTCGGGCAGTTCGATGCGGCCCGATCCCTGGATCTGCAGGAAGAAAAGATCGACCGGGTCTTCCGCCCAGGCGATGGGCTTGCCCTTGAAGCCGTTGACCCTGCCGAGGCCATTGCCGTTGCCGTTGGTCGCCGCGTCGATTTCCTTGCGCGTCGGGTAGGGCACCAGCTTGTTGCCGACCAGCTTGCCGCGCAGGCGCAGATTTTTCAACTCGGGATAGACGCTTGCCAGGTCCACGGTGACGAGATCGTCGGGCGCGGCATAAAGCGGAAAACGCGCGCGTTCGGTGCGCACGCGGTCGCCTTTCAGCAGAGGTTCGTAATAGCCGGTGACCATGCCCTCGTCGCTGCCGTCTTCCTGCGTGGCCTGGTAAGGCTCGAAATGCCGTTCGAAGAAGGCGCGCGCGGCGGCGTCGTCC
>JADFDN010000150.1 GCA_018262815.1 Thiobacillus sp.
TTCCGGCATCAGCAGGCGGCCGGTTTCAAGGTCGGCAGCGATCATCTGGCCGGGCTTGACGCGGCCTTTGCGGTCGACGTTGGCCGGGTCGATCTGCCACACGCCGACTTCGGACGCGATGGTCAGGATGCGGTCCTTGGTCAGCACCCAGCGCGCGGGCCGGAGGCCGTTGCGGTCGAGCGTGCAGGCCGCGTAGCGACCGTCGGTCAGCACGATGCCGGCGGGGCCGTCCCACGGCTCCATGTGCATCGAGTTGTATTCGTAAAAGGCGCGGATGTCGGCATCCATCGATTCGACGTTCTGCCAGGCCGGCGGGATCACCAGGCGCAAAGCGCGGAACAGCCCCGCGCCGCCCATCACCAGGCCTTCGACCATGTTGTCGAGGCTCATCGAGTCCGAGCCCCGGGTGCCGACGATCGGGCGGATGTCGTCCATGTTGGGGATCAGCGGCGTTTCGAATTTCTGCTCACGCGCGCGGCTCCAGTTGCGGTTGCCCTGTACCGTGTTGATCTCGCCGTTGTGAGCGAGATAGCGGAACGGCTGCGCCAGGCGCCACTGCGGCCAGGTGTTGGTCGAGAAGCGCTGATGGAACACCACGAGAGCAGAGGCGAACCGGGCGTCGTTGAGATCGGGATAGAACACCGGCAGGTTCTCCGGCATCACCAGCCCTTTGTAGCTGATGACGCGGCACGACAGCGTCGGCAGGTAGAACACCGGGTCGGTCGGCTCCAGCGCCTTTTCGGCCAGGCGGCGCGCGATGTAGAGCTTGCGCTCGAAATCGTCCTCGCTCATGCCGGCCGGCGCGTTGACGAAGACCTGCTCGATGTGCGGCAGCGAGGCCAGCGCGGACTCGCCGCACACCGACGCATCGGTCGGTACATGGCGGAAGCCGGCGACCGTCAGACCCTGCGCTTCCAGCTGCGCTTTCAGCGTCGCGCGCGCATGGTCCTGCGGCGCAACCTCGCGCGACAGGAACAGCAGGCCGGCGGCATACAGCCCGCCCAGCGCAAAGCCGGCTTCGGCCGCCACCGCGCGCAGGAAGGCATCCGGCTTCTTGAACAGGAGGCCGCAGCCGTCGCCCGACAAGCCGTCGGCGGCGATCGCGCCGCGGTGCGTCATGCAGGCCAGCGAGCCGATCGCGTTCTGCACCAGCGTGTGGCTGGGCTGATTGTCGATCTGCGCAATCAGGCCGAAGCCGCAACTATCCTGTTCGAAATCGGGCGAATACAGCGTCCCGTCCAGCCAGCTTTGTCGTTCCATGGTTCCGTATGCTCAGGCAACAGCGGCTTGCCCATGGGGCAAGCCGCAAAAAATTCAAGCGAAAAGTGCGGCATTTTAATCCCTCAAGCCACGTGCGGCAATGATTGCCTCCAGCAAGGCCCTGCCGAGGCAAGGGTTTACGGCGGCCGGCCAGTCCAAGTGAGAGGCCCGCCAGCCCGGGAAATTCCTTGCCTATGCTGACAGGAGGCGGAGGTGTCGACATGAAGCTATTGAGCTGGAACATTCAATGGGGACGCGGCATGGACGGCCGGGTCGATCTTGCGCGCATTATGCGGACCATCCGGCAGCTGGGCGATTTCGACGTCATTTGCCTGCAGGAAGTCGCGGTCAGCTTCCCCGGCCTGCCCGGCAGCCGCGGCGAGGATCAGGTCGCTGAGCTGTCCGCCGGCCTGCCCGGCTATACCGTCCTTTATGGCGCCGCGACCGACGTGCCGGACGACCGCGGCGGTCGCAGCCGGTTCGGTAACGCCATTTTTTCCCGCCTGCCCGTCGGCCAGGTGTGGCGGCATCTGCTGCCGTGGCCGGCCGAGCCCGACCTGCCCAGCATGCAGCGGGTGCTGGTGGAGGCCGTGGTGGCATCGGATGTCGGCCCGCTGCGGGTGCTGACCACGCATCTGGAGTATTACTCGCAACGCCAGCGCGAGAGTCAGATCGACGCCATCCGCCGCCTGCATGCCGAAGCCGGCGGCATGTCGGCGCGTCCGCCGCTGACTGAGGAAGAGGGCGGTACCTTCGAGGTATTTCCCCGACCTGCGCAGGCGTTGTTGTGCGGCGATATGAACTTTCCCGCCGCGGCGCCCGAACGTGCACGCATCCTGGCGCCGTTTCCCGGCGGCGAACCCGGCTTTCACGACGCCTGGGACGTGTTGCACCCTGGCGAACCCCATGCCCCTACGGTCGGCATACACAAAGTCGATTTTGTCGACCGCCCCGAATGCTTCGATTTCATCTTCGTCACCGAAGGGCTGGCCTGCCGCCTCAAGGCGCACGGCATCGATGCCGAGACCGGGGCATCGGATCATCAGCCGGTGTGGGTCGAGCTGGCCTGAAGAAGGGGGCAAAGAAAAAGCGCCGCCGGAAAACCCGGAGGCGCTTTGTCGGATGTGTGGTGGAGAGGAGGAGGATCGAACTCCCGACCTCCGCATTGCGAACGCGGCGCTCTCCCAGCTGAGCTACCCCCCCGATGCCGATACCAAATTATAGCTTCAGCGATGCCATGCGGGAAGCATGGCGAGGTGTCTGGGCAGGTTGGGCAGGAGGCGGGCAGCCAGCCAGCCGAGCAGGACGCCGAGCGTGTTGGCGAGCGCATCGAGCGGGTCGGGCATGCGGTCGGGGGTGAGGCCTTGCAGGCCCTCGATGGCGATGCCGAACAGCACGACCGCAAGGACGAGCCTCCAGCGCCGCTGGATCACGAGTTGCGCCCACCAGAACATCAGTACGGCATAGCCGGCCAGGTGGACGAGCTTGTCGGCATGGCCGCCGCTTTCGTTCAGCGGCGGGGGCATCAGTGAAACCACGAGGGTGAGGGCGACGCCTAACCAGCCGCCCGCACGCCATAGGCGCTCGATCATGCTCGAACTGGCGTGGGTTGACGCATCGCCCAGCGCAGCATGACGACGCCGGCGACGACCATCGGCAGGCTGAGCCATTGCCCCATCGAGAGTCCCAGCCCCAGCAGGCCGAGGAAACTGTCGGGTTCGCGGGCGAATTCGGCAAGGAAACGGAAACTGCCGTAGCCGATCAGGAACACGCCGGAGACGGCGCCGACCGGGCGCGGCTTGCTCGAATACCACCACAGGATGATGAACAGCAGCAGGCCTTCGCCGGCGAACTGGTAGAGCTGCGAGGGATGACGCGCGATCCCGTCTGCCGCCTGCGGGAACACCATGCCCCACGGCAGATCGGTGGCGCGGCCCCACAGTTCGCCGTTGATGAAGTTGCCGAGCCGTCCGGCGGCCAGCCCCAGCGGCACCAGCGGGGCGATGAAGTCGGTGACCGCGAGCCAGCGCAGCTGGTGGCGATGCGCGAACAGCGCCATCGCGATGATGACGCCGAGAAAGCCGCCGTGGAAGCTCATGCCGCCTTCCCACAGCTTCAGGATGTCGAGCGGATTGGCCAGGTATTCCATCGGCTTGTAGAACAGCACGTAGCCGAGCCGTCCGCCGAGAATGACGCCGAGCACGCCGTAGAACAGCACGTCGTCGAGCATTT
>JADFDN010000151.1 GCA_018262815.1 Thiobacillus sp.
AAGCTGCTCGACCAGGGTCAGGCAGGCGATAACGTTGGCGTGCTGCTGCGCGGCACCAAGCGTGAAGAAGTCCAGCGCGGCCAGGTTCTGGCCAAGCCCGGCTCGATCAAGCCGCACACCAAGTTCAGCGCCGAGATCTACGTGCTGTCGAAAGACGAGGGTGGTCGTCACACCCCGTTCTTCAATGGCTACCGTCCGCAGTTCTACTTCCGCACCACCGACGTCACCGGCTCGATCGAACTGCCGGCCGGCACCGAGATGGTGATGCCTGGCGACAACGTCAGCATCAAGGTGTCGCTGATCCAGCCGATCGCCATGGACGAAGGTCTGCGTTTCGCCATCCGCGAAGGCGGCCGCACCGTCGGTGCCGGCGTCGTGGCCAAGATCGAAGAGTAAGGTTCATTACATGCAAAGCCAGAAAATCCGCATCCGCCTGAAGGCGTTTGACTACAAGCTGATCGACCAGTCGGCGCTCGAGATCGTGGAAACCGCCAAGCGCACCGGCGCAGTGGTCAAGGGCCCGGTTCCGCTGCCGACCTCGATCGAGCGGTTTGACGTGCTGCGTTCGCCGCACGTCAACAAGACGTCGCGCGACCAGTTCGAGATCCGCACCCATCGCCGCCTGATGGACATCATGGATCCTACCGACAAAACGGTGGACGCCCTGATGAAGCTGGATCTGCCTGCTGGCGTCGACGTCGAAATCAAGTTGTAAAATGCGGGCGGCATGGTTATAATGCCGCCCCTTCAGCTGTATCAATAGTCGCCGGTCAATTGTAATCGGCACCTACAACCCTCGCTCGCGGCTTCGGTCGCCGGCTTGAGATAGGAAATACAAAGATGAGTATCGGGCTCGTTGGCCGCAAGGTCGGCATGACCCGCATTTTCACCGAGAGCGGCGCGTCCGTTCCGGTGACTGTGCTGGAAATGTCCAACAATCGTGTGACGCAGGTGCGCACGTCGGAAAATGACGGTTATACCGCTGTGCAGCTCGCCTATGGCAGCCGCCGCAATAGCCGTGTCACCAAATCGGAAGCCGGTCATTTCGCCAAGGCGGGTGTGGACGCAGGCGAACTGCTGCGCGAGTTCCGTGTGTCTGCCGAGGTGGCTTCGCAGTACCAGCCGGGTGCGACCGTTTCGGTCGAGCTGTTCCAGGCCGGCCAGAAGGTCGATGTCACTGGTGTGACGCAGGGCAAGGGCTTTGCGGGCACGATCAAGCGCCACAACTTCAAGTCGCAGCGTGCCACGCACGGCAACTCGCGTTCGCACAACGTGCCGGGTTCCATCGGTATGGCACAGGATCCGGGTCGTGTGTTCCCCGGCAAGCGGATGTCCGGCCATATGGGTGCGGTGACCTGCACCAAGCAGAATCTCGAAGTCGTGCGCGTCGATGCCGAGCGCGGACTGGTGTTGTTGAAGGGCGCTGTTCCGGGTGCCAAGGGCGGTCACGTGGTGGTGCGCCCGGCAGTGAAAGGGGGTGCCTAATGGATTTGACCGTCATTAACGACCAGGGGCAGCAGGTGACCAGCGTGGCCGCTTCCGATGAAACCTTCGGTCGCGATTACAACGAGGCGCTGGTGCATCAGGTGGTCACCGCGTTCCAGGCCAATGCGCGCAGCGGCAACCGTGCGCAGCAGACCCGTGCCGAAGTGAGTGCGTCCACCCACAAGCCGTGGCGTCAAAAGGGTACCGGCCGTGCGCGTTCCGGCCGTACCTCGAGCCCGATCTGGCGTGGGGGTGGTGTGACTTTCCCGAACAAGCCGAACGAGAACTTCACCCACAAGGTGAACCGCAAGATGTATCGCGCGGGCCTTGCGACCATTCTGTCGCAGTTGGCGCGCGAAGGCAAACTCAAGGTGGTGGAGAGCCTGGGCATCGATTCGCCCAAGACCAAGCTGCTTGCGGGCAAGCTGAAGTCGATGGGCTACGGCAAGGTGATGATCATTGCCGATAGCGTGGACGATAACCTGTGGCTGTCGTCGCGCAACCTGCCGAACGTTTATGTGGTCGAGCCGCATCAGGCGGATCCGTGGAGCCTGGTCAAGTTCGGCAACGTGCTGATCACCAAGGCGGCGGTCAAGCAATTCGAGGAGATGGTGTGATGGGTGCGATCAGTCAGGAGCGTCTGCTCAAAGTCATTCTCGCGCCGGTGATCTCCGAAAAGAGCACCCGCGTGGCCGACAAGCTGAATCAGGTTGTATTTCGTGTGCTGCCCGACGCGACCAAGCAGGAGATCGGCGCCGCTGTCGCCAGCCTGTTCAAGGTTGAAGTTGCGGGTGTGCAGGTGCTGAACGTCAAGGGCAAGGTCAAGCGCTCCGGTCGTGTCATGGGTCGCCGTGACAACTGGAAGAAGGCGTATGTCACCCTCAAGCCGGGTCAGGACATCGACTTCGCGTCCGGTCAGTAAGGGAGAACATCATGGCACTGATTAAAGTCAAACCGACCTCTGCTGGCCGCCGCGCGGTTGTCAAGGTCGTTACGCCCGGCCTGCACAAAGGCAAGCCGGTCGCAGCACTGCTCGAGCCGAAAAAGCGTGGCTCGGGTCGCAACAACAACGGCCACATTACGGTGCGCCACAAAGGGGGCGGCCACAAGCAGCATTACCGCGTGGTCGATTTCCGCCGCAACAAGGATGGCGTTCCGGCCAAGGTCGAGCGCATTGAATACGACCCGAACCGCACCGCCCACCTGGCCCTGCTGTGCTACGCCGATGGCGAGCGCCGCTACATCATTGCGCCGCGTGGCGTTGCGGTGGGTGCGCAGCTGCTGAGCGGCGCCGAGGCGCCGATCAAGGCCGGCAACTGCCTGCCGCTGCGCAGCATCCCGGTCGGCAGCACGGTCCATTGCGTCGAGATGATGCCGGGCAAGGGTGCGCAGATCGCGCGTTCCGCCGGTACCTCGGTGCAGCTGCTGGCGCGCGAAGGCAGCTACGCCCAGTTGCGTCTGCGTTCCGGCGAGATTCGCAAGGTGCACGTCGACTGCCGCGCCACCCTGGGCGAAGCGGGCAACGAAGAGCATAGCCTGCGTTCGATCGGCAAGGCCGGCGCCAACCGCTGGCGCGGTATCCGCCCGACCGTTCGCGGTGTGGTGATGAACCCGGTCGATCACCCGCATGGTGGTGGTGAAGGCCGTACTGCAGCGGGCCGTCATCCGGTCAGCCCGTGGGGAACGCCGACCAAGGGCTACCGTACCCGCAGCAACAAGCGCACCTCCAACATGATCGTCCGCCGCCGCAACGCGCGCTGATTGAGGTAGAAAGAAATGGCACGTTCAATTAAAAAAGGCCCCTTTGTAGACGGCCACCTGCTGAAAAAGATTGAAGCCGTT
>JADFDN010000152.1 GCA_018262815.1 Thiobacillus sp.
AACCTGCGTCCGGCGCTGCTGTATCCCGAACTGGCATCGGCGTCGTCGCTGAAGCCCGAGGTTGTCTCGGGGCTCGACCTGATGATCGTGCGCGAGCTCACCGGCGACGTGTATTTCGGCCAGCCGCGCGGGATTGAAGTCCGCAATGGCGAACGCGTCGGCTTCAACACCATGCTGTACTCGGAGTCGGAAGTGCGCCGCGTCGCGCACGTCGCCTTCGGCATCGCGATGAAGCGCGGCAAAAAGCTGTGCTCGGTGGAGAAGGCCAACGTGCTGGAGTGCTCCGAGCTGTGGAAGGAGGTGATGATCGAGGTGTCCAAAGACTACCCCGAGGTCGAACTCTCGCACATGTACGTCGACAATGCGGCGATGCAACTGATCCGCGCGCCGAAGCAGTTCGACACCATCGTCACCGGCAACATCTTCGGCGACATCCTGTCGGACGCGGCCTCGATGCTGTCGGGCTCGATCGGCATGCTGCCGTCGGCCTCGCTCGACGAGCACAACAAGGGCATGTACGAGCCGATCCACGGCTCCGCGCCCGACATCGCCGGCAGGAACCTGGCGAATCCGCTGGCGACCATCCTGTCGGTGGCGATGATGTATCGCTACACCTTCGCCGACCTGGCGACGGCCGACCGCATCGAGGGCGCGGTGAAGAAAGTGATCGCGCAGGGCCTGCGCACCGGCGACATCTGGACCGAAGGCGCGCAGAAGGTGTCGTGCAGCGAGATGGGCGACGCGGTGGTCGCGGCGCTGGCGCGATAGGGGCTAGGAATTGGGATCTAGGATTTAGGGATTTTAGGGGTCAGGATTCAGGGATCAGGATTCAGGGGTGGTGCGGCCAAAGGCCGCTCGTTCCCTGACCCCTGACCCCTAGCCCCTCACACGGAGACACAAAATGATGAAGGTAGGACTGATCGGCTGGCGCGGCATGGTGGGTTCCGTGCTGATGGGCCGAATGAAGGAAGAGCGCGATTTCGACCATATCGAGCCGGTGTTCTTCACCACCTCGAACGTCGGCGGCAAAGGCCCCGACATCGGGCGCGAGGTGCCGCCGCTGAAGGATGCCAACAGCATCGACGAGCTCAAAGCCTGCGACGCCATCATCACCTGCCAGGGCGGCGACTACACAAAAGAGGTGTATCCGAAGCTGCGTGCGGCGGGCTGGAACGGCTACTGGATCGACGCCGCCTCGACGCTGAGGATGAAGGACGAGGCCATCATCATCCTCGATCCGGTCAACGGCAACGTGATCCGCGACGGCATCGCCAGCGGCGTGAAGACCTACGTCGGCGGCAACTGCACGGTGTCGCTGATGCTGATGGCGATGGGCGGGCTGTTCGACGCCGGGCTGGTCGAGTGGGTGTCGCCGATGACCTACCAGGCCGCGTCCGGCGCCGGCGCGCGCAACATGCGCGAGCTGATCGCCCAGATGGGGGCGGTGCACGCCGAGGTGATGGAATTGATCGCCGACCCGGCCTCGGCCATTCTCGAAATCGACCGCAAGGTGGCCGATTTCATCCGTTCCGACCGCTATCCGGTCGACGCCTGGCCGGTGCCCCTGGCGGGCAATCTGATTCCCTGGATCGACGTTGCGCTCGAGTCCGGCCAGTCGAAGGAAGAATGGAAGGCGCAGGTCGAGGCCAACAAGATCATGCGTCGCAGCGACAAGCCGATCCCGATCGACGGCCTGTGCGTGCGGGTCGGCGCGATGCGTTGCCACTCGCAGGCGCTCACCATCAAGCTGACCCGGGATGTGCCGCTGGCCGACATCCACGGCCTGATCGCCGCGCACAATCAATGGGTCAAGGTGGTGCCGAACGACCGCGAGATCACCATGCGCGAGCTCACCCCGGCGGCGGTGACCGGCACGCTGACCGTGCCGATCGGGCGCATGCGCAAGCTCAACATGGGCCCTGAGTACCTGACCGCGTTCACGGTCGGCGACCAGCTGCTGTGGGGCGCAGCGGAACCCTTGCGCCGCATGTTGCGGATCCTGCTGGAAGCCTGACCTGATCGGGAGGGAAGGGGCGGAACACGGGTTGGTGCGATTGTTGCACTAAAGATTGCGCCTGCCGAGCCGTCAATAGTGGCGTCAAGGATTCAACAGCCCCGCTTGGCGGGGCGAATAGGGAGAAACGGGATGAAATTGAAGCGCTTCACCACCCAACTGGCGGCTGCCGGCCTGATTGCCGTGCCGCTGATGGCGCATGCCGCCGGGTTGGGCAAGCTGTCGATCACCTCGGCGCTGGGTCAGCCGCTCGCGGCCGAAATCGAACTGTTCGCAGCGGACAAGGCCGAACTCGACAGCCTGTCGGCCAATCTCGCTTCCGACCAGGCGTTTCGCGATGCGCGCGTCGAATTCGCCCCCGTACTGAGCTCCCTGCGCTTCTCGGTCGAGAAAAAGCCCGACGGCAGGGCCGTCCTGAAAGTGACCTCCAGCCGCCCGGTGACCGATCCCTTCATCGACATGCTGGTGGAGTTGAACTGGGCTTCAGGCCGACTGGTCCGCGAATACACCGTGCTGCTGGACCCGCCCGGCATGGGCAGCGCCCAGACGGTGGCCCCGGTGGCGGTCAAGCCGGCACAGGCGCCCGCGCCCGTTGCCAAGGCGGCCCCTGCGGCCCCTGCGGTGGCTCAGCCGACCCAGACGCAAGCTCCGGCCGCGCCCAAGGCGCCGGCACCGACGGCAGAACGCAAGCCGGCCCCTGCGCCGCAGACCGCAACGCCTGACCGCGTGATGGTCAAGCGGGGCGATACCCTGTCGGCCATTGCCAGCCGCGTGCGCCCTGAAGGCGTCAGCCTGGAGCAGACGCTGCTGGGCCTCTACCGCGAAAACACCCAGGCATTCGACGGCAATGTGAACCGCCTGAAAGCCGGCAAGACCCTCAACGTGCCCTCTGCTGAAACCGTGGCGGCCATTCCGCAACAGGAAGCGGTGCGCGAGCTCAAGCTGCAGGCGGAAGACTGGCGCGCCTATCGGCAGAAACTGGCTGCCGCGGTGAGCGCTGCCCCCGAGGCTCAGCCTGCCCCGGGCCAGGCCGCCAGCGGCAAGATCACACCCAAGGTGGAAGATCGCGCCAAGCCGGCACCCGAGGCACAGAAGGATGTGCTGAAGCTGTCCAAGGTGACGCCGCCCGTTGCCGCTGCGACCAAGGCCGACGAAACCCGTGCCCTGCAGGACAAGTTGCGCGCCCAGGAAGAAGACGCCACTGCGCGCGAAAAAGCCTTGCAGGAATCCGACCAGCGCGTGGCCATGCTGGAAAAGCAGATTCAGGACTTGCAGAAGCTGGCCGACATGAAGGAAAAGGCGC
>JADFDN010000153.1 GCA_018262815.1 Thiobacillus sp.
CCAGAAGCTGGGAATCGTCATACGTCATGTCGCGATTCAGCTCGATATTCTCCGGCTCGGCCAGCATGCGTTCGTCCCGGGTACTGATGCTGTAGGTGAGCCGCAGGCCCAGCCGGTATTCGGTGACGCGCCCGGCACCGGACAGCGAGAGAATGGTTCTGGTGCGCTCCTCCTGGCTGAGTTTCAGCACCGCCTCGGCTTCGTCGACGCGGTCGGCCAGACGGACCTGCTTTGTCGCGATCAGGGTACTGCGGATGCGCTGCGCCACCACGCTGCCGGGCGGGGCATCGAGATACAGGCTGGCGAACGGCATGCCGTCCAGCCGGCGCAGCTGGAAACCGCACCCTGCAACGAGTGCCGCCGGAATCGCGGCCAGGAAAAGTCGACGCTTCATACGACGATATTAACCAAACGACCGGGCACCACCACCACTTTTTTCGGCGGCTTGCCCTCGAGGTATTTCTGCGCGGCCTCGTTCGCCAGCGCGGCCGCCTCGATCGCCGTCTTGTCGGCCGCCGCCGCCACGCGGATCTGCCCGCGCAGCTTGCCGTTGACCTGCAGCATCAGTTCGATCTCGTCCTGCACCAGTGCGGATTCGTCCACCGCCGGCCAGGTCATCGCGGCACCCGGCTTGAGCTCGGCGTAGAGCGCCTCGCCGATATGCGGCACGATCGGTGCGAGCAGCGTCACCGCCGCCTCCAGCACTTCCTGGCGCACGCTGCGGGTGGTGGCATCGTCGCCTTCCAGTCTGGCCAGCGCATTCATCAGTTCCATCACCGCGGCAATCGCGGTGTTGAACTGCTTGCGGCGTTCGATATCGTCGCCGACTTTCTGGATGGTCTGATGCAGCTGACGACGCAAGGTTTTGGCTGCCTCCGGCAGTTCGCCGCCCGCGAAGGCCGCGACCACCCCACCCTGCGCATGCTCGTAGGCCAGCTTCCAAAGCCGCTTCAGGAAACGATGCGCGCCCTCGACGCCGGCATCCGACCATTCCAGGCTCTGCTCCGGCGGCGCGGCGAACATGGTGAACAGGCGTGCGGTGTCGGCGCCGTACTGGTCGATCAGCGCCTGCGGATCGACGCCGTTGTTCTTCGACTTCGACATCTTCTCGGTGCCGCCGACGATCACCGGCTGGCCGTCGGATTTCAGGATCGCCGCGCCGTCGCGCGTTTCAACGTCGGCCGGGTTGAACCAGGTTTTCTTGCCGTCGGCCGCCTCGCGGTAATAGGTGTCGGCGACCACCATGCCCTGCGTCAAGAGATTCGCAAACGGCTCGTCGCTGGAAACCAGCCCCTCGTCGCGCATCAGCTTGTGGAAGAAGCGTGCGTACAGCAGGTGCAGGATCGCGTGCTCAATGCCGCCGATGTACTGGTCGACCGGCAGCCATTTGTTCGCTCGTTCGTCGAGCATGCCGCCGGCGAAGTCGGGGCAGGCGTAGCGCGCGTAGTACCACGAGGACTCGACGAAGGTGTCCATGGTGTCGGTCTCGCGCCGCGCCGCGCCGCCGCACTTCGGACACGTACAATTCACGAAATCGGCGCGCTTGTTGAGCGGGTTGCCGGAGCCGTCGGGAACCACGTCTTCCGGCAGCACCACCGGCAACTGATCGGCCGGCACCGGCACGTCGCCGCAGGCATCGCAGTGGATGATCGGGATCGGGCAGCCCCAGTAGCGCTGGCGCGAAATGCCCCAGTCGCGCAGGCGGAACTGGGTCTTCTTTTCGCCGAGGCCCTTGGCGGCGAGGTCGGCCGCAATCGCGTCGACCGCAGCCTCGTAGCCAAGGCCGTCGTACTTACCGGAATTCACGCAGTACCCGGCCTTGCTGGCGTACCACTCCTCCCAGGCATCGGTCGAGAACCCCTTCTCCCTTCCCCCTTCCCCCTTCTCTGCTATCACCTGCTTGATCGGCAGGCCGTACTTCTGCGCGAAGCCGAAATCGCGCTCGTCGTGCGCTGGTACCGCCATCACCGCGCCCTCGCCGTAGCTCATCAGCACGTAGTTGCCGACCCACACCGGGACCGCTTCGCCGGTGAGCGGATGGGTGACTTTCAGGCCGGTGTCCATGCCCTTCTTCTCCATCGTCGCCATGTCGGCTTCGGCGACGCTGCCCTGCTTGCATTCACTGATAAAAGCAGCGAGTTCGGGATTGTTCGCAGCCGCACGGGTGGCGAGCGGATGCTCGGCGGCGACGGCGCAGAAGGTCACGCCCATGATGGTGTCGGCGCGGGTGGTGAACACCCACAACTGCTCGTCCTTGCCATCGAGCTGATACGGGAAGGCGAAGCGCACACCGGTGCTCTTGCCGATCCAGTTGGCCTGCATGGTCTTCACCCGCTCCGGCCAGCCCGGCAGAGTGTCCAGCCCGCTCAGCAGTTCGTCGGCGTACTGCGTGATGCGGAAGAAGTACATCGGGATGTCGCGCTTTTCGACCAGCGCGCCGGAGCGCCAGCCGCGCCCCTCGATGACCTGCTCGTTGGCGAGCACGGTCTGGTCGACCGGGTCCCAGTTGACCGTCGCCATCTTCTTGTAGATCACGCCCTTCTCGAACAGGCGCGTGAACAGCCACTGCTCCCAGCGGTAGTAATCCGGCTTGCAGGTGGCGAGCTCGCGCGACCAGTCGATGGCGAAGCCCAGCGCCTGCAACTGTGTGCGCATGTGATCGATGTTGGCGTAGGTCCAGGCGGCCGGCGGCACGTTGTTGGCAATCGCGGCGTTCTCCGCCGGCAGGCCGAAGGCGTCCCAGCCCATCGGCTGCATCACGTTGAACCCGCGCAGGGCGTGGTAGCGCGCCAGCACGTCGCCGATGGTGTAGTTGCGCACGTGGCCCATGTGCAGCTTGCCCGACGGATAGGGGAACATCGACAGGCAGTAGTACTTGGGCCGGTCGGAATCGTCGCGCGCGCGATAGGTCTGGCTGGCCGTCCATTTCTCCTGGGCAGCACGTTCGATTTCCGAGGGGAGGTATTTTTCTTGCATTGCAGCAACCGCTTAGAATCAAGGCGGACGATTATACCGCCCGCGCCCTGCTTCCCTGCGGCCTCTCGGCTGCCGGAACCCCAGCCATGCGATCGGGTCGACCGGATTCCACAACCAGCGAGGAGACATCCATGAAGTGCCTGCTTCCGATTGCCCTGATTGCCGCCATCCTTCCCGCGCATGCGGCCCAGCCCGACGTGCTGCCGGTCAAGCAGATCGGTCTGGAACTGGCGCGCGACATCGCCATGGCCTCGGTCGAGGCCTGCCGCAAGAATGGCTACAACGTCTCCGCCGTGGTGCTCGACCGCGCCGGCAATCTGCAGGC
>JADFDN010000154.1 GCA_018262815.1 Thiobacillus sp.
CTGGCGCCGCTGCAGTTGAGCATATCGCAGCTCAAAGCGAAGGAGCGCTATGCCGAAGACGTCTTCTGAACCTGCTGTGCTCTGCAGGAGAACCGCCCTGCACGGCCCGACCATGGGCACGCGCTGGTCCGCCAGTGTGGACGCCGACGCCAGCCTGGACTTGGCGGCCCTGCGCCGGGACCTCGCCGCCGCAGTGCAGCAGGTGGACGAGCAGATGTCTCCCTGGAAGCCTGATAGCGACCTCATGCGCCTGAACCGTGCGCCCGTGGAAACCTGGGTCGAACTGCCCGCCGAAATGCTGGAGGTGCTGGCCTGCGCGCTCGACATCAACCGCCTCAGTGCCGGCGCGTTTGATCCGGGCGTCGGCGCGCTGGTCGATGCCTGGGGCTTTGGCGCGGTGCGCGATGCGCCCGACGCTGAGGCGATCCGCGCTGCACGCCAGCTCGCGCCGCACCCTACGCACGAGTGCCTGGAGCTCGACCGCCCCGCAGGCCGCGCCCGCAAGCACGCCCCGTTGCAGCTCGACCTGTGCGGCATTGCCAAGGGCTACGGAGTAGACCGCATGGTCGCCGTGCTGCAGCAGCACGGGGTGCAGCATGCGCTGGTGGCGCTTGATGGTGAGCTGCGCGCAGTGGGCAGCCAGGCCAGCGGTGCGCCCTGGGCCGTGGCGCTGGAGCAGCCCGAGGTTGGGCGTCGCGCGGTGCACGGAGTCATCGAACTGCAGGACCTGGCCGTGGCCACATCAGGCGACTACCGGCGCTATCTACAGGTGGGTGATGCACACCTCGCACACACCATGGACGCGCGTCGCGCTGCGCCCGTGAACAATGCCGTCGCATCGGTCACCGTGCTGGCGCGCACCTGCATGCACGCGGACGCCTGGGCCACCGCACTGCTGGTGGCCGGCCCTGGAGAAGGCTTGGGCCTGGCACAGCGCATGGGACTGGAAGCACTGTTTCTGCTGCGCCGTCCCGAAGGGCTGGTGGAAATGGGGCTGGGGCGGTTCGGCGACTCCACCGTGCCGTGAGGCATTGGGGGCTTCACTGAATAAGTGCCCTCGAAACACCAACGCCAAAGCATGACAGCGCGATTTAGGGCAATGCTGAACCACCTCCGGGCCTCGTGGAGGCTCGCCGTCAGTATCCGTCGCCTTCGGGCCAAGACAGGCTCCGTGGCAAAGCTCTGGCCCTGAATGGCCGCCTTGTGGTGGCATCACTCGACACACTTTGTGGCTGCTTCGGGTCGGGCTCTGACGTCTGAACCGGGTAAAGCAGTCGTTCAGGAACGAGAGGCACGTCAACGGCCGGTTTTGCGGATACAGCGGATGTAGTAAGTTAAGAGGCCGGTGGCGCCTTTGGCCGACAAGCGGACACTTTCGACCTATCTCACGACTGGGTCGACCTTAGTCGTTTGCCCCTCTCGCCAACCACGCCCGCCACCCCCCGAACTCAGTGATGTCCTGCGCATCGGCCACCCCGATACCTTCGCAGATAAACCCGTTCACGACCGATCCGTCCGCGAGTTCCAGCTTGCCGATGCCGAGCGGCGCGGGGATAGCTGCGACGAAGGAGCCGAAGTTCGCGGCGGGCATTTCCCAGACTTCGCAGGCGATCGAGGCGCCGCCCGCTTCCACCTTGATGAGGCCGGGGCGCTTGCCGTCGGGCAGGGCGTAGAAACGGTATGTGGGCGCGGTCTGCGTCGTGCTCGCCAGGCGCGCGTTGCGCTCGGTGAGTTGATGATTGAGCGGCAGACCGCTGAGGTGGGCGCCGACGACGGCGACCCGAACCTGGCCGTCCGGCAGCAGGTTCAATTTCCCGGCAGGCGGCAGCGCATGATCGGTGGCGCCGAGCTTGCCGCCCAGCGCCTGCTGCATTCTTGACGCCAGATTCAGCAACGGCGCGTCCTGGTTCGGCGGCGCGATCAAGGTGACACCGAACGGCAGGCCGGCGCTCTGGAACCCGGCCGGCACAGCGGTGGCGGCCAGATCGAGCAGGTTCATGAAGTTGGTGTAATAGCCGAGGTTGGAATTGAGACGGATGGGGTCGGCCTGCATCTCGTCCACGCGATAGACCGTGCCGGCGGTGGGGGTGAGCATGACGTCGATGTCGTTCCACACCGCATCGCACACGCGCTTGAACGCACGCAGTTTGTAGAGATGGGCGAAGGTGTCGGCGGCGCTGACGTCGCGGCCGCCGGCGATGATCTCGCGCACCGGCGGAAATACCTTCTCGGGCTGCACGTCGAAGAAATCGCGGATGGCGAGGTAGCGCTCGGCCACCCAGGGGCCGCCATAGAGCAGGCGTGCGGTTTCGAGAAAGGGGGCGAGGTCGACTTCCACCGGCGTGCCGCCGAGCGATTTCATCCTGGCCACCGCTTCGCCGAACAGCCGTTCTGCCTCGGCGTTGCCGAAGAACTCCAGGTCCTTCTGCATCGGCACGCCAAAACGGAAGCCGGGCGCGCGGCCGAAGTCGAAGCCATGCGGCGCCAGCGGGCGCGAGTATTCATCGTCGGCATCGAAGCCGGCGGCGACCGCCAGCACGCGCTCGGCGTCCTCGGCGGTGAGCGCGAAGATCGACACCGCGTCGAGCGAGCGGCAGGCCGGCACCACGCCGCGGGTCGACAGTGCGCCGCAGCTCGGCTTGTGGCCGACCAGATTGTTGAACGCGGCGGGCACGCGGCCGGAGCCGGCGGTGTCGGTGCCGAGCGAGAAGCTCGCGAGGCCGAGTGCCACAGCAACGGCCGAGCCGGAACTGGAACCGCCGGAAATGAAATCGGGGTTGAAGGCGTTGCGGCAGGCGCCGTAAGGCGAGCGGGTGCCGTTCAGGCCGGTGGCGAACTGGTCGAGGTTGGTTTTTCCGATTGGAATGGCACCGGCGTCGATCAGGCGCGCAACGACGGTGGCGTGCTGCCCAGGAGCGTACGCGTACTCCGGACAGCCGGCGGTGGTGGGCAGGCCTGCGAGATCGATGTTGTCCTTGATGGCGAATGGGATGCCGTAGAGCGGCAGGGCCGCGATGTCCTGGCCTTCAACCTTGCTTGCGTAAGCGCGCAGGGCGTCGGCGTCGAGGCGGCTGATCCAGATGTGGTGGCTGTCTTCGCCGGCCATGCGGGCGAGGAGGTCGTCCACCAGTTGAAGCGGGGTGAGTTCGCCGGATTGATAGCGCTGGCGCAGGGTGGCGATGTCGAGCGATGGTTTCATGTTCTATTCCTCACTCGC
>JADFDN010000155.1 GCA_018262815.1 Thiobacillus sp.
GATCTTCGCGCGCTGCCCGGCCTATATGCTGGTCGGCGTCAACACCTGCAAGACGAAATAAGCTCCGATCGTCCGGCAGTCCGGAAAAATGCGCCTGCGGGCGCATTTTTCGTTGGCGGGCGCCGAGTCGCCGTTTTGCGCTCAAATCTGCCTGCGAAGGCCCGCCCCAGGCGGAAACCGTGGCCGGAAAGCCACAAAAATGCCGCTCGGCGGCGGGAAACGCGGCGGCAGGGGTCAAGAAACGGTATCTGCTGCCGATAGAGGTGGACGGTAGGCGATTCATACCAGAACGCCGCCGAACCCGCCGTCAAACCCGCGGATCAAGATTATCAACGTCGTGGCACCGCTGATCGTGCCGTTGATAAGCAGGGGAAACAAAGATTAGCTGATCGGGGAAAAGGGGGCTGTCATCGCGTGGTGCGCTGTATCCAGTGCGCCATGCGATGACGGTCCCCGGTCGTCATGGCGGATTTTGCTGATAATTAAAGGAGAACGAAGATGAGCAATATCGGTATCTATGACCGCATTACCCGCGTCGCCATTGCATTTGGACTGATGTACTGGGCGATGACCCCCACCGGCCCGACGCTTCTGGCCGGCTATTCGGGCATGTTCCTGCTGGCCACCGCCATCATCGGCTGGTGCCCCTGGTACTCGTCTTTCGGTGCCAATACCAAAAAGCAGTAAACTTCTGCAGCGCCGCAAGGTCTGCTTGAGTGCGCCCTCGTGGCGCACTTTTTTATTTCCGGAACCCTTCTCCCATGCGTCTACTGTTCCTGCTCTTCGCGCTCGCCCTCGGCAGCGCAGCCCACGCCGGCGGCGTCGAACGCCTGAAAGCCTTCGCCGCCGGCGCCAAGACCGCCGAAGCCGACTTCAGCCAGACCGTGACCGACAAGAACGGCCGTGTCACGCAGCAGGCCAGCGGCAGAATGGCCTTCGCCCGACCCGGCAAGTTCCGCTGGGACTACGCCAAGCCCTACGAACAGGTGATCGTCGGCGACGGCACCAAGCTGTGGCTGTACGACGCCGATCTCGACCAGGTCACCGTCAGGACGCTCGGCGACGTCATCGCCGGCACCCCGGCCGCGCTGCTGGCCGGCGACAATGCCATCGAAAAATACTTCGCCCTGAAAAACGCCGGCGAGGCCGACGGCCTGGAATGGCTGGAAGCCACGCCAAAAACCCGGGACACCAGTTTCGAGCGCATCCGCATGGGCTTCAAGGGCGATCTCCTGATGCAGATGGAACTGTTCGACACGTTCGGCCAGCGCACCCTGCTCAAATTCGGCAGGATGGTGCGCAATCCGTCCATTCCGGCGTCGCGCTTCAGCTTCACCCCGCCCAAGGGCGCCGACATCATCGGCGAGTGACCCGCAGCGTCATTCCGGCGGAGCGTGGTTGTTGCCGACTTGTCGGCTTTACAACCACGGCCTGCCTCTTGCGGGTGCATGCCGGTATCCAGCCAATTTTACCAGGCACCGGCTTTCGCCGGTGCGACGACTGCGGGACAATAGCGTCCAACCATGTGCCCCGCCGACCTGTTCAGCACCGAACCCGACACCCCCGAGCCCGCGCGCGACGATCCGCACGCGCCGCTGGCAGAACGGCTGCGCCCGCATACGCTCGCCGACGTCGTCGGCCAGACCCATCTGCTCGGCCCAGGCAAGCCGCTCCGGCTCGCCTTCGATTCCGGCAAGCTGCATTCGATGATCCTGTGGGGGCCGCCCGGCGTCGGCAAGACCACGCTGGCGCGGCTCACGGCGCAGGCCTTCGGCGCCGACTTCATCGCGATCTCGGCCGTGCTCTCCGGCGTGAAAGACATCCGCGAAGCGGTCGAGCGCGCGCGCATGAACCAGACCCTCGGCCGCGCCACCATCCTGTTCGTCGACGAAGTCCACCGCTTCAACAAGTCGCAGCAGGACGCGTTTTTGCCGCACGTCGAATCCGGGCTCTTCACCTTCATCGGCGCCACCACCGAAAACCCTTCGTTCGAAGTCGTCGGCGCGCTGCTGTCGCGCGCCCAGGTCTATGTGCTGAAATCGCTCACCCCCGACGAGCTCGGCCAGCTGATGCAGCGCGCCTTACAGGAACTGCCCGACCTGAAGCTGGGCGAGGGCGTCGACAAGCTGCTGGCTGCCTACGCCGACGGCGACGCCAGGAAGCTTCTCAACCTGCTGGAACAGCTCGACACCGCCGCACGCACCTCGCAGGTGAAGGAAGTCGACGCCGCGTTCGTCGAGAACGCGCTGGCGCAGTCGATGCGCCGCTTCGACAAGGGCGGCGAAGCCTTCTACGACCAGATTTCCGCGCTGCACAAAAGCGTGCGCGGCAGCGACCCCGATGCCTCGCTCTACTGGCTGGTGCGCATGCTCGACGGCGGCGCCGACCCGCGCTACCTCGGCCGCCGGCTGATCCGCATGGCAAGCGAAGACATCGGTCTCGCCGACCCGCGCGCGCTGCGGCTCGCGCTCGACGCCGTCGAAACCTACGAAAGATTGGGTTCCCCCGAAGGCGAACTCGCGCTCGCCCAAGCCTGCCTCTACCTGGCCTGCGCGCCCAAGAGCAACGCCGCCTACGTCGCCTACAACGCCGCCCGCGCCTTCGTGCAGAGCAATCCTTCCAACGACGTCCCCATCCACCTGCGCAACGCGCCGACCAAGCTGATGAAGGAACTGGGTTACGGCCGCGCCTACCGCTACGCCCACGACGAGCCCGACGCCTACGCCGCCGGCGAGCGCTACTTCCCCGACGACATCGATGAACAGCAGTTCTACACGCCCACTCCGCGCGGGCTCGAAGGCAAGATTGCCGACAAGCTGGCGCATCTGCGCAAGCTGGACGAGGAAGCGGGGAAGGGCTGAATTCGTTATCCTATGGATGCCTGCTTCGTCCGAACGGAGCCTTCGACTGGCCAAAATCAAACGCAGGAACCCCATGGACGACCCGCAACGCAAAGCCCAGCTCAAGAAAACCTTCGACACCGTGGCCGAGGGTTACGGCAGCCGCGGCATGGAGTTTTTTCACAACGCCGCCGCTCACCTGCCGCGCGTCCTGAAGCTGCAGGGCCACGAGCATCTGCTCGATGTCGCCACCGGCACCGGCATCGCCGCCACCGCCATCGCGCCGCACCTGCCGCGCGGCAAAGTCACCGGCATCGACCTCT
>JADFDN010000156.1 GCA_018262815.1 Thiobacillus sp.
TCCGTCAAACCGGAATTGGCGGTGAGGTTTGAGATTGGTAACCGGCAGTGTTTCCGGGACACACAACAACTCTGGATTGAACCCGTAGCCTGCGCTGCGGGTTTGCCTTATTCCTGTTCGATTTCCAGGATCGCCAGGCTGATCTGCGGCCCGAGGTTGGTCTCGAATTCCGCCCATTTGCTGTAGGCCTTGAGCTTGTCGACCAGCACGGGTTTCATCTCGAAATCGCTTTTTCCCTCGTCGTACATGCGCCGCACTTCCGCCATCAGGATGTCGAAATAGGCTTGCTGTTCCGTGACGAAGCTGCGGTCGCCGGTCTTGCCGTGCCCGGGCACGTAGAGCTTCGCATCGAGGTCGAGCGCACGTTGCGTGGCTTTGATCACGCCCTTGAAGGTGCCGTCGCGCAGGTTCATCGACTGGCGACTCAGCACGTTGTCGCCGGTGAAGAGGATCTTGTCCTCGACGATTTCGATCATCAGGTCGGTCTTGCTGTGCGCGTCGTTCGACGAATGGATGCGGAAGGTCTTGCCGCCGATCCTGAATTCCTGGCCGTCGGCTGCTTCCACCGTGGGGTGGACGGCGCGGGTGCCGTCGGTATAGCCGCCGGTCATGTCGGACATCAGCTTGAGCCAGAAGGCGTCGGCGCCTTCCTTCGCCTGCTTGATCATATCGGGGTGGGCGATGATGGTCGCCTTCGGCCACACCTCCAGCACCGCCTGGTTGCCAAGCCAATGGTCGCCGTGAACATGGGTGTTGAAGACGTGGGTGACCGGTTTATTCGTCGTCTTCTTGAGCTGCGCCATGACCATGCGGCCGGCCTGCACGCTGGAACCCGGGTCGATCAGTACGACGCCTTCCGGGGTGACGATCCAGGCCGGATTGTTCATGAAGCTCTGGTTCTCAACCGACGGCACGCCTTGCGGACCATGGATGACGTAGGTGTCGGTGTGGACTTTCTGCGCCGGATAGGCGCGGACGACGTCCTTGGGGCCGGCCAGCACCGGCGTGCAGAAGGCGAGGGCGGCGAGCAGGGGAACGATGCGCATGGGAATTCTCCGTTCAGATGGACTTGCAAACATACACAGGTTTGGGCGAAGGATTGATGGTTGAATCGACCTACCACCACTTTTCGAAAATGATGCGGTTCATCGGCACGCCCAGATCATGCAGCAGCGTGCTCATGTCCTCGACCATGCCCTTGGGGCCGCACAGGTAATACAGCGTGTCGTCCGGCACGTCGAGCGCGTGCAGCTTGACCGGGTCGATGCGTCCGGTGAGGCCGTGCCAGCGGGGATCGAGCTGGGTGACGGTGATGCTCAGGTGCAGGTTGTCGTGGCTGCGCGCGGCCGCCTCGAGTTCGTCGCGGAACAGGATTTCGCGGCTGTCCGACACGCTGTAGACCAGATGCGCCTGGGTCGTCAGATGCGCGTCGCGCACATGGCGGAAGATGGACAGCAGCGGGGTGATGCCGACGCCGCCGCCGATCAGCACCACGTTGTCGCTCATCTCCGGCAGGTAGACGAACGGCCCCTGGCCCTGGCTCACGCGCACGCGATCGCCGATGGCGGCGCGCTCGTGCACCCAGCGCGCCACCGGATGCCGCGCGCTCGCCTTGATCGCCAGTTCGATTTCGCCCGGATGGATGGGCGAGGTGGTGATGGAATAGCCCGCGGTGTGGGTGGCGCCGTCGACCTGGATGCTGAGGTCGACCCACTGCCCCGGGAGGAAGCGGAAGGCCGGGTCGGGGATGGTCAGGCGCAGGGCGTGGATGCTGGGCGTGGCCGGCGTGATCGCCGTGATCTGCGCGTCAAAGATGTGCAAGTTTCAATCCTGTTTTTTCTGGAAGCTGAGCGAGGCCGAATTGATGCAGTAGCGCATCCCGGTGGGGGCGGGACCGTCGGGGAAGACGTGGCCCAGATGCGAGCCGCAGCGACGGCACAGCGCTTCGACGCGCATCATGCCATGGCTGGTGTCGGATTTTTCCGCCACCGCGTCGGCGTTCAGCGCCTGGTAAAAACTCGGCCAGCCGGTACCGGAATCGAATTTGGCGTCGGACGAGAACAGCGGCTCGCCGCAGGCGGCGCAGCGATATTCACCGGCTTCGTGGTTGTCCCAGTATTGCCCGGTGAAGGCCCGCTCGGTGCCATGCTCGCGCAGGATGCGGTATTGCTCGGGGCTCAGTTCGGCGCGCCATTCGGCGTCGGTCTTGGTCTTGTCAAAGCTCATGGCAGTTCTCCGTAAGCGAAGAAGTTTACCCGCAAGCACCAGACCCGGGATGCAATCCCATGACGCCAGGGAGGTTTACATTCGGTCATGCGCCCAAAGTAGGGAAAAAGCGCCGACTCGAAGGTTTGAGCGAGCCGAGGTTGACAGCGTCATCAGCGCAGGTTTATTCTCCGTTCAGGTATTAGACTTAGTCTAAAAACCGGATTTCATCCTCCTGCGCGCCTGCTATAAACAAGTGGCTGGGCGGTCAGGATGGGGTGGATTATCAGTGCTGCAAAGCATGTCTATGTAAAACAAGGAGATCAGGTTATGCAACTCAAAGGTTCGAAAACCGAAGAACATCTGAAAGCCGCCTTCGCCGGCGAATCGCAGGCCAACCGCCGCTACCTCTACTTCGCTGCGAAGGCTGACGTGGAAGGCTACAACGACGTGGCTGCCGTGTTCCGCTCCACCGCCGAAGGCGAAACCGGCCACGCGCACGGCCACCTGGAGTACCTGGAAAAGTGCGGCGACCCCGCCACCGGCATGGCCTTCGGCCCCACCGCCGACAACCTGAAGACCGCGATCGCGGGCGAAACCCACGAATACACCGACATGTATCCCGGCATGGCCAAGGATGCACGTTCGGAAGGCTTCGACGAAATCGCCGACTGGTTCGAGACGCTGGCCAAGGCCGAGCGTTCGCACGCCAACAAGTTCCAGAAAACCCTGGACACCCTGGGCGCGTAATTCTGCTCAAGAAAAAAAGCGGGTCGGGTTCGGCCCGCTTTTTTTGATCCTGATATTCAAAAAACAATGGAGTTCGCATGAGCACACGTGAAGGCAGCCTCGAAGCCCCCACCCGTCATCCGCTCGACTGGAAAAACCCGGATTTCTACAAC
>JADFDN010000157.1 GCA_018262815.1 Thiobacillus sp.
GATCCAGGATCTCCGGCCGGTTGGTCGCTGCAAGGATGATCAGTCCGACCGAGCTGTCGAAGCCATCCATTTCGGTGAGCAACTGGTTCAGCGTCTGCTCACGCTCGTCGTGTCCACCGATCGGTCCTCCGACACCGCGTGCACGGCCCAGGGCATCGAGCTCGTCGATGAAGATGATGGCCGGCGCCTGCCCGCGGGCCTGCTCGAACAGGTCGCGCACGCGCGCTGCACCCACGCCGACGAACATCTCGACGAACTCCGAGCCGGAGATAGAGAAGAACGGTACCCCGGCCTCGCCCGCCACGGCCTTGGCCAGCAGGGTCTTGCCCGTGCCGGGCGGGCCCACCAGCAACACACCTTTCGGGATGCGCGCGCCGAGACGACCGTAGTCCTGCGGGTTCTTCAGAAAATCGACGATCTCGACCAGCTCGGTCTTGGCTTCATCCACACCCGCCACATCGGCAAAGGTGACGCCGGTGTTCTTCTCCATGAATACCTTGGCGCGGCTTTTGCCGATGCTCAGGAAGCCACCCATGCCCTGCTTCTCGGCGAAGCGGCGGAACAGGAAGAACCAGACGCCGAAGAAGGCCACCGCCGGCAGAATCCAGGAGAGCACATCACGTAGCCAGGTGCTTTCCACCACCCGCGCATAGGGCACGTCGTACTTGGACAGCCGCTCGGCCAGGTCGGGTTCGACACGGGTGGCCACGATGGTGGTCTTGCCCCGGCTGTCCGGCGATTTCAGGCGCCCGGTCACCGTGCGGTCCGCCACCAGCACATCGGCGACGCGCCCCTCGGCCAGCGCCTTCTCGAATTCGCTGTAGGGCACGGGCTCGACGGTCTTGGCCGCCTGCCAGTAGTTCTGCAGCGTCAGCAGCAACAGGCCGGCGACGATCCAGTAGCCAATGTTCCATTGAACTTTCTTTTCCATGGGCAATGTTCCTCGCAAGTCGTGCCGCTAGAGAATGGGGGTGAACAGACGGGCCACCCCGTCGCGCAAGCGGATGGCCAGCGGGCGGGCACGCAACGCCATGGCCGATATCTCGTTCGATGCATCACGGGCGGCATCAAAAAGGGATTCCAGCCGCGTAGACAGCGCGGTGTCGTACACCTCCACATTGAACTCGAAGTTGAGGCGCAGGCTGCGCGCATCCCAATTGGCCGAACCCAGGCAGCACCACTGGCCGTCTATCAGCATCAGCTTGCTGTGGTCGAACGGGCCAGGCCGTTCGAAGATGCGTACACCGTGCTCCAGCACCTGCCAGTAGTGGGCGCGCGCGGCCCATTGCACCGTGGGATGGTCGCCGTTTGCGGGCGTCAGCACCTCGACGCGCACGCCGCGCAACGCGGCCGTGCTCAGCGCCGCGATCATCGGCTGATCGGGCACGAAGTAAGGTGTCCAGATGCGCATCGAATGCTTCGCCGCGCTCAAAGCGCCCATGAAGGTCCAGCGCAGCCGGTCCAGGGCCTCATCGGGACCGGCCTCGATGCCGCGCGCCCAAGAGGTTCCTTGCTCATCAGCCGTTGCGGGCGGTTCGCCCCAGAAACCCTCGTTGAGCCGCTCGCCCGTGGTATCGCACCAATCATCGGTGAAGCTCCGCATCAGATGCTCTACCACCGGCCCGCGCAGACGAAAGTGCAAATCGTGACAGGCCTGCTCCGGCGCATCGGGCCGCCAATACGGGCTGAAGATGTTCATGCCGCCGGTGAAACCCGTCTCGCCATCGATCACCAGCAGCTTGCGGTGATTGCGCAGATGCGCGGCATGCAGGCGCGCGGGAATCAACGTCGGGTTGAACGTCGCCGCCGGAACGCCGGCGCGTTGCAAGGCGCGGTAGGCGCTGCGGGGCGTCCAGCGGGCATACACGTCGTCGATCAGCACCCGCACTTGCACGCCGCGCTCATGAGCCCGGCGCAGCGCATCGACGAACTGCGCCCCGATGCCTTGGCTGTCGAAGATGTACGAAGCCAGCGCGACGCTGTGCCGCGCCGACTCGATGGCAGCGAGCATGGCCGGGTAGGCCTGCTCGCCATCGACGAGCGGCTCGATGCGGTTGCCGCTGGTCAGCGACTGGCCGGTGGCACGTCCCACCAGGTGCGCCAGGCCGGCAAACGGCGCCGATACGGCCTGGGGCATCGTAGGCGCGAGGTCCTGCTGAACAGCAGGATCTGCCCCCGGGAAGAGCCGCCGCGCGCGCCGCTGGTAGCGGTTAATACCGAACAGCAAGTACAACAGCGAACCGCCCAGCGGCAACAGAGCGATCAGCAGCACCCACAGCGTGGCCGAGCGCGGGTCACGCTTGTAGATGACCGCGTGCCCTGCCGCCGAAATGGCGACCGCAAGCGACACGAGGGCGGCTGCCCATGTCAGCCCGTTGGGGTCGGACACGACAGCCTCCCCATGACTCAAGATTCGCCGCCCGCCGGCTTTTTCTTGCGCGTCGCCTTGCTTTCGTCGCTCGACGGCGCCTCTGCCACTTTCGCGGCATCAGGCTTTTCAGGCTCGACCGGCTTCACTGGTGGCTCCTTGCGCTCGAAAACCACCCGCTCGGCCTTGTCATCCCAGCGAGCGCTGGCGTGATCGCCCTTGCCGATGCCGCCACCGAGCATCTCGCGCGCCAGCGCGGTCTCCAGTTCGCTGCGGATCAGCCGCTTGAGCTCGCGCGCGCCGAATTCCGGCTTGTAGCCTTCCTCCGCGAAGTGGTCGATCAACGTCTGATCGAAGGTCAGCGTCACGCCCTGGCTGGCGGCGTTGCGGGCCACACGATCGAGCTGCAGGCCGACGATATGGCGGATCTCTTCCTTGCCCAGCGCGTGGAAGACGATGATTTCGTCGATGCGGTTGAGGAACTCGGGGCGGAAGTGTCCGCGCAGCACGTCCATCACCTCGGCCTTGGTCTTCTCGTATTCTTCGCCGGCGGCGCCACGGGCCTTCAGCCGACGCTGGATGATGTCCGAGCCCAAGTTCGAGGTGGCGATGATGATGGTATTGGTGAAATCCACCACCCGGCCCTCGCCGTCGGTGAGCCGCCCGTCGTCGAACACCTGCAGCAGGATGTTGTAGACGTCGGGGTGAGCCTTCTCGATC
>JADFDN010000158.1 GCA_018262815.1 Thiobacillus sp.
GGCGCTCTTGCCGCGCGATCCCAACGACGAGCGCAACATCTTCCTGGAAATCCGCGCCGGCACCGGCGGCGACGAATCGGCGCTGTTCGCTGGCAACCTGTTGCGCATGTATACGCGCTACGCCGAGCGTTGCGGCTGGAAGGTCGAGATCGTTTCGGAAAACCCGGGAGAGGTCGGCGGCTACAAGGAAGTCATCGTCCGCATCGTCGGCCAGGGCGCGTATTCGAGACTGAAATTCGAATCCGGCGGCCACCGCGTGCAGCGCGTGCCGGAAACCGAATCGCAGGGCCGCATCCACACCTCGGCCTGCACCGTGGCGGTGATGCCGGAAGCCGACGAGGTCGGCGAAATCGACATCAACCCGGCCGAGCTCAGGATTGATACCTACCGTGCGTCCGGCGCCGGCGGCCAGCATATCAACAAGACCGATTCAGCGGTGCGCATCACCCACCTGCCCACCGGCCTGGTGGTCGAATGCCAGGACGACCGCTCGCAGCACAAGAACAAGGCGCAGGCCATGAGTGTGCTCGCTGCGCGCCTGAAGGACCGCGAACTGCAGGCGCAGCACGCCGCCGAGGCGAGCGCGCGCAAGAGCCTGATCGGCAGCGGCGACCGCTCCGACCGCATCCGTACCTACAACTTTCCGCAGGGCCGCATCACCGACCATCGCATCAACCTGACGCTATACAAGATCGACGCAATGATGGACGGCGAGCTGACCGAACTGCTTGACGCACTCGCGGCCGAACATCAGGCCGAATTGCTGACGACGCTTTCCGGCGAGGGTTGACGCGTGAAGGACAAGACGGCCACCGTCGCCGGCCTGCTCGACGACGCCGCCGACCGCATCGCGGCCGCGCTGGGGCTGGACAAGCGCGAGGCCCGCCTAGAGGCCCGCATTCTGGCCGCCTTCGCCTGGAACGTGACACCAGCCTGGCTGATCGCACATGACACCGATCCCGTGGCGGCGGTCCCCGGCGAGGCGTTCGCCCGCCTCCTCGGCCGCCGACTCGCCGGCGAGCCGGTCGCCTATCTCACCGGCACCCGCGAATTCTACGGGCGTCCCTTCCAGGTCTCGCCCGCCGTCCTGATCCCGCGCCCCGACACCGAACTGCTGGTCGAACTGGCGCTCGCGCGCATGCCGCCCGACCACGCTGTCGACGTGCTCGACCTGGGCACCGGCAGCGGCTGCATCGCCATCACGCTTGCACTGGAACGCCCGTTTGCGCGAGTCACGGCAGTGGACCGCTCCGCTGCGGCGCTCGCTATCGCACGCCACAATGCCGGCATGCTCGACGCATCCGTCGAATTCCTGACCAGCGACTGGTTTCAGGCGCTCGAAGGGAGACGCTTCGACCTCATCGTCGGCAATCCCCCCTACATTGCTGCCACGGATCCCCATCTGGCGCGGGGTGACGTCCGCTTTGAACCGCTGGCCGCGCTGGCCGCGGGCGACGACGGCCTCGACGATCTGCGCCGGCTGACCGCCGCCGCCTGCTCCCATCTCCAGCCCGGCGGCACGCTGCTGTTTGAACATGGTTACGACCAGGCTGAAGCGGTCCAGAGCCTGATGCGGGCGAGCCATATCCACGCCCCTCAAAGCTGGGCCGACTTGTCGGGCATCCTGCGCGTCACCGGCGGAAAACTGTCGGAATAATTTACACATGGGGACATTCCAGGTCAGGGATGCATGATGCTGGCCCAGTGAAATAGGCGTTTCCGGATGGTCGTTGTATATTTGGTGTGATTCTTGCTGTAATTACAACAACAAATCCAAACACATGACCGAGGCTTGCCATGTCTGACCACACACCCGAAAACCAGGACGTCCCATCCGAAGCATCGCATCACGATGAGATCAATCCTTCCCGCCGCAGACTGACCGGCGCGGCGCTCGGCGTTTCGGCTGTGTTCACCCTGGCCAGCCGCCCGGTCTGGGCCAACCAGTGCAGCATTTCGGGGATGGCGTCGGGCAACCTGTCGGCGCCGGACAAGGTCACCTGCGAAGGCTGCACCCCGGGTTACTGGATGCAATGCCAGCACCTTGATTCCTGGGCCGCGACAGGGTTCAGCCCCGACGATGTGTTCAACACGGTGTTCGGTGTCACTCAGTACGTCAATCCGCAAACCAATCAGCCTTACACCTTGCTCCAGGTGATGGGCCTGAACGGGAATGGCAATTGCAGCCCTGATGCGGACCAGCCTAGCTGCGGGCTTAACTCCCATGGCAAAGCGATCGGCAACATGGGGTGCGATCCCGTTTCCCCCAACCTCGGCTTTCATGCGGTCGCCGCCCTGCTCAATGCCGCACATCCGAACGTCAACTATGGCTACACCTCCGGCGAGCTCATCGACCTGTTCAGGAACAACCTGCACCGTAGCGGTGAACTGAAGGATTCGCTCGCCATGCTGAACGAGCGCGGCTGCCCGCTGAACTGAGGCATGACGGATGCACCACCGCGCCCGCCCCGCCTGTTGAAAAGCTGGGGTGATGAAGCGGTTGTCTACGATGCCGCGTCGGGCGACACACACTACCTGAAGCCGCTGACGCTGGCGCTCTACCAGATTTGCCGCGACCGCCCAGGTCTGACCTCAGCCGAACTGGCGACCGAACTGGCAAGCCGCCTCAACGTGGCGGAGAGCCTTCACCTTCGCGAACTGACTGAAGAGACCCTCGCCAGCCTGCGCAAGACCGGGTTGCTGGAATCCGCATGAAATTGCTGCAGCTGCCTCCAGCCGAGTTGCGCCGGCAACTCGCAGGGTCCGGCGTCTGGCTGCGTACCGGCCCCTTTTCGCTCAAGGTGCAGTCGCGTATTCCCTCCGTGATGGAGGGGCTGGCGGAGCTCTATGGCCAGTTCGAAGTCCGCAGCGCGCACGAAGCCTTTGCCGATTTCCACGTGTCGGTGAACCCTCCTCACGGCCTGCGTCGCTGGCTGCGCCCGCAAGTCGCGTTTTCCTTCGACGGCATGCAGCCGTTCAAGCCGCTTCCGCGCGACCAGGCGTTTCCGATGCTGGAGTGGGGGCTCAACTGGTGCGTGTCGACACAGGCACATCACTATCTGATCATTCAT
>JADFDN010000159.1 GCA_018262815.1 Thiobacillus sp.
ACCGCGCGCGGACGCCCGGCGCGCGCAAGAGCCGACGCGCGCGCGAGTTCCTGTTCGCCGAAGTGCGTCTTGTATGTTCAGCCCAGACCATCGCGGTAGACTCTGAATGCCGTTGAGGCGGCCAGACCGGCCCGTGCAGTTTGGTAGGCGCTGGGGTGACCGAGCCCGTGACTGAGTACAGAACGCACGGCCGCCGTGCTGGTCTTCCTGAAGCCCGAACGGTTACGCGCGCCGCTTTCGAGCGCGCATGCACAAGCAAGGGATCTGAAGACCATGTCTGCTTCCTCAGTGGTAGTGGGCATCGATGTAGCCAAGGCGCATGTCGATGTCTCAGTGCTGGGCGCCAAGCTCGATGCTCAGCGGTTCGACAACCAGGCCGAGGGACACTCGGCGCTGACGGCGGCATTGAAGCCGCTGGACGTGGCTTTGGTGGTGATGGAGGCCACCGGCGGCTACGAGACGGAACTGGCCTGCGCGCTGCAGGCCGCCGGCTTGCCGGTGGCGGTAGTCAACCCTCGCCAGGCACGCGACTTCGCCAAGTCGATGGGCCGGCTGGCCAAGACCGACACAGTGGACGCGCGGATGCTGGCGGAGTTCGCTGCGGTGCTGCTGCGACGGGATGATCTCGCCCGCTTCCTCCGCCCGCTGGCCGACCCGCAGCAACAGTGGCTCGCCGCGCTGGTCACGCGCCGCCGGCAGCTGCTGGCCATGATGCTCAGCGAGCGGCAGCGGCTGCAGATCACGCCCAAGGGCCTGCACCCGAGCATCGAGGCCATCGTGGCCGCCATCAAGGCCCAGCTCGACGACATCGAGGCCCAGATGGTCGGCCATGTGCGCGAGCACTTCGCCGAGCTCGATCGGCTGCTGCAGTCGGCCAGCGGCATCGGCCCGGTCGCCAGCGCCACGCTGATCGCCGAGCTGCCAGAACTGGGCAGGCTCAACCGGCGCGAGATCGCCGCACTGGTGGGCATCGCTCCGATGGCCAACGACTCTGGCTCGAGCAAGGGTCGACGACGCATTCAGGGCGGGCGCTTCGACGTACGCCGCGTGCTGTACATGGCCGCACTGACCGCCAGCCGACGAAACCCCACCATCAAGGCCTTCTACGAGCGCCTGATCGCTGCCGGCAAGCTGCCCAAGGTCGCCCTGGTGGCCTGCATGCGCAAGCTCCTGACCACGCTCAACGCCATGGTCCGCACCAATCAACACTGGAACAACTCGCTTCACGGCACTTGACTCGGAAGACGGTTACTCAGGGCTGCAGCACCACGCGCCCGACCACCTTGCCTGCCGCCAGGTCGGCCAGCGCCTGGTTGACCGTGGCGAGCGGCCGGCGGTCGAGCGGGATCTTCGGCAGTTCGATCTTCTGCGCCAGCGCCACCAGCTCGCGCAGGTCGTGCAGCCCGGCCACGTAGGACCCGCGGATGGTCAGCGACTTCAGCGGGAACATCGGCAGCGGGATGCGGAACTCGCCGCCGAACAGGCCCACGATCACCACCTCGCCGCTGCGCCGGACCAGATTGGCGGCCAGCGAGGCGCTGCTCTCCGCGCCCACGAAATCCAGCGCGCCGGCGATGTTCTGCGCGCAGGCCCTGGCGATGGTCTTCAGCGCGTCGGGGGCCGTCGGATCGAAGGCGGCCGACGCGCCATTGGCGAGCGCCGCCTCGCGCTTGGCGGGGTCGGGGTCGATGGCGACGATCTTCGCCGGCGAAGTGGCCGACAGCAGCGCCACCGCGGTCATGCCCACGCCGCCGCAGCCGACCACCGCGATCCAGTCCTCGGAGGTAGCCGGCGAGAGCTTGCGGATCGCGCCCCAGGCGGTGATCCCGGCGCAGGCGAAGGTGGCCGCGTGCGCCGGGTCGAGCTTGCCGATGGGCACCAGGTAGCGCTCGTGCGGCACGCGGACCAGGTCGGCATAGCCGCCGGGCAGCTGGATGCCCAGGTTGCGCGCCACCTTCGTGCACAGCTGCTCGTCGCCGCGCGCGCAGACCGCGCACTCGCCGCAGCCCAGCCAGGGGTAGGCGATCACCCGGTCGCCGACGGACACCCCGGTGACTTCGGGTCCGACCTCGACCACCTCGCCGCCGATCTCGTGGCCCATGGTGACCGGCAGCCGGGTGCCGGCGCGCTCGAGCGAGGACAGCTTGCCGCCCCCCATGTCGAAGCCGCCTGCCTGGATGTGCAGGTCGGAATGGCAGATGCCGCAGTCGGTCACCCGCAGCGTGACTTCGCGGCCGGAGGGCGGCTCCAGAGGCTCTTCCCGCAGATCGAGCGGGCCGCCCCAGTTCGAGAAGGACCAGCGATGCACGCAGCGATAGTTCACGTTCGGATCTCCTTTCAGGATGGGTCGGTGCGCGTTCAGCCGGCGATGCGCTCGCGCAGCTCGCGCTTGAGGATCTTGCCGCTCGCGTTCTTGGGCAGCGCGTCGACGAACACGATCCGCTTGGGGACCTTGAAGCCGGCCAGACGCTCGCGGCAATGCGCCTTCAGCGCGTCTTCGTCGGCCGACTGCCCGCCTCGCAGCACGATCGCCGCCGTGACCGCCTCGATCCACTCGGGGTGCGGCGTGCCGAAGACCGCGGCCTCGGCGACCGCGGGGTGCTGGTAGAGGACTTCCTCCACCTCGCGGCTGGCCACGTTCTCGCCGCCGGTCTTGATCATGTCCTTCTTGCGGTCGACCACGCGCAGGTAGCCTTCCTCGTCGAAGACGCCCAGGTCGCCGCTGTGGAACCACCCTCCGCGGAAGGCCTCGGCGGTCTTCTGCTCGTCGTTCCAGTAGCCGAGCATCACGTGCGGCCCGCGGTGAACGATCTCGCCGACGGTGCCCGGCGGCACCGGCCGGTCCTCGTCGTCGACGATCCGCGTCTCGACGTTGATCGCCGGTCGTCCGGCCGAGCCGAGCTTGCGCAGCTGGTCTTCGGGGCGCAGCACGGTGGCCACCGGCGACATCTCGGTCTGGCCGTAGAAGTTGAACAGGCGCATGGCGGGCAGCCGCTGCGACAGCTCGCGCACGATCTCCATCGGCATGATCGAGGCGCCGTAGT
>JADFDN010000015.1 GCA_018262815.1 Thiobacillus sp.
TTGATGATGCGCTTGGCCATCACGTAGCCTGGCGCCGCCTTGCCGCCGATCAATACGCAGCGGTCGGTCCAGCCATCCAGCTTGCCACGGTTGATGCGGTTGTACAGGTGGATCACATGCAGCACATTGAGCAGCTGACGCTTGTATTCGTGGATGCGTTTGACCTGCACGTCGAACAGCGCGTCCGGGTTGAACTCCACGCCGCACTCGGCATCGACCAGCTCGGCAAGACGCACCTTGTTGGCGCGCTTGGCCGCACGCCATTCGGCCTGGAAGCTCTCGTGACCCGGACCGGCCAGCGGTTTCAGCTTTTCCAGCTGCGACAGGTCGGCGACCCAGCCGTCGCCGATCTGCCGGCTGATCAGCGCGCTCATGCCGGGGTTGGCGTGCGCCACCCAGCGGCGCGGGGTGACGCCGTTGGTCTTGTTGTTGAACTTGCCCGGCCACAGCTCGACGAAATCGCGGAACAGGCCTTCCTGCAACAGGCGCGAATGCAGCGCGGCGACGCCGTTGACCGAGAAGCTGCCGACGATGGCCAGATAGGCCATGCGCACCTGGCGCACGTCGCCCTCCTCGATGATCGACATGCGGCGCCGGCGGTCGTTGTCTCCCGGCCATTTCACCGACACCTGGCGCAGGAAACGCGCATTGATTTCGTAGATGATTTCCAGCGGGCGCGGCAGCAGACGCTCGAACAGCGCCACCGGCCAGCGCTCCAGCGCCTCGGGCAGCAGGGTGTGATTGGTGTAGGCCATGCACCGGGAGGTGATCGCCCAGGCCTCATCCCACTGCATGCGCGCCTCGTCGAGCAGAAGACGCATCAGCTCGGCCACCGCAATGGTCGGATGGGTATCGTTCATCTGGAATACGTTGTGCTCGGCGAAGCGCCTGAGATCGGTATTGCCCGCCGCAATCCATTGGCGCAGCGCATCCTGCAGGCTGGCCGATGCCAGGAAATACTGCTGGCGCAGGCGCAGTTCCTTGCCGTTTTCGCTGCTGTCGTTGGGATACAGCACCATGGAAATGTGCTCGGCATGGTTTTTTTCCTGCACCGCCTCCGAGTAGCTTCCGGCGTTGAATTCGTTGAGGTCGAATTCGTCGGTGGCCGCCGATTTCCAGAGGCGCAGGGTGTTCACGGCATGGTTGCGATAGCCCGAGATCGGCATGTCGAACGGAATCGCCAGGACATCGTTGGTGTCCGCCCAGCGTGCGCGCGGGATCCCCTCGCGGTCCTGAAAGTGCTCGACGTGACCGCCGAACGGCACGCGGCAGGTGAACTCGGACCGCTCGACCTCCCAAGGATTGCCGTCACGCAGCCAGTGGTCGGGATCCTCGATCTGGTAACCGTTTTCGATGTGCTGGTGGAACATGCCGTATTCGTAATGGATGCCGTAGCCCATCACCGGCAGGTCGAGGGTGGCGCAGCTGTCCATGAAGCACGCGGCCAGCCGTCCCAGGCCGCCGTTCCCCAGGCCGGCATCGGTTTCCTCTTCGGCCACGGCTTCCAGGGTCTGGCCGAAACCGTGCAGGGCTTCGCGCGACGCCTCGTCCAGCCCCAGATTGAGCACATGATTGGCCAGCGCGCGTCCGATCAGGAATTCCAGCGACAGGTAATAGCCGCGCCGCTTGCCCGGCTGATCGCGTTGCCTGTAGGTATTCATCCAGTCCGACATCAGGCGGTCGCGCAGCGCCCAGGCCAGCGCCTTGTAGGTGTAGACCGGCGGGCAGCCCTTCATGCGGCCGAGGTGGTAGAACTGGTAACGCTCGACATCCTGCGTCAGCTGCGCACCATCAGCCGGCAGCGGTTCCAGGGCAAGCGGGGTAAATACGGAAGAGTTATTGGCAGTCATGGCGGTTCCCGGTACTGATCACGTGGCGTAGAGGGCAAGATAATGGCCGGCGCTGTCCGACCAGTCGAACGACTGGCGCATGCCGTTCTGCTGCAGGCGGCGCCACCGTGCAGGCTGGCGATACAGTTCGAGCGCACGCTGAATGGCCTGCAGGAAGGCGTGCACGTCGGGGGTGTCGAAGACGAAGCCGGTCGCGCTGGCGTCCTCCAGCGAGGCCGCATCGGCATCGACCACGGTGTCGGCCAGGCCGCCCGTCCTGAACACGATCGGTGGCGTGCCGTAGCGCAGGCTGTACATCTGGTTCAGGCCGCACGGCTCGAAGCGCGACGGCATCAGGAACAGGTCGGCGCCCGCCTCGATCTGGTGCGCCAGCGGCTCGTCGTAGCCGATCACGACGAATACGCGATCCGGATGCTGTTTGGCCAGACGCGTCAGCTTCTGTTCGTACACGGCCTCGCCGCTGCCCAGCAGCACGAAGCGCGCATCGGTTTCGGCGAGCAGCACCGGAATCGCCGCCAGCACCCAGTCGACACCTTTCTGTTCGACCAGCCGCCCCACCAGGCCCAGCAGCGGCGCCTGCATCGCCGCATCGTCGGCGTGCGGCAGAAAGCGTTCGAGCAGCGCCTGCTTGTTGCGCCGCTTGCCCGGGAGAATCCGGCTCATCGAATAATGCGCAGGCAAATGCGGATCCGTGGACGGGTTCCAGATGCGGGTATCGATCCCGTTGAGGATGCCGTGCAGCTTGTGCTGCCGGGACAGCAGCAGGCCATCCAGTCCGAAGCCGAATGCCGGCGTGCAGATTTCGGCGGCATAGGTGGGGCTCACCGTGGTGACGGCGTCGGCGTAGACAATTCCCGCCTTCAGCATGGAAAAGCCGCCGTGGAATTCAACGCCTTCCGGAGACCACCACGGGCTGGGCAACTGCAGGCGGACGAAATCGGTATGCGAAAAATGGCCGCCATAGGCCAGGTTGTGGATGGTGAACACGGTTTTGGGGCGCTGCGGCTGGTCGGCCAGGAATGCCGACACGAGTCCGGTCTGCCAGTCATGCGTATGCACCACCGCCGGCTGCCAGCCGATATCCAGCGCATCCTGCGCCAGCAGCGCAGCGACCCGCGCAAAGACCGCGAAGCGCTCGGCGTTGTCCGGCCAGTCCTGGCCACCGGCATTGACATAGGGATTGCCCGCCCGGTCGAACAGCGGCGGGCAATCGACCACCCACAGCGGAAACGCAAAATCGGGATGACGCGTTTCAAGAATGCGCGCGCTGACGATGCCCTCGGCGCCGCGTACGTCGAGCCAGCCGAGGATGCGCACCTGATCGAGCTGGCGCAGCAGCGCGCGATAGCCCGGCAGCACCAGACGAATGTCGACGCTGCGGTCGTGCAGGGCGTGCGGCAGGCTGTAGACCACATCGCCGAGGCCGCCGGTTTTCACCAGCGGAAAGGCTTCGCTGGCCACGAACATGACTTTGAGTGCTCCGCGTTTCATTATTTTTGTCCGTCGTTGTTATTGGATCGAATCAACTGCAGGGTTTGAGAAAAATGGCGCCAAGCGGCGGAATCGTCACCTCCACGGAGTGTTCGAAACCCATCCACGGCAGGTTCTGCGGGTACAGCGGCTGGCCGTTGCCGAGGTTGCTGCCGCCGTAATACATCGAATCGGTATTCAGCACTTCGCACCATGCCGTCCCCGACGGCACGCCGATGCGGTAGCCGCGGCGCGGCACCGGCGTGAAGTTCAGCAGCACCACCATCTGCGACCACGCATCCTGCCCCTGGCGCACCAGGCTCAGCACCGACTGGTCGGCATCGTGGCAGTCGATCCAGCGGAACCCGCGCGGATCGAAGTCGAACGCGTGCAGTGCAGGCTCATCGCGGTACAAGCGGTTGAGGTCGCGCAGCAGGGCACGGATGCTGTCGTGTGCGGGAAAATCGAGCAGCGCCCAGTCGAGCTGGCCGGCTTCCTTCCATTCGTTCCACTGGCCGAACTCGCCCCCCATGAACAGCAGCTTCTTGCCGGGATGCGCATACTGCCAGGCATAGAACAGCCGCAGGTTGGCGAAGCGCTGCCAGACATCGCCCGGCATCTTGTCGAGCATGCTCTTCTTCATGTGCACCACTTCGTCGTGCGACAGCGGCAGCACGAAGTTCTCGGTCCACGCATACATCTGACTGAAGGTCAGCTGGTTGTGCTGGTATTTGCGGAAGACCGGCTCCTTCTCGATGTAGTCGAGGCTGTCGTTCATCCAGCCCATGTTCCACTTCATCGAAAAACCCAGCCCGCCGAGTTCGACCGGGCGCGACACCGCCGGCCACGAGGTCGATTCCTCGGCGATGGTGAGCACGCCGGGAAAGCGGCCATGCACTTCGGTGTTCATCTCGCGCAGGAAATGCACCGCCTCGAGGTTCTCGCGCCCGCCATACTGATTGGGCAGCCATTCGCCCGGATTGCGCGAGTAGTCGAGATACAGCATCGAGGCCACCGCGTCGACGCGCAGGCCGTCGATGTGGAACTCCTCCAGCCAGTACAGCGCATTGGCGACCAGGAAATTGCGTACCTCGTTGCGGCCGAAATCGAACACCAGCGTGCCCCATTCCTGGTGCTCGCCGCGGCGCGGGTCGGCATGTTCGTAGACCGGCTCGCCGGTGAAGCGCGCCAGCGCGAAATCGTCCTTGGGAAAATGCGCCGGCACCCAGTCGAGCAGCACGCCGATGCCGGCCTGGTGGCAGGCGTCGACGAAGGCGCGGAAATCGTGCTGCGAACCGAAACGCGCGGTCGGCGCGTAATAGCCCGATACCTGATAGCCCCACGAGGCATCGAGCGGGTGCTCGGCCACCGGCAGGAGTTCGATGTGGGTATAACCGAGGTCGAGCACATAGGGAATCAGTTCGGCGGTCAGCTCGCCCCAGGTATAGAAGCTGCCATCGGCATGACGCCGCCAGGAGCCGGGGTGCAGTTCGTAGATGCTGATCGGCCGATGCTGCCAGTCGAAATGCGCGCGCGCGGCAATCCAGCCGTCGTCCTGCCAGGCATAGGGGTCGTCGTCAGGCACGCAGCTGGTGGTTTCCGGGCGCAGGAACATCTGCCGCGCGTAGGGGTCGGTCTTCCTCACCAGCTGGCCGTGGCGGCCGAGGATTTCATATTTGTAGGCATGCCCGGCATCGAGTCCGGGAATGAACAGTTCCCAGATGCCCGAGCTGCCGCGGCAGCGCATCGGATGGCGGCGGCCATCCCACTCGTTGAAGTCGCCGACCACGCTGACGCGCTGCACCGCGGGCGCCCACACCGCGAACAGGCAGCCGGCCACGCCGTCGATGGTCTTCAGGCGCGCGCCGAGCACCTTCCAGGCTTCGAAATGACGTCCCTCGCCGAGCAGATAGAGGTCCATCTCGCCCAGCTGGGGGTCGAAGCTGTACGGGCAACGGCTCTCGTGCCAATTGCCTGCCCCCTTGTCCTGCCAGCGCAGAACCGGATGCGGATCGACCGTGCTGCCTGCCGGCAGCAGCCGCTCGAAGCAATCGGTCCCGGTCACGCGGGCCATCGGGCCGCCTACCGTCTCGACGGCTTCGGCGGCAGGAAGAAAGACGCGGATCAGCAGACTGCCGTCGGGCTGGGCGTGCATGCCCAGCACCTCGAACGGATCGTGGTGCGTGCCGCTCTGCACACGCAGAATCGGTTCGCTGACCTCGGGCGGGCTCATCGCAAGCGGATCGCTCGGGGACGCCGTCATGGCTTGGGGGGTATTTCGCATCGCTGGGCTTTCTGTAATTGTTGTAGCAGACGGGGCGCCAGGTCGGCAGGCAGCGCATCCCATTCGAAGCGCCAGGTCCAGTTTCCGCTGTTGGTGCCAGGCGTATTCATCCGCGCCGCGCTGCCGAGGTTCAGCACATCCTGCAGCGGCAGCATCGCCAGCGCGGCGCGGCTGTGCAGGACGGTGTCGATCATCGCGGCGGGCAGCGCGGCGGGATCGTCGATCCGCATCTGCTGCATGGCCTGATGGCGGACCTCGTCGGACTGCGAACTCCACCAGCCCAGCGTCGTATCGTTGTCGTGGGTGCCGGTGTAATAGACGGTGTCGGGGTGAACATTTTCCGGCTTGTGCGGATTGTCGGCGTGATGATCGAACGCGAATTGCAACACAGCCATGCCGGGCAAGCCAAACCGGTGGCGCAGCTCGGTGACATCGGGTGTGATGATGCCGAGGTCTTCCGCCACCAGGGGAAGCTCGCCCATCTCGTCCGCAATCTTCTGCAGCAGTTCTGCGCCCGGCACGACGACCCACTTTCCGTGAATGGCGGTGGGTTCCTGCGCAGGAATCTCCCACGACGCCACGAGCCCCCGGAAGTGATCGATGCGCAGCAGATCGAACCATTCGAAATGGGTCGCGAGCCGTCTTCGCCACCAGTGGAATCCGTCGGCCCGCATCGCGTCCCAGTTGTAGTGCGGGTTGCCCCAGCGCTGCCCGGTTGCGGAAAAATAGTCGGGAGGCACGCCCGCCACCACGGTGGGATGCCCTTGCTCATCCAGCAAAAACAAATCACGCTGCGCCCACACGTCGGCACTGTCGTGAGCGACGAAAATCGGCATGTCGCCGAACAACTGGATGCCGCGTTCGGCCGCCGCGGCGCGGATGCCCTGCCAGCACACGGCCGCGCGATACTGCTCGACCATCACCGCCTTCAACGCGTCGGCATGCGCGGCATCGAATGCGGCCAGTGCGTCGGGGTCGCGATCACGCAGCGGCACCGGCCAGTCGGTCCAGGGTGCGCCGCCGTGTTCCGCCTTGAGGATCATGAACCGCGCATAGTCGTCGAGCCAGTAGTACTGCTGGCGATGCCAGCCGACGAAACGCCGCATGTCCACCCGCGTCTCCGGAAAAAGCGCGGGGTTGACCGCAAATGCCGATGCGCACTGGTAGGGCGACAGCCCGCTCAGCGGAATACCCAGCGGCAGCATCTGCCAAACGCAGAACCCGGCCGCCTGCATGAAATCCAGCCAGCGCCCGGCGTCGGCCAGAGTGCCGGACGGCAGCGAGGTCGGATGCAGCAGCAGACCGGCGCGATGGGTGTCGAAATTCATCCGGCGTTCCTGCGCATGGTGCCGGCGTTTTCCGCCCAGCCGCCGCCCGAGGACAGCGGCACGTCGAGCAGCGCAGGCGGGGCCACGCCGAGCAGGCGATAGAGTTCCCGCAGCTGGGTGCGGTACAGCTGCTCGAAGTCGCTGACGCTGCCTGCCGGATTGTAGTCGCCGAACCACCAGAACCAGTCGGAGCCTTCGCACACGGCGAGCTGGCGTGTGGCCAGCGCAAGCTGGTCGGGATTCAGCTTTCCGGCGGCGACCACGCTGTCGTAGGCCCGCTTGGCGGCGACCAGGTAATCCCAGCCGCGGTTCTTGTCTTCCGAGCCGATCCAGGTCGAGAAGCTTCCATAGACCCAGCTGCCGGCCGCCAGCCGCTTCATCGACCTGGCCGGCGTGCGGGTGGCCTGCTCTGCAAAGGTGCTGACCTTGAGCGTGGGGTGGGCGGACAGGGTTTCATAGAGCGCGTCCAGGAAATGATGGCCGTTCTCGGGGTAATACTCCCAGGCGTTCTCGCCGTCGAGGATGACCGAGACCACGTGCCGATGGGCATCCTTGCCGAAGAAGGTGGCGATGTTTTCCAGATGCTGTACGAAGTCGCCCACTGCGTCGTCGGCGTGCCAGTCGCTGTACTTGAAGCCGATCAGGTCCGACAGGCCGTCGTCGCGGAAAAACACCCGCGTCTTGAAGCCGTCGATGCGTGCCGGCGAGAACAGCGCTCGCTTGCTCTGGATTTCGTCTTCCGTCGATCCGGATTTTCCGCAGCTGTTGCGCCACACGCCCTCGCCGGACGCTGTCCAGGCGAACTCCATGGCGTCGAGCTGGGCCAGCGCATCCTCGCTCACGCCGCCTTCGGACAGCCACACGCCGGCAGGCTTTCTGCCGAAATAGCGTTCGAACACGTCGACGCCATGCTCGAGGTGCCAGCGCGAACGCTCTGAACCGCCCGGATACGAGGGCGCTTCGGGGACGGCCACGTCGGGCAGCGCATCGCGCAGGTTGGCGAAATCGTTAAGCAGCGGCACGATGGGGTGGCCGTATGGCGTCATCGACAGCTCGACCTGGCCGCGCTCGGCAAGCGCCCGGTAACGCGGGATCAGGCCGGCCATGCAGTGTTGCATCAGGTGCAGCAGTTCGTGGCGATCGGCCGCGGAGAAACCCCTTTCCTGCGCCATCAGCCGCTGCACCAGCGGCATCGAGCGCAGCGAATGCCCCAGCCAGGCGAGGTGATACCAGGTCAGCAGATCGAGGAAATACTGCTCGGACAGATAACCCAGATGCCACTGCAGCCCGGTACTGCCGACGCCGGCGGCGTCGGTGGCGCCGATCATGCGCAACAGGCGATGGAACGCGGGATACGGATGGATCATGCGCGGCGCGTGGCAACGCTGGCAGTCCTGAACGATGCGCAGGCGGCTGGCGACATCCGAGGGAATGCGCTCGACGCCGGACAGCAGATTCAGCATATGGTCCTGGGTGGGTTTGCCCTGCTTCAGCAGCAGATCGAGCTGTTGCGCATAGTCGTCCAGCTGCTCCAGCAGCACCGGCGCGAAGTTCACCACCGCGCGCATCGCCGGATAGCGCTCCAGATGCGCGGCCATGTCGCTGTAGTCCTTGATGCCGTGCAGATAGACCCAGGGCAGGTGATACGCCCCCTTCAGGCCCTCGCGGTAATACGGCTGGTGCATGTGCCAGCACAGCACCACGTTGAGCGATTTAGCCGTCGTAGTCATTTTGCAGCCTCGCATACAGGTTCTGTCCCAGCATGGCGGGTGTCACCAGCACGATGCCCTCAGGCGTCACATGAAAGCGCTTGGCATCCTCCGCTGGATCCTCGCCGATCACCGTGCCGTCCTCGATCACGCAGCCCTTGTCGATGATGGCGCGGCTGATCCGGCAATGGCTGCCGATGCTGACCTTGGGCAGGATCACGCTGTCCTTGATCAGGCTGTAGCTCTCCGCCGTGGTGGCAAAGAACAGCACCGAGCGCTTGACCCGGGCGCCGGACAGGATGCAGCCGCCCGCGATCAGCGAATCGATCGCCTCGCCGCGCCGGCCTTCATCGTCGAAGATGAATTTGGCCGGCGGGTATTGCGGCTGATAGGTCCAGATCGGCCAGTCGCGGTTGTACAGATTCAGCTCGGGCTCGACCGAGCACAACTCCATGTTGGTCTGCCAGTAGGAATACAGGGTCCCCACATCGCGCCAGTAGGCGGGCAGGCCATCCTTGTTGCGGAACGGGTAGGCCATCGCCCGGGCCTTTTCGATATTGTCGGGAATGATGTTTTTTCCGAAGTCGTGCGCGGAATGCGCGTTGCCGGCGTCGTCGATCAGCGTCTTGTAGAGAAAATCCTTGGAAAAGATATAGATGCCCATCGACACCAGGGCCGTGCCGGGCTTGCCGGGAATGCTGTCGGGGTGTTTCGGTTTTTCGGTGAAATGCGTGATGCGCATGTCCTCGTCGACCGACATCACGCCGAAGCCGCTCGCCTCGGCCACCGGCACCTCGATGCTGCCGACCGTGAAATCCGCGCCGGTCTGCACGTGGTACAGCAGCATCTCCGAGTAATCCATGGTGTAGACGTGATCGCCGCCCAGCACCAGAACGTACTCCGGGTGGTGGCGCTGCATGATGTCGATGTTCTGGAACAGCGCATCGGCCGTGCCCTGGTACCACTCCTTCTTGTTGGTGCGCTGCTGCGCCGGCAGGATCTCCACGAACTCGCCGATCTCGGCACGCATGAAACCCCAGGCCCGCTGCAGATGACGGATCAGCGAATGCGACTTGTACTGGGTCAGCACGCCGATGCGTCGAATGCCCGAGTTGACGCAGTTCGACAGCGTGAAGTCGATGATGCGGTATTTGCCGCCGACCGGCACCGCCGGCTTGGCCCGCCAGGCGGTCAGATCCTTCAGCCGCGACCCCTCGCCGCCCGCCAGCACCAGCGCCAGCGTCTTGCGCGTGAGATCGGTCACCATCTTGGGTTCGGTGTAATAGCGGTAGAGCCGCTCCTGTTCGTCCTTGGAAATAGTCATGTCCCGCTCCGGATTACAGCTTGTTTGATAGACCTACGATGCTTACAGATTCATCAGGCATGGGCAAACGCAGTCGCAATGGCACCCTGCACGCCCAGCCGGGTGTTGGTTACAAGAAAGATCGGCGTACACTCGACCACGCCACGCATCCGGCCCTTGTCGGTTGCTGCGGCCATGAAGCGCGACGAGCGTATCCGGTCCTGCAGGCGCATTGCGATGCCCCCCGCGACATACAGGCCGCCGCTGGGCTGGAACAGCAGTGCCACGTTGCCGACCCAGGCCCCATATAAATCGATGAACAGGTCGAGCGCAGCCTCGGCCGCAGGGTCGCCCGCCCCCGCGCGGACGACCAGCGCCGCGCCGTCGACGTCCCCGTCGGGCGGCGCGGCATTCCGCTCGGCACAGCAGAAACGATACAGGTCGTTCATGGCGGACCCCGATGCCACGCGCTCCCAGGACACATGGCCATAGGCTGCGCGCAATCGTCCGAGCAGGCGATCCTGCAGCGCGTTGGCCGGCGCGAAGTCGACGTGCCCGCCTTCGCTGGCGAAACTGTGGCGGTCGCCGTCGGCATCCGCCGGCATGAAGGCGAGCCCCAGCCCGGTGCCGGCGCCGGTGACGGCGCGCATGCCGCCGGCTTCCGCCGGCTGTGCATTGAGCGCGATGCGGTCGGCATCCGTCAGCGTCGCCACCCCGGCCGCGGCCGCCTCGAAGTCGTTGATGAAGCGCACGCTCGGCACGCCCAGCGAAGCGCGCATGTCGGCCGCGTCGAGCGTCCAGTCCAGATTGGTGAGGGTCGAATGCTGTGCGTGCACAGGCCCCGGGAGCGCCAGCAGCAGACAGTTCGCAGGAACCGGCCGTTCGGCATCCGCAATGAACTGCCGAACCAGGTCGTCCGCCGTGACAAACGCGGCACTCGCATACTCGCGTTCAAAATGCAGCTGCTGCGGGCCACCCGCTTCGCCCGTCACCCAGGCCAGCCTGCTTTTCGTCCCCCCGATGTCGCCTGCGATCAGTTCCATCATTCCACTATAGGCCTGTATGCGGATGACTCATTCTCCGGTAGTAGTTGATGAGCGCATTGGTCGACGCATCGTGTCCCCCCACCGGCGCGTCGGCATGCAGCTCTGGCAGGATGCGACTGGCGAGCTGCTTGCCGAGTTCCACGCCCCACTGATCGTAGGAATTCAGGTTCCAGATCACGCCCTGCACGAAAATCCTGTGCTCGTACAGCGCAATCAGCATGCCCAGCGCATGCGGGGTCAGCTTCTGCAGCAGGATCGCATTGCTGGGATGGTTGCCGTCGAACACCTTGTGCGAGACGAACTGCCCGCTCGGTGCCGGGCTACCTTCCGGCGAATCCATCTCGCGCTGCGTTTCCTCGCGCGTGCGGCCGCGCATCAGCGCCTCGGTCTGCGCCAGAAAATTGGCGATCAGGATGTCATGGTGCTCCTGCAGTTCGGTGTGCGGCTCGACCGACACGATGAAGTCGGCCGGAATCATCTTGGTGCCCTGGTGCAGCAGCTGATAGAAGGCGTGCTGGCCGTTGATGCCGGTGGCGCCCCAGACGATGGCGCCGGTGGGATAGTCGACGACCTTGCCCTCGCGATCGACCGACTTGCCGTTCGACTCCATGTCGGCCTGCTCCAGGTAGGCGGGCAGGCTGCGCAGATAATGGTCGTAAGGCAGGATCGCCTGCGACTCGGCGCCGAAGAAATTGTTGTACCAGATCCCCAGCAGCGCCAGGATCACCGGCATGTTGCGGTCCAGCGGAGCGTGCCGGAAATGCGCGTCCATCTCGTGCGCGCCTTCCAGCAGTTCGACAAACCTTTCCGCGCCGACCGCGAGCACGATCGACAGGCCGATCGCCGACCACAGCGAATAGCGCCCGCCCACCCAGTCCCAGAACTCGAACATCTTGCCCGGATCGATGCCGAACGCCGTGACCGCCTCGCGGTTGGTCGACACCGCGACGAAGTGCTTCGCAATGTGCTTCTCCGCCTGCGACTGCGCCAGAAACCACTCGCGCGCATAGTGCGCGTTGGTCATCGTTTCCTGCGTGGTGAAAGTCTTCGACGACACGATGAACAGCGTCGTCTCGGGATTCAGCGCCTCCAGCGCTTCCTTGACGTGGGCACCGTCGACATTGGAAATGAAATGCACCTTCAGGCGCGGGTGACGGTAGGGCTTCAACGCCTGATAGACCATCTGCGGCCCCAGATCCGAGCCGCCGATGCCGATGTTCACCACGTCGGTGATGCGTTCGCCGGTATAGCCGCGCCACTCGCCGCTCCTGACCTTTTCCGCGAAACGGCCCATGCGCTCGATCACCGCGTTCACCTTCGGCATCACGTCCTCGCCGTCGACCCGAACCGGATGGTTGCTGCGGTTGCGCAACGCCACGTGCAGCACCGCACGGTTTTCCGTGTTGTTGATTTTTTCGCCCGTGAACATGCGCTCGCGCCAGCCTGCGACGTCGGCCTCCTCGGCCAGCCGTACCAAGAGGCCCATGGTCTCGTCAGTGATGCGGTTTTTCGAGTAATCCAGCAGCACTTCGCCCACCTGCAGCGAAAACCTCTCGAAACGTAACGGATCGTCGGCGAACAGGTCGCGCATGTGCACGTCCGCCATCGCGGCCTGATGCGCCTTCAACTGTGCGCAAACCGGCCGATGCAACGGCCCGGGCCTCTCATCCTGCTGCGCTTTCACGCTTACCAACGAAGACATCAGCGTTTCTCCCTGAATACCGGATCCTGCCGTGCCAGACCTCGACGCGGCGTTCGCTGTCATTTCCCTGACATCAAGCAACGGCTGTGCCATGGACGAAAAGAAGCGTCATTTCTTGGTTAACCATAGGAAATATTGGTGATGGGCCGATGACAAACCCGCCGCGCCCTGAAATTGGTGCCCCAAAAAAACGCCGTCATGGCAAATGGGGACAGGAATGCACCCAAAAGGTGCCCTTGATTAGCGGACCATCATACCCGCCGGATTGGTACGCTCCTTGCAGTTACTCATCGCAGAAGGGGCCGTGACGGTCGGAATTCCCGAAACGACAAAACAAGCTGTTGTTTTCATTGGGACTTAAATTTCGACCTCATGACCGTCTGTTCATCGTTCGGCAATGGCCGGCGAAAATTCGGAGAAGGTGCACGACATGCATGTTTTGATCACGGGCGGCGCAGGATTCATTGGATCGCATCTGGCGGAGCGCCATCTGGCGCTCGGCGATCAGGTATACGTGGTGGACAACCTGAGCACAGGCTCCCTCGCGAACATCGACCCCTTCCGCGGCAATCCCGCTTTCCGCTTCGCCGAGGCGGACATCCTCCACTGGAACGGACTGGACAAGGCCGTCGCCTGGGCCGACCGCATCTACCACATGGCCGCCGTCGTCGGCGTGAAGAAAGTGCTGGAAGACCCGGTGGCCGTGATGGCGACCAACATGACCGGCACCGAGCGGCTGCTGCGCGCCATCCACCATGGCGGCTGGAATCCGCAGGTCATCATCGCCTCGACCTCGGAGGTTTACGGCTTCAACGCCAACAGCAGCTTCGCCGAAACCGACCATATCGTGCTGCCGTCCGCCGGCCGGCTGCGCTGGGCCTATGCGGTGACCAAGCTGGCCGACGAGTTCCTCGCCTTTTCCTATGCACGCAAGTACGGTCTCAATATCGTGGTCGTACGCCTGTTCAACACCATCGGGCCGAACCAGGTGGGCCATTACGGCATGGTGGTGCCCAGCTTCGTCAAGCAGGCGGTCGCCAACGAACCGCTCACCGTCTACGGCGAGGGCCGGCAGACGCGCTCTTTCTGCGACGTGCGCGACACCGTGGTGGCGCTCGACCGTCTCGCCGCCAGCCCGGAAGCCTGGGGCGAGGTCGTGAACGTCGGCAACGATCAGGAAATCTCGATTCGCGACCTGGCCGACCTGGTCGTGCAGCGCGCCCGCAGCACCTCGCCCCTGCAGTTCATTTCCTACAAGGACGCCTACGGCGAGGAATTCGAGGACGTCACGCACCGGCGCCCGGTGCTCAACAAGCTGCGGGCCCTGACCGGCTTCGAACCGGAGTGGCGTCTGAGCGACACCCTGGACGACCTGATCGAGCGCGAATGCGCAAAAGCCCGGCGCGTCGCCTAGAATAGGCCGCCATGGCAACCACCCCCTACTTCATCCTCAGCCCGAACACGGTGCTGAGCATCATCGGCCTGATCCACGGGCCGGACAAAACCGTTCCCAACCCGGCGCAGGACTGGCGCGACGCCACCGTCGACCTGGTGATCCCCGCCTTCAACGAGGAAAGCAACATCCCGCTGTGCCTGGCCGCGCTGGCGCGCCAGACCCGCAAGCCCACTCGCATCATCCTGATCGACGACGGCAGCCACGACCGCACGGTCGAATACGCGCGCACCTTCTGCGACCTCAACGGCATGGACCTGATCGCGATCCAGCGCGCGCAGTCGATCGGCAAGACGCCGACCCTCAAAAGACAGTCGCGCGAGTTCGACTCCGACGTCGAATTCATCCTCGACGGCGACACCGTGCTGGAATCGGACAACTACATCGACCGCGTGGTGGAAGAGCTCTACAAGGGCGCCGGCATCGCCAGCGCCTGCGGCACCGTGCTGCCGCTGCGCGACCGCGACCGCCGCGCCATGCTCGAGACCGAGGCGCTGCAGAAATTCCTCGGCGCGCACCCCGAGGCCAGCATCTATCCCAAGCTGGGCTGGTTCCACCACCTGCAGCGCGGCATCACCGACATGTACCGCGACGTGCTGTACTACTTCCTGCAGAAGTTCGTGTACGTGGGCCAGATGGCCTTCTTCGGCAGCATCCTCAATCCGGTCGGCTGCGCCGTCGCGTATCGCCGGGAGGTGCTGAAGACCATCGTGTTCGACCGCTACGAGCCGATCCTGGGCGACGACCTCACCAACTCCGAAGACATCTTCATCGGCTTCGCGATGAACGACAACGGCTACCGCAACATCCAGCTCACCGACGTCTACGCCCGTTCGCAGGAGCCGGAAGTCGGCCGCGTGCCGGGGCAGATCTACCTGTGGTCCTCGTCCTTCCTGCAAAGCTGCTACTACTTCGACGAGCTGATGCGCAGCCCGCTGAAGGCGTTCAAGCGCTACCAGAAAAAGAAGCAGGAAGCCGCCGCGCTGCAGGCCGGCCTGGCGGACAAGCGCATCCATCACGAGCAGTACCGTCAGCCCTTCGGCATCGACTACACCGTCAAATACGGCCGCCCGATCGGGTGGGTGCTGTTCATGTCGGCGTTCGAGAAAGTCGCGTTTCCGACCGCGCTGCTGATCATGATCCTGTTGCAGCTGTGGGAACCGCTGGCGATCACGCTGATTGCCGAAACCGCGGTCGCCACCGGCATCCTGGTCACGGTGGCCAAGGGCCACCGGCTGGAATATTTCTTCAAGGGCCTGCTGATCACGCCGCTGCGTTACGCCGTGCTGCTGTTCGACCTCGTCACCATCGGTCGCTTCGCCGCGGACCTGTGGATCTTCCGCAATCGCAGGTGGCGCAAATGAAGCTCCGAATCCTCGCCCTGGCCTTTCTCACGGCGGCCTCGCTGCCGGTGGCCGCACAACCCGTCCCGGATGCCGGTCTGCGCGCCGAAATGCAGGGGCAGTGGGCCGATGCGGTGGAAATTTACAAGCAGGCGCTGCAGACCAATCCGGCGCAGGCGCACCTGTGGGAGCGCATCGCCGACATCCGCGCCACCCGGCTGAAGACGCCCGAGCGCGCCGCCGAAGCCCTGCGCGAAGCGGTGAAACACGCCCCGATGGACGCCCGTCTGTATCACAAGCTGTCGCAGGCCTACGCGACGATCCAGAATGGTCCGAGCGCGATGGCCGCCATCGCCCAGGCCGTCGAACTCGACCCGGGCAACCCGGTGTATCTGCGCGCACGCGGCGAAGTCGCCCTGTGGACCGGCTACCACGCCGTGGCGATCGACAGCTTCGAACGCGTGCTGGCCGCAGCGCCCCAGGATGCCGACGCCCTGCTCGGCCTCGCACGCGCCCATTCGCGCAGTGGCAAGACGGATGCCGCCGCGCCCCGCTACCGCGCCTATCTTGAGCAGCGCCCGCAGGACAAGGACGTCATGCTCGAGGCGATGGAACTGGAAGCCGGACGCGGCAATACTCCAGCGGTACAGGAATATGACGCGCTGTATCGCCAGCGCTTCGGCGTAAGCCGGGAATACTGGCTGCGCATGGCCGACATCTATGCGCTCGGCAACGATCCGGTGGCGTCGTCCGCGGCGCTGAAGGAAGCGACCCGCCTCGCCCCGCAGGACCACGCGCTGTTCTATCGCCTGGCGCAGAGCTACCCGAGCGAGAAGGAAGCCAAGGAAGCGGCCGCCGCGATCGAACGCGCCGTCGAACTCGATCCGAAGAACCTGGAATACCTGCGCACCCGCGCCGATCTCGCCGCCTGGCGCGGCGACTACGACACCGCGCTGGACAGCCACCGGCGCATTCTCGCGATCGCGCCCGACGATCCCGGCGCGCGCCTCGGCATCGCCCGCGTGCACTACTGGCGCAGTCAGCTCGACGAATCGGCGCGCGCCTATCGCGACTATCTGGCACTGCAGCCGGGCGTGGCCGCGGCGTGGATGGAATACATCGTCGTCGTCACCGAACTGGGCGACTACGCGCGCGCGATGGAATTGCTGGAAGACTACCGCAAGCGCTTCGGCGACAACGTCGCCGCCAAAAAGCAGAAAGCCCGCGTGCTGGCCTGGGCTGAACGGCCGACCTCGTCGCTGGCCGAAGTCGCCGCACTCGACGCGAACCTGCGCGACGACTACGAACTGGGCTACACCCGCACCGTCGCCCTGCACTACGCCCATCGCCCGCGCGAAGCGCTGGCAAGCCTCGCCGAGGTCACCCGGCTGCGTCCGGACAGCAAGGAAACGCTCGACCTCGCGCGCTTCATCCGCACCCCACTGCGTTCCAATGCAACCGCCGGCTTCGGCTACCACACCGGCTCCGACGACGTCAGCATCCGCCACGGCTATCTGCGCGGCGAATACGTGATCACCCCGGAAACGCGCCTGTTCGGCGGCACCGACCGCCAGCAGCTCCACGCCGACAGCGGCAGCGGCTACGAAAAGCCGGATGGCGGCACCACCCTCGGCTACAACCGCGCCTGGCTCGGCGTCCAGCACCGCGTTTCGCGCAAGGTCTCGCTCGACGCGCAAATCGGCGGCGGCCGCGCGGAAGGCGACAGCAACGTCATCTACGAAGTCGGCGCCGACCTGCAGCCGCAGGACGAACTCGCCCTGCGGCTGGCGCACCGGCAGGACCTGTTCGCCGTGTCGCCGCGCGCCGCCAAGCTCGGCATCGAACGCCGCGCCACCACGCTCGACGCCACATGGACGCCCGACCTGCGCTGGACCCTGGCCAGCCGCCTCGGCGTCGACACGCTGTCCGACGGCAACGACCGCTGGGAAGCCGAGCTCGCGCCGCGCCGCGCCGTCATGCGCACCCGGCGCCTGAACCTGGATCTCGGTGTCAGCGGCCGCTGGTTCGGCTACGACGAGGACCCGGGCAACGGCTACTACGCCCCCTCGCTGTACCAGCGCTACGCGCTGACCGCCTTCACCTACTGGAAGCTCAGCGACGATGACGGCGTGAGCGTGGCCTTCAGCTACGGCCCCTACAAGGACAACACGATGTCCGGCTTCCGCAACGGCGGCGACATCGTGGCCGAGGGCTTCTTCGGCATCTATCGCGACTGGTTCCTCGACGTGAAGGCCGGCCTGTCCAACTACGGCGGCGGCGGCACCGGCGGCTACCGCTCGCACATGTTCGAGCTCAGCCTGACGCGCCGCTTCTGAACACCCGTTCACCATGCCGCGCGCGCCGCTTGCGCGCGGATTCGAGGCACGCATGACACGCCGGTTCCTGCTTTTTTTCCTGCTTCTTCCTCTTGCGGCGGCCGCCCGGATGCCGGCGCAGCACGCAGTGTCGATCACCTTCGACGACCTGCCTTACGCTGCCGTCCCGGCGGACGATCCGGCCACGCTGAATAGCATGACCCGCCGCCTGCTGCAGCATCTGCAGACCGCCCAGGTGCCCGCGGTGGGCTTCGTCAACGAGGCGAAGCTCTACCGCGAAGGCCAGCCGGACCCGGCCCGGGTGGAGCTGCTGCGCACCTGGCTCGAGGCCGGCTTCGAACTGGGCAACCATACCTATTCGCATCCCTCGCTCAACCGGGTACCGCTCGACGTTTTCCAGGCCGACCTGCTGCAGGGCGAAACCGTCACGCGTCCCCTCATGCAAAGCGAAGGCCGAAGCCTGCGCTGGTTCCGCCATCCTTTCCTGCATCAGGGAAGAACCGCGGAGGTGCGGTCGGCATTCCAGGATTTCCTCGCCGCGCATGGCTATCGCGTGGCGCCGGTGACCGTGAACAATTCGGAATGGGTGTTCGCCGCCGCCTATGCGCGCGCGCTGGCGCAAGGCGACGAAGACGCGGCACGGCGCATCGGCACAGCCTACGTGCCCTATATGGAAGTCGTGTTCGCCCAGGCCGAGCAGCTCGCGCTCGACCTGTTCGGCCGCCCCATTCCGCATGTGCTGGTGCTGCATGCCAACGCGCTCAACGCGGAGTATTTTGGCGCGCTCGCCGCCATGCTCCGGCAGCGCGGCTATCGCTTCATTTCGCTGGACGACGCGCTCACCGACAGCGCCTACGCTTCGCCCGCGGGGTCAGGCGGAATCGAGGGCGAATCCTGGCTCGAAGGCTGGGCGCGCAATGCCGGCCTGCGGCCGCACCAGTCGCCCCCGGTACCGGGCTTCGTCAGGCAGTGGGCCGGGCCTGCCGCATACCGGGGCTACTGAGATGTCGCTGCGCGCAGCAGTCGTCACCAGCGCGTTCGTTGCGGCCTGTGCTGTCGCCCTGCCGGCGCTTGCCGCCGACACCCTACGGGCGCTGGCCCAACCGGCCGGTCTGCGCATCGGCACCGCGGTGAATGTCGACGCGCTCAACACCGATGCCGCCTATGCCCGCCTGCTGGCGCGCGAATTCGATCTGGTGACGCCGGAAAACGCGATGAAGTTTTCCGTCGTGCAGCCCGAGCGCGGCCGCTTCGACTTCGCGCAGGCGGATGCCCTGGTTGCCTTCGCCGAAGCGCACGGCATGCAGGTCAACGGCCACGTGCTGGTGTGGCACCAGCAGCTGCCGGACTGGCTGACGCAGGGGCAATTCAGCCGCGACGAACTGAAGGCCATCCTGCGCGAGCACATCCGGACGCTGGTCACGCGCTATCGCGGCCGGGTGGCGTCGTGGGACGTGGCGGCCGAAGCGGTGGCCGAGGACGGGCACGCTCGCGAAACCTTCTGGTCGCGCGGCATCGGCCCGGATTATCTGGTGCTGGCGTTCCAGTGGGCGCACGAAGCCGATCCGCAGGCGCATCTGCGCTACAACGACTACGGCGGCGAAGGCGACGGCGCCAAATCGGACGGCATCTACGACCTGGTGGCCGGATTGCGCCGCAAGCGCGCACCGATCCACGGCGTCGGCCTGCAAATGCACGCCAGCCTGAAAGACGCGCCGCGCGCCCGCGACGTGCGCATCAACATGAAGCGCCTGGCCGCGCTCGGACTGCAGACTCACATCAGCGAAATGGACGTGATGCTGTCGCTGCCGGCAAGCCGCGCCGACCTGCGGGCGCAGGCGGCGCTATACCGCGACATGCTGCAGGCCTGCCTGGCGGTGCCGCAATGCCGCAGCTTTTCCACCTGGGGTGCGAGCGACCGCTATTCGTGGATACCGGAATTCTTCCCCGGCCAGGGCGACGCGCTGTTGTTCGACAAGGATAATCGCGCCAAACCGGCGTATCACAGCGTGCAGCGACGGCTGCGAAGCGCGGTACCGCGCAAGCGCTGAGCCCGACAGGGCGCGGCCCAAGCAGCTGTCTTTAAAATAGGGGCTTGCACGTGGTGCGGGAGAGGGACTCGAACCCCCACACTGTTACCAGCGGCGGATTTTGAAGCTGGGCCATAGTTCAGGCCAAACAACGGCATAGCCGAAAACGCTTCTACAAACGGGATCTCTCAACCCTGCGGAATCCCCCGCTGTTACAGGGGGACGTATCGAAGTGCAGAAGCCGTTGGGAATAAAGAATTTTCAACCCCCAAAAGCTTTGAAAGAAATTGACCAATTTTTTTCAAAGCCTACAATGGTTTGAAAATATTTTTGGCTCTCGCCCCTAATGCAATGAATCGAAAAGACTTTGCTGAGACCGCAAGCGGCCGGCTGGTAGATACCCCTCAGGGCTACTTGGCCTTTGTGCCGAACCCTTTGCCACCGCCTATCAACTTCGACATGCCGCTCGCCCTGGCGCTCTCGAAAGCCGACGCGGCACTCTCAGAACTATCTGGCCTTGGTGGCCAATTACCGAACCCACACCTGCTCATTTCGCCCTACATCAAGCGGGAAGCTGTTCTATCGTCTCGCATCGAAGGCACAAAGGCCAGTCTATCCGACCTCCTGATCGATGAGATTGAGGACGGCCACGTAAGGGAACCAAACGACGACATCAAGGAAGTGCGTAATTACATCCATGCGCTGGAGTTTGGCGTCCAACGATTGGACACACTACCCCTCTCCCTCCGACTCATCCGAGAAATTCACGCCAAGCTCATGGAAGGAGTCCGAGGTGAAAAGGCGACCCCAGGCGAATTCAGGCGCTCACAAAATTGGATCGGACCGGCCGGAAGCACACCGATAACAGCGGCATTTGTCCCGCCTCCGGTTGAAGTATTAATGGACTGCTTGGGCAATTGGGAGAATTTTCTGCATTCACAAGACGTGATACCAGATCTTATCCAGTGCGCGATGATGCATGTCCAGTTTGAAACCATCCACCCCTTCCTGGACGGGAATGGACGTGTCGGGCGTCTGTTGATTACCTTCTTCCTCATGCAGAGAGGGCGATTGTCAGAGCCCTTGCTTTACCTCTCCGCGTTCATCGACGCGCACAAGGGGGACTATTACGACCTGTTGCAGCGCGTACGTACACATGGCGACTGGGTACCGTGGATAAGGTTTTTTCTCCAAGGCGTTACGGAGACCGCCACCGAAGCCGGGCAGCAGTCGAAGGAACTACACCGTCTAAGGGAGCAGTACCGCAACCAATTACGCGACAAGCCGAACGCCCTTGGCCTGATCGACGAACTATTCGTCAATCCGTACATGACCATTGGCCGTGGAGCCAAGGTGCTCAACAAGACCCATCCCACAGCGAAAGCCGCTATCAGCGTGCTTGAAGAAAGGAAAATACTGAAGGAGATCAGCGGTCGCCAGTGGGGGCGCTTTTACGTTTGCGCTCCAGTCCTGAATGCGCTTGAGAAGCCGTTCAGCTAGGCGACAGCGTGAAGCCGGTGGCAACGACGCCGGAAAAATTGTAGGAGTCCGCGTAAACAAGAAAACACAAACTCCGCGTGTTTCCTGGTGCCGGGAGGGGGACTCGAACCCCCACACTGTTACCAGCGGCGGATTTTGAATCCGCTGCGTCTACCGATTCCGCCATCCCGGCAGGGAGGCCGGGCGCGAATGCGGCCGGCGACAGAAGCCGCGCATTATCGCCGAATCGGCCAGCCTGCCGCAAGGCGGAAGCTATAATCGCGCCCCATGCGTGTTGCCGATTTCGATTTCGACCTCCCCCCCGACCTGATCGCCCAGTTTCCGCCCGCGGTGCGCGGCGGCAGCCGGCTGCTGCACGTCGAAGCCACCGGCACGCTGCACGACCGCGAATTTGCCGATCTGCCCACCCTGCTGCGTCCCGACGACCTGCTGGTGATGAACGACACGCGCGTGATCAAGGCGCGGCTGTTCGGCACCAAGGATTCCGGCGGCAAGGTGGAACTGCTGGTGGAACGGGTCACGGGCGAATTCGAGGCGCTGGCCTTCATCCGCGCGAGCCACGCGCCGAAGTCGGGTTCGCGCATCCGGCTTTCCGACGACATCGTCATCGAGGTGCTGGCGCGGCAGGACGATCTGACGCAGCTGCGCTTTCCGAACCCGGTGCTGGCGGTGCTGGACCGGCTCGGCCGGCTGCCGCTGCCGCCCTATATCGAACACACGCCGACGGCGGACGACGAGGCGCGCTACCAGACCGTGTACGCCAACGAGCCCGGCGCGGTGGCGGCGCCGACGGCCGGCTTGCATTTCGACGACGCGATGCTCGACGCGCTGCGCCAGCAAGGCGTCCGCACGGCACGGGTGACGCTGCACGTCGGCGCCGGCACCTTCCAGCCGGTGCGGGTGGACGACATCGCCGAGCACAGGATGCACAGCGAGCGCTACACGATCCCGCAGGCGACCGTCGACGCCATCCGCGAAACCCGCGACCGCGGCGGCCGCGTGGTGGCGGTGGGCACGACCAGCCTGCGGGCATTGGAGGCCGCCGCGCAGCCGGGAAAGCTGCACGCAGGCTCCGGCGAAACGGATATCTTCATCACGCCCGGCTATGCGTTCAGGGTGGTCGACGCGCTGATCACCAACTTCCATCTACCGAAATCCACGCTCCTGATGCTGGTCTCCGCGTTCGCCGGCGTCGACACCATTCGCGCGGCCTACGCCCACGCCATTGCCGAGCGCTATCGCTTCTTCAGCTATGGCGACGCGATGCTTTTAGAAAAGACAGCTTAGAGAAGTCCGCACCCGCATGAAATTCGACCTCTTCACCACCGACGGCGGCGCGCGCCGCGGCCAGCTCCACCTCGCGCACGGCACCGTGCAGACCCCGGTGTTCATGCCGGTGGGCACCTACGGCACGGTGAAGGCGATGTCGCCGGCCGAACTCACCGGCATCGGCTTCGAGATGGTGCTGTCCAACACCTTCCACCTGTGGCTGCGGCCTGGGCTGGAGGTGATCGAAAAATTCGGCGGACTACACCGCTTCATGGGCTGGGACAAGCCCATCCTCACCGACTCGGGCGGCTTCCAGGTGTTCAGCCTGGGCAAGCTCCGGAAGATCACCGAGGAAGGGGTGAAGTTCGCCTCGCCGATCAACGGCGACAAGCTGTTTCTCACCCCCGAGATCTCGATGCAGATCCAGCGCACGCTGAATTCCGACATCGTGATGATTTTCGACGAATGCACGCCCTACCCCGCCACCGAGCACGAGGCCGCCGATTCGATGCGGATGAGCCTGCGCTGGGCCGAGCGATCGAAGGCGGCGCACGCCGGCAACCCCAACGCGCTGTATGGCATCGTGCAGGGCGGGATGTACGAAGGCCTGCGCGACGAATCGGCGCGCCAGCTCATCGGCATGGACTTCGACGGCTATGCGATCGGCGGGTTGAGTGTGGGCGAGCCGAAGGACGACATGGCGCGCATCCTCGCCCACACCGCGCCGCAGCTGCCGGCCGACAAACCGCGCTACCTGATGGGGGTGGGCACGCCGTCCGACCTGGTGGCGGCAGTGGGCCAGGGAATCGACCAGTTCGACTGCGTGCTGCCGACCCGCAACGCGCGCCACGGCATCCTGTTCACCCGGCGCGGCGACATGCGCATCCGCAACGCGCGCTGGAAAACCGACACCGCGCCGATCGACGACGAATGCGACTGCCACACCTGCACGCATTTTTCCCGCGCCTACCTGCACCACCTGATCCGCGCCAACGAGATCCTCGGCGCGCGGCTCGCCACCATCCACAACCTGCACTACTACCACCGCCTGATGGCCGGGATGCGCGCCGCCATCGAAACCCGGGCCTTTGCCGACTTCGCGGCGCGGTTTCATGAGATGCAAACCCGCGGATGGTAGAATCCTCGGGTTTTGATTAATCTGCCCTGATTCGGAGTTTTGACCCATGATTTCACTTGCCCACGCCCAAACCGCTGCACCGGCCGCCCCGGGTTTCGAGCAATTCCTGCCGCTCATCATCATCTTCATCCTGTTCTGGTTCATGCTGATCCGTCCGCAGATGAAGCGCGCCAAGGAGCAGAAAAAAATGCTGGCCGATCTGACCAAGGGCGATGAGGTCGTCACGGCCAGCGGCCAGGTCGGCAAGGTCGCCAAGATCAGCGAGCAATATGTGTCGCTGGAAATCGCCGACGGCGTGATCACCCACGTGCAGAAGCAGTCGGTCCAGACCCTGCTGCCGAAGGGCACGATCAAGGGCCTTTAACCGTGAAGGGGAAAGGGACCGCGCCGGCGGCGCTCAAGGGGGAAGGGTAAAACCCGGCGCCCCACCCTTCCCCCTTAACTCTTCCCCCTTTACCAAAAACCATGAACCGCTTCCCGCTCTGGAAATACATCGTCATCGGCATCACGCTGGTGGTCGCCTTCCTGTACACCCTGCCCAATTTCTTTGGCGAAGTGCCGGCAGTCCAGATTTCGCCGGTGCGCACCACCGAGAAAGTCGATACGGCGCTGCTCGGGCAGGTGGAGTCGCTGCTCAAGGCCTCCAATGTGGCCGCCAGCGGGATGGAACTGGCAGGCAACAGCATCAAGGCGCGCTTTGCCAGCACCGACGTGCAGATCAAGGCCAAGGACGTGCTGCAGAACGGGCTGGGCGAGCGCTACACGGTAGCGCTGAACCTGGTGTCGGCCTCGCCCTCCTGGCTGTCGTCGATCAACGCGCTGCCGATGTATCTGGGCCTCGACCTGCGCGGCGGCGTGCATTTCCTGCTCGAAGTCGACATGAAGGCCGCGCTGGAGAAGGCCGCCATCCGCTACCAGAACGATTTCCGCACCGAGCTGCGCGGCGCCAAGATCCGCTACGGCCGCATCAGCCGCGAGGGCAATGCGGTCACGGTTCATTTCGCCACCCGCGACCAGCGTGACGCCGCGGTCAACAAGCTGGGCACGGCATTCATCGATCTGGCCTTCACCGAACAAGACGAGGCCGAAGGCTTCACGCTGACCGCTCGCCTCAAGCCCGAGGCGGAGAAGCAGGTGCAGGAATTCGCGCTGCAGCAGAACATCACCACCCTCAGGAATCGCGTCAACGAGCTCGGCGTGGCCGAGCCTGTGATCCAGCAGCAGGGCGCCAGCCGCGTCGTGGTGCAGCTGCCCGGCGTGCAGGACACGGCCAAGGCGAAAGACATCCTCGGCCGCACCGCCACGCTGGAAATCCGCATGGTCGACGAACTGGCCGATCCGCTGGCGGTGGCACAGGGCCAGGTGCCGTTCGGCGCGGAAATTGTGACCAGCCGCGATGGCGGCACGATCGCCGTGAAAAAGGACGTGGTCCTGACCGGCGACTCGATCACCGACGCCTCGCCGGGCTTCGACAGCACCAGCGGCCAGGCTGCGGTGCACATCAGTCTGGACGGCAAGGGCGCACGCATCTTCAAGGACGTGACGCGCGAAAACGTCAACAAGCGCATGGCCATCCTGCTGATCGAAAAGGGCGTGGCCGAAGCCATCACGGCGCCGGTGATCCGCGAGGAAATCGGCGGCGGCCGGGTGCAGATCACCGGCATGGAAACCGCGCAGGAGGCCTCCGACGTCGCCCTGCTGCTGCGCGCCGGCGCGCTGGCCGCGCCGATGCAGATCATCGAGGAGCGCACGGTCGGTCCCAGCATGGGCGCAGAGAACATCGAAAAAGGTTTCCATTCCAACATATGGGGCTTCCTCGCGGTCGTCGCATTCATGGTCATCTACTACCGCGTATTCGGCCTGTTCTCGTCGATCGCACTCGCCATCAACGGCTTCTTCCTGATCGCGCTGCTGTCGATGCTGCAGGCCACGCTGACCCTACCCGGCATGGCGGCGATCGCGCTCACGCTCGGCATGGCGATCGACGCCAACGTGCTGATCAACGAACGCATCCGCGAGGAACTGCGCAACGGCGCCACGCCGCAGGCGGCCATCCACGCCGGCTACGACCGTGCCTGGGGCACCATTCTCGACTCCAACCTCACCACGCTGATCGCCGGCATCGCGCTGTTCTGGCTGGGCTCAGGGCCGGTACGCGGTTTTGCCGTGGTGCTGTGTCTGGGCATCCTCACCTCCATGTTCAGCGCCGTCACGGTGTCGCGCGCCATGGTCAACCTCACCTATGGCCGCCAGGCGCGGTTGGCCAAAGTCTCAATCTAAGGGTCGGGTCATGCTGGAATTTTTCCCCTTCAAGAAAACCATCCCCTTCATGAGCTGGGGGAAGGCGACGACGGCGATTTCGCTGCTCACCTTCCTGTTCTCGGTGTGGGCGCTGTGGGACCGCGGCCTCAATCTGGGCGTCGACTTCACCGGCGGTACCGTGATCGAGGTCAGCTACGGCCAGGCCGCCAACCTGCCGGCTATCCGCGGCGCCCTGGAAAAAACCGGCCTACCCGAAGTCACGGTGCAGAACTTCGGCACCAGCCGCGACGTGTTGATCCGCCTGCCCGTCAAGGGCGGTGCCAATGCGGCGGAGACGAGCAATCAGGTCATGGCTGCCCTGAAGGCTGCGGATGCTTCGGTCGAATTGAAGCGCGTCGATTTCGTCGGCCCGCAGGTCGGCAAGGAACTCTACGACAGCGGCGCGCTGGCGCTGCTGGTGGTGTCCTTAGGCATCATGGCTTATCTGGCGGTCCGTTTCGAATGGCGCTTCGCGGTTGCGGGGATGCTTGCCAACATGCACGACATCGTCATCATCCTCGGCGTGTTCGCCTTCTTCCAGTGGGAATTCACCCTCACCGTGCTGGCCGGCGTGCTGGCAATCCTGGGCTATTCGGTCAACGAGTCGGTGGTGGTGTTCGACCGGATCCGCGAGAACATCCGCAAGATGCGCGGCGCGACCATCCCGCACATCATCGACGACGCGATCACCCGCACCATGAGCCGCACCGTCATCACCCACGGCTCGACCCAGATCATGGTGCTGTCGATGCTGTTCTTCGGTGGCGAGGCGCTGCACAACTTCGCGCTCGCGCTCACGATCGGCATCATGTTCGGCATCTACTCGTCGGTTCTGGTCGCCAGCCCCCTGCTGCTGATGTTCGGCATCAAGCGCGAGCACTTCATCAAGCCGGTGGAGAAGAAGGAAGAAGCCGTTGTTTGAGATGCAAGATTCAAGACCCGGGAGGCAAGAGGGAAGCATGCCTCCTTGCATCTTGAATCTTGCAACTTGAACCTGTCCTCCATCATGCTCCACGAGATCATCCAAACCATCGTCAGCACAGTCGGCGCCTGGGGTTACCCGGGCATTTTTCTGCTGATGGCGCTGGAATCCAGCTTCTTCCCCTTTCCCAGCGAAGTGGTGATGATCCCGGCCGGCTATCTGGCCTACAAGGGCGAGATGAACCTGGCGCTGGCGATCCTGTCCGGCATCGCCGGGAGCCTGTTCGGCGCACTGTTCAACTACTGGCTGGCAATGAAACTCGGACGGCCGTTCCTGCTGCGCTACGGCAAATACGTGCTGTTCAAGGAGCATTCGCTGCAGCGCATGGAAGATTTCTTCGCGCGCCACGGCCACATTTCGACCTTCACCGGACGGCTGATTCCGGCGGTACGGCAATACATCTCGCTGCCGGCAGGGCTCGCGCGCATGAACCTGGCGGTGTTCAGCTTCTACACCAGCCTCGGCGCCGGCATCTGGGTCACCATCCTCGCGGTGCTCGGCTACAGCCTGGGCCACAACGAAGCGGCCATCCGCGACAACCTGCAGCTGATCACGCTGATCACGCTGGGCACGGTCGCGGTGATCGTGCTGCTCTATGTGCGCATCAAGCTGAAGAAGAAGATCATTCGCTGACCTGTGGACCGATCTGCGATCGGTCCCATGAGGTGCAAGCGACCGACGCGGTTCCAACCAGCCGGATCGAGCTGAATCCGCTCCAATCCCATTCCGCATGCGTGGATATGTCCTGGGACACACACAATGTAACCAGGGAACTCCCGTTCGCCTCGCGCCTCCTACTGGAAACCACGAACGAATCGTAAAGGCCCCGCCTTGATTAGGCCTTGCCGATTCCACCGCTAAACACAGCCATCCTTTCGAGGATTCGACCGCTGGACACCACCCCGTAGTGCCGCACCCTGGGCCGCGCTGATGCGCACCCCGCCTGCAAGGCTGTGCCGCATTGCCGCCGAGAGGAAGAGCATGACCGCTGCCAAGGACAAGACAACCACCCCGCCACCGCATATCGATGCCGCTGATCATTTAGAAGCCAATCCGGCGAACCCGAGACCATCCAGAAATACATCCCGCGCGGCCGCCGGCGCGCCCAAGCGTCTCTACTATGTAGGCATCGGCGCTTCGGCGGGTGGGCTGGAGGCGCTGCGCCCCTTCGTCGCGAGTCTGCCCCGGCACGCCAACATGACCTACATCGTGGCACAGCACATGTCGCCCGACCATCGCAGCCTGATGGTGGAATTGTTGCAGCGGGAGACCGAACTCAAGGTCGAGGCGGCGCGCAACAATATTCTCCCGAAAGCGGACCGGGTCTATGTCGCTCCGCCCAATACGGACATCACGGTCGTCGACGGCAAGCTGCGCATCAGCCAGCCGACCAACACCATCGGCCCCAAACCGTCGGTCGACCGCTTTTTCATGAGTCTGGCCGACGACCGGGAAGACTGCGCGATCGGCATCATCCTGTCAGGCACGGGATCCGACGGCACGCGAGGCATCAAGGCGATCAAGGCGGCGGGCGGAATTGCGATCGCCCAGGAACCCAAGTCTGCCAAGTACGACAGCATGCCCAATTCGGCGATTCGTGCCGGCGGCACCGACCTCGTCCTGCAGCCCCATGAAATCGCCAATCAGCTCCTCTCCATCGTGCAGCGGCGGCGCGAGCCGCCCGTCGTTGTCGACAGCGAAGACACGCTTCCCGCCGGGATGCGGGCCATCGTGCGACAGATCGCCGCCCATGCCGGCATGGACTTCACGAACTACAAGGACGCGACCATCTCGCGGCAGATCCTCCGTCGCATGGCGGCCATGCAGATTCCGAATCTGGACGCCTACTCCGATTACATCCACACGCACCGGCAGGAACTGACCGAGCTGGCAGGCAACTTCCTGATCTGCGTGACCTCGTTCTTTCGCGATCCCGAGGCTTTCGAATCGCTGCAGGACGTGCTGCGCGGGATGTTGAAAACCAAGCGGCCCGGCGACGAAATCCGCATCTGGATTCCCGGCTGCGCGACCGGCGAAGAGGTCTATTCGGTTGCCATCATCCTGGCTGAAGAGCTCGGTGCACAGCGTCACAAATACCGGATTCAGCTGTTTGCGACCGACATCAATCTGGAGGCCGTCGACATCGCGCGCGCCGGGATTTACCCTGAATCGGCGCTGTGCGGAATCGACAGCACGCTGATTGCACGCCACTTCCATGCGCATGAAGGGATGTACCACATCGACAAGAGCCTGCGTGACATGGTTCTGTTCGCCCGGCAGGACCTGGTGCAGGACCCGCCCTTCGTCCGCCTGGACATGATCACCTGCCGCAACCTGCTGATCTATTTCAAGCATGAGTTGCAGGAACGGGTGATGAAGGTTTTCCATTACGCACTGCGCAACCACGGCATCCTCTTCCTCGGCAAATCCGAGTCGATCGGAAAAGTGGGCAATCTTTTCGTCGAGAAGGATCGCAAGCACAAGATCTTTCTGAAACGTCCGGTTCCCTCGCCCATCATCGGCGGCTTTGCGCGCATGAGCGCGGTCCCCGGCAGCCACCCCCAGGGCGAGCTGATGCAGCGCCCGGCTTCGCCAAGCAGCGAAACACTCGCGCATGGCCGCCTGTTCGATCTCTACGCGCCGGGCAGCCTGCTGATGACCGTCGAAGGCGATATTCTGGAAATATTCGGCGACTGCAGTCCTTTCCTTTCGATCAAGAAAGGCAAGGCCGACTTCAATGTGTTTCATCTGATCAAGCCCGGCTTCCGCGCCGAGCTTCGCGCCTTCGCCCATCGCGTGGGACGCACCCGGCAGAGCGCGACCGGCAGCCCGGTGGAGATCGTCACGGAAGGCGAGCCGAAATGCTACCGCATGGCGGTTCACAGCCTGGAACGCGAGGCAGGGCACTCGGACCTGCTGCTGGTGAGCTTTGAACCCGTCGACACGCAGGCTGCCGATAACGCCCTTGCCGGTGTGCCTGACGGAAGCGAGCAATCACGCATTTCAGAACTTGAGGCTGAAGTCGCTCACAACCATGAAAACCTGCAAACGGTTATAGAGGAGCTTGAAACCGCGAACGAGGAACTGCAGTCCATGCATGAGGAGGCGCAGGCGTCCAACGAGGAACTGCAGGCGTCCAACGAGGAACTCGAAACCGCCAACGAGGAACTGCAGGCGTCCAACGAAGAATTGATCACCGTCAATGACGAGCTCAACACCCGGACGCAGCAACTGAGCGAATCCCACGCTGACCTGACGAACGTGCTGAACAGCCTGTACAAGGGCGTTCTGGTGGTGGATCGCAATCTCACCATCACCCGCCACAATCAGATCGCCCAGGAGTTTTTCGAGATCCCCCAGGGGACGAAGCCCAATCTGACTACCGTCGAAATGAAAGTGCCCATCCCCGATATGCTGGTGCATATCGGCAGCGTGCTCAAAAACGGGAAAGTCGAGGAAATCGAATTTACGCATGAAGACGGGCGTTACTTCACGCTGCGTCTGTCGCCCTACCTCGACGGCAGCAGTGAAGTCATCGGCGGCGTGGTCATGGCGATCATTGACATCAGCGAGCGGGTGGTGGCCGAGGAGAAGCTGCGTCTGGCGGCATCGGTGTTCGAGCATGCATTCGACGCGACCATGGTGGTGGACGCGGACATGAGCATCATTTCGGTCAATCCGGCTTTCACGCGCATTACGGGCTTTTCGTCCGATGACGTGATCGGGCAGAAGACGGAAATTCTCAGCCCCGAGCGCCATCCCGCGGCGTTCTTCACGCAAGTCTGGGATGCCCTGGCTTCGAGCGGAGTCTGGCAAGGCGAGATCGAAAGCGAACGCAAGACCGGCGAGCCCTATACCGCCTGGCTGTCGATCAACGTTCTCAAGGACAAGGACGGCTCGGTCCTCCGTTATATCGCAGTCTTCAGTGACATCAGCCGCGACAAGCTCGCGCAGGAAACCATTCAGCGCCAGGCCACGCGGGACGCGCTGACCGGCCTGCCCAATCGAAATCTGACCCTGGACCGGCTGAGCCAGCTACTGTCCAACTGTCGCCGCACGACGTCGATGTTTGCCGTGCTGTTCATGGACCTCGACCATTTCAAGCTGATCAATGACTCGCTGGGTCATGGTGCCGGTGACGAACTTCTGGTGAAGGCCGCACAACGCATCAAGAGTGCGCTGCGCGACTCGGACACGGTCGGCCGCATGGGCGGTGACGAATTCATCGTATTGCTCGACTGCATCAATTCCACCGACGATGTCGTTTCCGTTGCGAACGCCATTCTGGCGGCGGTAAGCCAGCCTTTGATGGTGGCGGGCCATACCTTGCAGACAACGGCCAGCATCGGCATCACCGTTTATCCGATGGATGGCGCCTCGTCCGAGATCCTGCTCAAGAACGCCGACAACGCCATGTATGAGGCGAAGAAAAACGGCCGCAATACCTTCTGCTTTTTTACCCATCACATGCAGGAGGTGGTCAACCAGCGGCACTGGATCGACCGCGAACTGGGCGCTGCCGTGCCGGCCGAACATCTGGATGTCTATTACCAGCCCATCATCCGGCTCGATACGATGGCGCTGGGCGGCGCCGAAGCGCTGCTGCGCTGGCGCCATCCCGCCAAGGGGTTCATCCCCCCCGATGCGTTCGTGCCCGTGGCCGAACAGAGCGGCAGGATCGGCAAACTGAGCCAGTGGGTCATCAATACCGGCCTGCAGGACTGGGCCAGGGACGGGCTGGCGGGAGAAGACAACCTATCGCTTTCGTTCAATCTGTCTGCCGCACAGTTCGTCGTGCGCGACCACATCGAAAAAATCGCGAAGCTTCTGGAGACAAGCGATCTGGCCCGCCGCAACCTGATCACGATAGAAATCACGGAAAGCCTCAAGCTCTCGGACAATGCCGAGTATGTGGAGATACTCAAACGGTTTCGGCAATGCGGTTGCAGGATCGCCATCGACGATTTCGGGAGTGGCTACTCCTCGCTGAGCTATCTCAAGCGCATGCCCATCGACATCATCAAGATCGACAAGGCATTCGTGCGCGACATTACCAGCGACGCTGCCGATGCCGCGATGGTTCGGGCCATCCTGCAGATGGCGGAAGCCTTTGGCATGGATACCGTCGCCGAGGGGGTGGAAACCGCGGAGCAGCTGGATTTTTTGCAGACCCACGGCTGCAGTTATGCCCAGGGGCACTTCTTCAGCAAAGCGGTTCCGTACGCCGAGTTTTCGACCTACGCCCGCGATGTGTCGCAAAACGGCGTGGACGGAAGCTAGGGCGCGATAACACTCATTTCGCGCCCTGGGCTGCCGCTTCCACCATCAGCCGCTTCATTTCCGCCACCGCCTCTTTCCAGCCAACGAACAGTGCCTGCGCGACGATCGCATGGCCGATATTGAGCTCATGGATGCCCCGCAACGCGGCGATCGGCTGGACGTTGTGGTAGGTCAGACCGTGGCCGGCATTGACGGTGAGGCCAAGGCTGCGGCCATAGGCCACGGCGGTGCGGATGCGCTCGAATTCGACGATGCGCGCCTCGTCGCTCACGGCATCGGCGTAATGTCCGGTGTGGATTTCGACCACCGGCGCGCCGGCCGCATGCGCGGCGTCCAGTTGCGCGAAATCGGCATCGATGAAGAGCGAAACGCGGATGCCGGCGTCGGCAAGACGCGCGCAGGCATCCTTCAGCTTCGGCAGCTGGCCGGCCACGTCGAGGCCGCCCTCGGTGGTGAGCTCCTCGCGCTTTTCCGGCACCAGGCAGACGTCCTGCGGCCGGGTGGCGATGGCGATGTCGAGCATTTCTCCGGTCACTGCCATTTCCAGGTTCATCTTGGTTTTCAGCACCTGGCGCAGAATCGCCACGTCGGCATCCTGGATGTGGCGGCGGTCTTCCCTGAGATGCAGGGTGATCGAATCGGCGCCGGCGGTTTCCGCCATCAGGGCAGCCTCGACCGGACTCGGGTAGCGGGTCTTGCGCGCCTGGCGCAGGGTGGCGATGTGGTCGATATTGACGCCGAGATAAATGCTCATTCCATTTCCAAATTAAAAAGATCGCGAAGGTGAGCCGCAGACAGTACGAACAGTACGGCAAGGCGAAACCGACAAAGAGATTTTTGATTTGGGAATGGAATCATGGATTCAGGTCGGTGAGTTCGCGTAACAGCTGGCGAGTATAAAGCGGCTTGGCGCCGAGGGTATGGTTGATCAGGGTACGCATCAGGGCCTTGGCCTCGACCAGCGTCGCGGGCCGTTCGAAGCGGCCGGCAGCCAGGTCGATCAGGGTCTGACCCGAGACCGGGCAGCCCGGCTGGCCGATGGCGCGCAGCGCGCCGCGCTCGGGCTGGAACACATAACGGACGTCTGGCTCGATGGGCGCCCCATTGTCGGCCTCGATATCGAAGGTGGCGCCGTAGCCGATTTCGGACAGCAGGTTTGTCTCGAATCGGCGCAAGATCCGCTCGAAATACGTGGCGCGCTCGCAGTCGACGCCGGACGACTCGCCCGCCAGCTGGTCGAGCGTGCCGACATAGCGGTCGTACAACAGCTCGTGCGCGTCGCCGCGCGCCAGCAGCCGCAACAGCAGTTCGTTCAGATAGAACCCGCACATCAGCGCTCGCCCCTGCGGGGCGATCAGTCCGCCCTGCCATTCGGCCGCGTGCAGGGTTTTCATTTCGGATTTGCCGAACCATGACAGCAGCAGCGGGGTGAACGGCTGCATCAGTCCGCGCAATGCGGACGCCGGACGCCGCGCGCCGCGTGCGATCAGTGCGACGCGGCCATGGCTGCGGGTGAACACTTCGGCCACCACGCTGGTTTCCTTGAAGGGATAGGTGTGGAGGATGAAACCGGGCTCGTTGTTGATGCGGGCGTCAGAAGACATGGGGAAAACCGTTATCCGCGAAGGACGCGAAGATGCGCGAAGCAAACCCAAAACACAAACATGAATGTCTTGCGCATGACGTGATCGCGCATCCCCAATGATTTATCTTCGCGTCCTTCGAGGAAAAAGCCTCTAGTCGATTCCCAGCGACTTCAGCATGCGCACGTCGTCGGCCCAGCCGCCCTTCACTTTCACCCAGACCTCCAGGTACACCTTGCTGTCGAATGCGCGCTCCATGTCGAGCCGTGCCTGGGTGGAGATGGTCTTGAGCTTTTCGCCGCCCTTGCCGATGATGATGGGCTTGTGGCTGTCACGGTCGACCAGGATGGTGGCGAAGATGCGGCGCAGATTGCCTTCCTCCTCGAACTTGTCGATGGTCACGGCCACCGCGTAGGGGATTTCCTCGCCGCACAGTCGAAACACCTTCTCGCGGATGAGCTCGGCGGCCAGCTGGCGCTCGGTCTGGTCGGTGACGTCGTCTTCCTCGAACAGCGGCGGATTTTCAGGCAGATGGGTTTGCAGGGTTTTCAGCAGTTCGTCGAGGTTGCTGCCCTGCTTGGCCGACACCGGGACGATCTCGGTGAACGCGTGGGCGGCGGCGGCCTCCTGCAAATACGTCATCAGCTCGGCGCGATCCTTGACGTAATCGATCTTGTTGACCACCAGGATCAGCGGGCGATCCCTGGGCAGCAGGTCCATCACCTGGCGGTCTTCCTTCTTCAGGCGGCCCGCTTCCACCAGCATCATCACCACATCGGTATCCGACAGGGTTTCGCGCACGCGCTTGTTCATCGCGCGGTTCATGGTACTGGCGTGGCGGGTCTGGAATCCCGGCGTGTCGACGAACACGAACTGCGCCTCGTCGGTGGTGTGGATGCCCATGACTCGGTGGCGTGTGGTCTGCGCCTTGCGCGACGTGATGCTGACTTTCTGCCCGACGATACGGTTGAGCAGGGTCGACTTGCCGACGTTGGGGCGGCCGACGATGGCGATGAGGCCACATTTGAATTCGTTCATTTCTGCAACGCGGCACACGCCTGGCGTGCGGCCTCCTGTTCGGCGGCGCGGCGGCTCTTGCCGACGCCGCGCGTGCTGAGTACGGGTTTGGCGAGTACGCACTCGACGATGAAGCTCTGGTCGTGCGCCTCGCCCTGGGTGTCGACCAGCCGGTAGTCCGGCAGCGGCAGACGGCGTGACTGCAGCAATTCCTGCAGTTGCGTTTTGGGATCCTTGCCCGAGGCCTTGGGATCGATCCTGGCCACCAGCGGGTCGAACAGGCCGCGCACCACGCGCGCGGCCGCATCGAACCCGGCTTCCAGAAAGACCGCGCCGAACAGCGATTCGAGCGCGTCGGCCAGAATCGAGGGGCGTCGAAAACCGCCGCTCTTGAGCTCGCCTTCGCCCAGTCGCAAGCTGTCTCCCAGCCTCAGCTCCACCGCAATCTCGGCCAGCGTTTCCTGCCGCACCAGGTTGGCACGCAGGCGCGACAGGCTGCCTTCGGGCAAATCGGGGAACGCGTCATACAGCGCGCGGGCGACCGTGCAGTTCAATACCGAGTCGCCGAGGAATTCGAGCCGTTCGTTGTTCGTTGCACCGTAGCTGCGGTGCGTCAGCGCCTGGGTCAGAAGCTCGGGGCGGGTAAAGGTGTAGCCCAGCGCCTGCTGCAGGCGCTGGTTCAGCACGGCGTTATTCAATGATCGCTGCTGGCGCTGAAATCGACCACCAGACTGACATTGCCGACGAGCGTGGTGCGGAATTCGTACTCGGCCGAAACAACCGGCGCGCCGCCGCTGCGATCGATGCTGAGATCCTCCGGCTTGACCACGGTCACATATCCGATATTGGCTCGCTTCGAAAAATCGCTGCGAATCTCGGTATTGCTTTTCGACCTGAGCTCGGGCTCCTGCCCCATCGTGGCAAGAATCTTCTTGACCGAGAAGAACTCGACGTAGGCCGGCACCAGTTTCATGGCCAGCATGGCCACAAAGACCAGCACGATGGCGACGAACAGGAAGCCGAACATGGAAAGGCCGCGCTGTCTGGATTTCAGGTTGCGTGCGAAGTGCATGGTGTCTCCTTATCGAATTGAAGTGCCGATACGGCCGAAATCGTCGAAGTTCATCCAGATGAAGAAGGCCTTGCCGACGATGTTCTGGTCCGGGACGAAGCCCCAGTAGCGGCTGTCGTTGCTGGCATCGCGGTTGTCGCCCATCATGAAGTAATGCCCTTCCGGCACCTTGCAGACGAAGCCCTCGCCCTCGGCATTGTAGGAGCAGTTTTCGCGGTAAGGGAAGTCCACCACCTGGGGCGGATAGACCGCGGGCTTGCCCGGTTCGGTCATCATGGTGTGGCCGACGCCGTTGAGATGCTCATCGTGCACCATGGCGGTGACGTAGCTGAGTCCATTGCCGACATAGCTGTAGGTGCCGGTATTGTCCGCACGCACCGGCTGGCCGTTGATGCTGAGTTTCTTGTCGCGGTATTCGACCACGTCGCCCGGCACGCCGATCACGCGCTTGATGTAGTCGAGACCGGGGTCGGCCGGGTAGCGGAATACCATGACGTCGCCGCGCTCGGGGTTGTTCAGCGCGACCACTTTCTTGTTGATCACCGGCAGGCGGATGCCGTAGGTGTATTTGTTGACCAGGATGAAGTCGCCGATCAGCAGGGTCGGCATCATCGAGCCGGACGGAATCTTGAACGGCTCGACCAGGAAGGAACGCAACGCGAACACCACCAGGATGACCGGGAAAAAGCTCTTGGCATACTCGACCAGTAGCGGCTCCGGGGCGTCCTTGTCCCGTCCGCGCTTGAGCACCAGCACATCGAGCAGCCAGATGCCACCGGTGGCGGCCAGGGCAATGAAAAGGATGAGCGCAAAATTCATGGCGATTATTTGTCCGAGACCTGGAGAATGGCAAGAAAGGCTTCCTGCGGGATTTCGACGTTGCCGACCTGCTTCATGCGGCGCTTGCCGGCCTTCTGTTTTTCCAGCAATTTCTTCTTGCGTGTGATGTCGCCGCCGTAGCATTTGGCGAGCACGTTCTTGCGCAGCGCCTTGACGTTCTCGCGCGCGATGATGTTGGCGCCGATCGCCGCCTGCACCGCGACGTCGAACATCTGGCGCGGAATCAGTTCGCGCATCTTGGACGCGAGTTCGCGCCCGCGATACACGCTGGTGGCGCGGTGCACGATCAGGGACAGTGCGTCGACCTTCTCGTTGTTGACGAGGATGTCGAGCTTGACCAGATCGCCCGCGCGGTATTCCTTGAATTCATAGTCGAGCGAGGCATAGCCGCGGCTGGTCGACTTCAGCTTGTCGAAGAAATCCATCACCACTTCGTTCATCGGCAGGTCGTAACGCAGCATGACCTGCCTGCCGTGATACTGCATGTCGAGCTGGATGCCGCGCTTCTGGTTGCACAGGGTGATGACGTTGCCGACGAACTCCTCGGGCACGAAGATCGTCGCGGTGATGATGGGCTCGCGGATTTCCTCGATCTTCGACAGTTCGGGCAGCTTGAACGGGTTCTCGACGTTGATCAGGCTGCCGTCCTTCATCAGCACCTCGTACACCACCGTCGGCGCGG
>JADFDN010000160.1 GCA_018262815.1 Thiobacillus sp.
GGCCACCCGGTCAAGCAGCGCATCCACCTCCGCCGGCGAACGCACATTGTGCGCCAGCGCAAAGCCGCGAAACCCCGACCCCTCCGCAGGCAGCCCGGCGTCCGCCGCCAGGCTTTCGCGTGACCAGAGCGCCAGCCAGGTTTTTCCCAGCTCGAAGAAGGTGATCGAAGGCGGCGTGTCCAGCCGCGGCAGGCCGAGGCATTCCGCATAGAAGCGGGTGGCGCGTTCGAGATCGGCGACGCCAAGCGTGATGAGGCTGATGCGGTGTTCCATGGGGGCTCCTGTCTAGGGTCGAACACGGTCTGCAATCCTGGAGGTGTCCGGTTTCAGCGCGTTGCCGTCACACAGCATGACGGCGTGATGGAGATGCCCGATAATTATGGCTCCTGAGCCAGATTTCGGCAGCGGTCCGGCCGGTTCCTGAAGGCAATCCCGAACCGACAGGCAGCGTCTGCGCCCACGGGGATTCTGGGTGACGGACAGACAGAACAACGCCGGAGACCTCAATGACAATAAAACCGAATGACATGCGCCGCAGGCTGCTGGGCGCCATGGCAGTCGCGCCGCTGCTGGGGCCGGCCATGGTGCGCGCGCAGCCGGCCCGCCCGGCCACCCGGGCCATCCCGTCGAGCGGCGAGACGATACCGCTGGTCGGCCTGGGCAGTTGGATCACCTTCAACGTCGGCGACGATCGCGCCGCGCGCGACGCCAGCGCCGAAGTGATGCGCGCCTTCTTCCAGGCGGGCGGACGCCTGATCGACAGCTCGCCCATGTACGGCTCGGCGCAGGAGGTCATCGGCTATGGCCTGAAGAAGCTGGGCCGTCCAGCGGACCTGTTCGCCGCCGACAAGGTGTGGATTTCCGGCAACGGAGAAGGTCGCGCACAGATGGAACGCTCGCGCAGGCTCTGGGATATCCCCCGCTTCGACCTGATGCAGGTGCACAATCTGCTGTCCTGGCAGACCCACCTGCCGACGCTGTTTTCTATGAAGGCGGCGGGACAGCTGCGCTACGTCGGCATCACCACCTCGCATGGCCGCCGCCATGACGAGCTGGAGAAAATCATGGCCAGCCGGCCGCTGGATTTCGTCCAGCTCACCTACAACCTCGTCGACCGCGAAGCCGAGCAGCGCCTGCTGCCGCTTGCGCGCGAGCGCGGCATCGCCGTCATCGTCAACCGGCCGTTCCAGCAGGGCGCGCTACTCGACCGGCTGGGGCGGCGACCGCTGCCGTCGTGGGCGGCCGAGATCGACTGCACCAGCTGGGCGCAGTTCGCGCTCAAATTCATCATTTCGCATCCGGCCGTCACCAGCGCGATTCCGGCCACCACGCGCGCCGACCACGTGCGGGAGAACCTGGGCGCGGCAGCGGGACGTCTGCCCGATCAGGCCATGCGCGCCCGCATGGCGGCACTCGTCGCCCGTCTCTGATGTCCGAGTGGTGGACCTACAGCCTGCGCGACCTGCTGCTGTTTTCGCCGCGCACCTACACCCGGCTGTTCGAGCTCTACAACCTGGAATGGTGGCCGCTGCAACTCGTCGCCCTCGCGCTCGGCATCGCGGTGCTGATGCTGTGGCGGCGCGGCGGCGAGCGGGCAGGGCGCGCCATCGCAGTGATCCTGGCGCTGTGCTGGCTGTGGGTCGCCTGGGCGTTTCACGCGCAGCGCTATGCCAGCATCAATCTGGCCGCCGGCTATTTTGCCTGGGCCTTCGTCGCGCAGGCGCTGCTGCTGTTGTGGCTCGGAGGAGTGAGCAACCGGCTCACGCCCGCCCCGGCCACCCGGATGCAGGTGCACGCCGGCCTCGGCCTGTTTTTGTTTGCCCTGCTGCCATTCCCGGCGCTGGGGCTATTGTCCGGCCGAAGCTGGACCCAGGCCGAAGTGTTCGGCATGGCGCCCGATCCCACCGCGCTGGCGACGCTCGGCGTCCTGCTGCTGGCCGGCGCACGGCCAGCGTGGGCGCTCTACCCGATCCCCGTGGTCTGGTGCCTGATCAGCGGGGCCACCCTGTGGACGATGGACGCGCCCGGCTTTGCGGTCGCGCCGCTTGCCGCACTGCTGGCAGTCGGACTGGCCGTGGCCGCCCGTATTAAGCAGGCAGGCGCTGCGCAACCGGGCCGCTGAGTCATCCATCCCCCAGGGTTTCGCAATCGACAACCGGGGCAGCTCCGTTGGCGCGAAGGGCGGACCGCACGACGGTCGATCCGTTTTTTTGCTACGCGCGGAAATCCATATATGAAGGCTTAGGCCGCATTAGGCGAGCCTCGGCGCGTGGCGAGTGCATACAGGATGCTACGGGTAGCCTGGTCGCTCGTACTGCCGATTAGCCGCTGCTCCACCTGCTGGGCATACGACGCCGATGCCATCCCGGTCTTGAGTGTGGCGAGCCCCATGAGCAACTCATCGATAAGATGCCAATCTTCGTCTGTCATTCCGCTGGTCGCTTGGCCGCGAGAAGCACGTGCCCAAGCATCGATGTCGCCGTCGAACTGTTCGTAGACTCTCAGTTTGTCGGCTGTAAGCATAACGTAGGCGGCAACCGGCGCCGGAGCGAAGCGGAGGGTACCCCAAAGCGTAGCTTCGGGGCGTCCGGTTGACCAAAAGGTTAGGTTGTGCGGACATTTGATGAAGCCAATAAGATCAACGCCAACAATGCCAAATTGATGGGAATATAGAAAAAGTATAACCACCATGCTCCACCAAGAGGTGCCTTAAAGAAAAACAAGACCGCCACTGGCGTGAGAGATAGGCATATTAGTGATGCTCTCGCTAAGTTGATGCGACCACGTGAGCGTGCCCGTGCGGCCACAATGAACCAAATAAATGGGAATACAAACACCGCCAACGGAGTGCCAATGACAAGCAATGGCGCGAGAACGGCTTCAAACATGAGACAACCTAACGTTAAATAGCCGTCACGTGACGGAACAAAAGATTATTGGACATGGCGGATAATCTTGGGGTGGGTGATAAGCTTTTGATTCATATATGCCACTTTGTCCAAT
>JADFDN010000161.1 GCA_018262815.1 Thiobacillus sp.
CCCGGATTCGCCTTGTGCGCGGCGGCGCCGTTCACTGAAATGATGCCGGAACCGCGCGCGGCGCGAATGGCATAGGTGGTGAAACGCTCGCCGTTGGTGACGTTGTAGATCTGGATCTGCTCGTACTCGTGGATGTTGGCCGCGTCCAGCAGGGTTTCGTCGATGGCGCACGAGCCTTCGTAATGCAGCTCGGAATGCGTGACGGTCGCCCGGTGCAGCTTGGACTTGAGCATCGTTCTTTGCATGACGGTGCCCTCACAAAAAATGGAGCGTCATTATACCAAAATGACCCTTTCATCCAGAAGTCCATGCGAGCCTTCCGGACGGCTGCCTTCCCGGGCTGATCATTGCCGTTGCCGGGCGATCATTGCAGATGCAGCTGCATGCCCAGATACTCGAAAAATACGCAGTACGCCATGATCGGCAGGGGAAGGCCGAGCAGGGTGCCGACGAAATAATCGCGAAAGCGGACGCCTGACAGGGCGAGGCTGTAATTGAGCGGGGGCGCCGTCTGGAACAGCATTCTCAGCAGCACGATGCTGCGGACCGGATGGGCGTCGAGCTGCCCTAACAGACGTGTCGCAAGTGAGCCCTTCAGGCTGCGGAGTGCATCGCCGCCGACAAGGCGGATGGAAAAATAGGTGACGGAGCACGACACCATGGCCGCGGCATAGGTGGCCAGTCCGCCCCAGGTTTTTCCGAGTGCGAGCACCGCCGCAGCCAGAAAAATCCAGCCCGGTATCTGCACCAGATTGCCGAGGGTGAAAATCAGGATGAAAACGAGCAGCCCGGTTATCGGGTCGTCGACCAGTATCTGGTGCAGGTAGGCCAGACTGAATTGGCTGCGCAGGCCGGACAGCTCGAAAATCGCCAGCAGCACGAGCAGAAACAGCAGAACCGCGAGAAGCCGCTTGAATGGGCTCACAGGGTACATGGTGGCGGCGACGGACCTTATCGACTCGCGGCCGGATGGGCGAACTCGATATTGTCGATTAGCCGGGTTGCGCCCAGCCACGCCGCGCCCAGCACCACCCGTCTTTCGCTGCCGAGGGAGGGCGCCTGCAGGGTGGCGGCGTCGCGCAGTGCGATGTAATCGACGCGCCAGCCGGCCATTTTCAGGTGGCGGGCGGCATTGGCGCACAGCGCTTCCTCGTCGTGTTCGCCCGCCTGCACGGCGGCGACGATGGCGGCGAGTTCGCGCTGCAACTGCGCCGCCTGGAGGCGTTCGGACGTGCCGAGATATTGATTGCGCGAGCTCATTGCCAGGCCGTCGGCTTCGCGCAGGGTGTCGCCCGCGACGATGTCGATCGGCAGGTTGAACTGCCGTACCAGTTCCCGAATCACCAGCAGCTGCTGGAAATCCTTCTTGCCGAACACCGCGATGCGCGGCTGCACCAGGTTGAAGAGCTTCAGCACCACGGTCGCGACGCCGCTGAAATGGCCGGGTCGGAAGGCGCCGCACAGATCGTTCGCCAGCGATTCGGGGGGCTGCACGGCGAAGGTCTGCGGCACCGGATACATCTCCGCGACGTCGGGCGCGAATACCAGGTCGCAGCCGGCTGCGGCGAGCCTGTCGCAGTCGGCGGCCAGCGTGCGCGGGTAGCGCTCGAAATCTTCGCCGGCGCCGAATTGCAGCGGGTTGACGAAAATGCTGGCCACCACGGGCTGGCCGTGCTGCTTCGCCAGCTCGACCAGCGACATGTGGCCGGCGTGAAGGTTGCCCATGGTCGGTACGAACGCGGTATCCGCCTGTCCGGCGAGCGCGTCGCGCAGTTCGGCGGCGGTGTGGACGATCTGCATCAGAAGCTGTGTTCGGCGGTCGGGAAGCTGCCGTTCTTCACCGCGGCGATGTAGGCGCGCACAGCGGCTTCGATGCCGTCGGCGCCGGCCAGGAAATTCTTCGAGAACTTCGGCGCGCGCGGATACAGTCCCAGCATGTCGTACAACACCAGCACCTGGCCGGAGCAGTCGGCGCCGGCGCCGATGCCGATGGTCGGAATCGTCAGCGCCTCGGTGACGGCTTTCGCCAGCGCGGCCGGCACCATCTCCAGCACGATCAGGCCGGCGCCGGCGGCTTCCAGCGCCTGCGCATCGGCGATCAGCTGCGCGGCAGCGGCGTCCTCGCGCCCCTGCACCCTGTAGCCGCCGAGCTGGTTGACCGACTGCGGCAGCAGGCCGACGTGCGCACACACCGGAATGCCGCGCCGGGTGAGGAAGGCCACTGTCTCGACCATCACCGCGCCGCCTTCCAGCTTGACCATGTGCGCACCTGCCGCCATCAGCCGCGCCGCGGCGGAAAACGCGCGTTCGGGCGAAGGCTGGTAGCTGCCGAAGGGCAGGTCGGCGACGATGAAGGCGCGTTCGGTGCCGGCAGCGACGCAACGCGTGTGGTAGGTCATTTCGGCCAGCTTCACCGGCAGCGTCGAGGCGTGGCCCTGTACCACCATGCCGAGCGAATCGCCGACCAGCAGCACCTCGACGCCGGCAGCGTCGAGCACGCGCGCGAAGCTGGCGTCGTAGCAGGTGAGCACGGCGATCTTCTCGCCCTTGCCGCGCATCGTCCTGAGGGTGGACAGGGTGACGCTCATCTCAGGCCGCCCGGCTGAAGAATTCGCGCGGGCCGCGCATCTTGCTCACACGTTCGACCAGCAGCTCGAAGTCGTCTTCGCTTTCCGCGAAATTGAGATGGCTGGTGTTGACGATGAGCAGCGGCGCGGCCTCGTAGCGATGGAAGAACTCGCTGTAGCTGTTGGCCAGGCGCTGCAGGTAGCCTGCATCCATGCCGCGCTCGAAGTCCACGCCGCGGCGCCTGACGCGTTCCTGCAGCACGTCGATCGGCGCCTGCAGGTAGATCACCAGGTCGGGCGTCGGCGCCTGCGGCGCCAGGTCGGCATAGACCTTCTGGTACAGCTCGAATTCGTCGTCGTCCAGGTTCATGCGCGCGA
>JADFDN010000162.1 GCA_018262815.1 Thiobacillus sp.
GTCGATGTAGTCCTTGGAGTAGCGATCGATCGCCTTCCAGGACATGTCGGCCGACGACGCCTCGAGGGCGTACTTGATGATGGCCTTGTGCTCGGCATTCAGCCCGTCGTATTTCTTCTTGTTGAACAGGATCTCGAACTGCTCGCTGCACTGGTGGAAGCTCTGCAGCATGCAGACCTTGGCCACGTCCGGGAAGCCCAGCAGGTTGTCGGAAGACGCATTGTTGAACTCGGCCGCATCGAGCAGGCCCCGGTCCATGGCAGGCACGATCTCGCCGCCGGGCAGCGGATTCACCGCGGCGCCCAGATCCTTGTACATGTCGACCGCCAGGCCCACGGTACGGAACTTGACGCCTTTCATCTGCTCGGCGCTGGTGACGGGCTTCTTGAACCAGCCGAAAGGCTGGGTCGGCATCGGGCCGTAGAGCATCGACACGACGTCCATGTTCATGCCCTTGTAGATTTCATCCAGCAGTTCCTTGCCGCCGCCGTAGTAGTGCCAGGCCAGCACCATGTTCGGATCCATGCCGAAGGCCGGACCGGAGCCCCACAGCGCAACGGCCGAATTCTTGCCATACCAGTAGGCCACCACGCCATGGCCGCCGTCCAGCGTGCCTTTGTTCACCGCATCGAGCAGATCGAACGCCTTGACCACCGCGCCGGCCGGCAATACCTCGATACGGAGTTCCTTGCCGGACATCGCATTCACCTTGTTGGCGAAATCAACCGCATATTCGTGGAAGATGTCCTTGGCCGGCCAGGTGCTCTGGAAGCGCAGGCTGACCGGGGCGGCTGCTTTCACGATCGAGGGGAAGCCGAATGCAGCCGCACCGGTTGCGGCGGCGGCGCCGCCGAGAAAGTTTCGTCGGCTCAATTTGGCTTCGGGCTGATCCGCTTGCGCGGTTTGGTCGGACGGGCTGCTGTCTTTCTTGCTCATTGCTGTCTCCTGGTTTTTTGTCGGGGGAAAAGCAGCTTCACATTAGTACAGCTTATGTAAACCAACAAATAGCTAGATTCTAATTTTCATGCAGGCCCGTGGCGGCCGGTCTGCCTCGGCAAGCCCGGGTTTGAAGGCTCTGCCGCCCCCCGACGAACCTGCCTGGCGAAGCCGGGCGGTTGCTCGTAAATTTGTTTTTGGCAGGAACTGAGGGGGATTCTGGGCCTGGGCGCCGGGCCAGGAATGCTTACGCGGCGATTCTTCGGACCGGTCGCGCGATTTGCCTTGAATTGTCCGGACTGACGGAACGCAGGGTCTGCGCAAAAGAAAACGGCTTCCGGTGGAAAAACCACGGGAAGCCGTTCGAATTTGGTGGCCAGTCTCGGAATCGAACCAAGGACACGCGGATTTTCAATCCGCTGCTCTACCAACTGAGCTAACTGGCCAAAAGAGGCGGCAATTTAACCGGTTTGCCCCATTCCCGTCAAGCCGAGGCCGGGTGTTTCTGCATCAGCATGCCAGGCCGTGCAGGCTGCACAGATGGCGTTTGACGAGTGCCAGAACGACCCACAGCCAGAATAGCAGGAAGAAGGTGAGCATCGGCACGTGGGCATCGATCACGAAGCGCGGGGTGATGAAACGCACGGCACGCACCACCGGCCCTGTGATGATGCGCAGCACCCGGTAGAAGATGTTCTGCTCGCGGTATTTGCCGGCCAGCACGGCGAGCGCACCCTGACCGAGCAGGGCGAAGCCGGCGACTTCAACCAGGGTGCGCAGAATGGAAATCAGCAGGATGTCGAGCGGCATGGCGAGTGTTCCTGGAACGAATCGGCGATTTTAACGCAGCTTGTCAGCATGCCGCTTGCCCGTGACAATGGGCGCTGTCTTCACTTTGTATTCGACGGATGATGAATTACGACCGTGTGCGACATGGCCTGCGAGGCATGCTGTTCAGCATGGTGGGTCAGCGCGATCGTGCGCTGGCCGCCTACCGCGACAGCATTCGCGCCGACCCGACCCATGTGCCGACGCTGAGTACGCTGGGCTGGCTGGAGGCCGGCCAGGAACGCTGGGCCGAGGCGGAGGCCTGGCTGGCGCGGGCGGTCGAAATCAAGCCGGACGATGCGCATGCCTGGTTCAATCTCGCGTATGTGCGCGACAAGGGCGGCAAGGACGAGGCCGCATTGCCGGCCTTCCAGCGGGCGACCGAACTCGACCCGAACAATGATCGGGCCTGGTACGGGCTGGGGATGCTGCATGCACGGCACGGACGTCACGCCGAGGCGGCCGCGGCGCTGACCGAGGCGGGACGCCTGCAGCCGATGAACGGCCTGGCCTGGTATGCGCTGGGGATGGCATGGCATCACTGCAACGAGCCGGACAAGGTGGCGGCGGTGATCGAGCATGCGCTGACCCACGACCCGCAGACCGCGCGGCGGCTGATCCACGATGCGGAACGCAGCGACTTTGCCCATCGATTGATCTGAGTGGATCGAAGACGAAAAAAAGCCAGCCTCGAAGGCTGGCTTTTTTTGTTGCGCGCCCGAAGGCGCGCCTGCGCAACGATCAGGTTGCGCGGGTATCGACGATGTCACCTGCCAGGTTCGGATAGCGCACGTGATCGACCAGCTCCTGAATTTCGGTGCTGGGTGCACGCGAGATCAGAGAGCCTACGATGACGCCGATGAAGCCGATCGGCATGCCGAACACGCCGGCTGCAATCGGGGCGATATCGAACCACTGGTTCGTCGCCACGCCGCCGAAGAACGGATAGGTGATGTACATGTAATACATGCACACGCCCAGACCGGCGAGCATGCCGATGACGGCGCCGAGGTAGTTGGCACGCTTCCAGAACACGCCGAGCACCAGCGCCGGGAAGAACGCCGAGGCCGCCAGCGAGAACGCGGCGCCGACCAGGAACAGGATGTCACCC
>JADFDN010000163.1 GCA_018262815.1 Thiobacillus sp.
GTGGGAGATCAACTACCCGCTTGAAGATGGCTCAGGCTTTTTGACCGTCGCCACCACCCGCCCGGAAACCCTGCTCGGCGACAGCGCCGTCGCGGTGCATCCGGAGGACGAGCGTTACAAACATCTCATCGGCAAGCACGTGCGCCTACCGGTCGCCGAGCGCAGCATCCCCATCATCGCCGACGAGTATGTCGACCGCGAATTCGGCACCGGCGTGGTCAAGATCACCCCGGCGCACGACTTCAACGACTGGCAGGTGGGACAGCGCCACCATCTGGTGGCGATCAGCGTGCTGACGCTCGACGCGAAGATGAACGAGCTGTGCCCCGCCGAGTACCAGGGCCTGGACCGCTACGACGCGCGCCAGAAGCTGCTCGACGAGCTGCAGGAAAAAGGCCTGCTGGTCTCGGCCAAGCCTCACAAGCTGATGATCCCGCGCGGCGACCGCACCCACGCGGTGATCGAGCCCATGCTCACCGACCAGTGGTTCATGAGCATGGAAGGCCTCGCGAAGCAAGGCCTCGCCGTAGTCGATTCAGGCGAACTGAAATTCGTACCGGATAACTGGACCACCACCTATCGCCAGTGGCTGGAGAACATCCAGGACTGGTGCGTGTCGCGCCAACTTTGGTGGGGCCACCGCATTCCGGCGTGGTACGACGCCGACGGCAACTTCTACGTCGCCCACACCGAGGAAGAGGCCAGGAAGCAGGCCGGCGGACGCGAGCTGACGCAGGACAACGACGTCCTCGACACCTGGTTCTCCAGCGCGCTGTGGCCCTTCTCGACGCTTGGCTGGCCCGAGCAGACGCCGGAACTCGAACGCTACCTGCCGACCTCGGTACTGGTCACCGGCTTCGACATCATCTTCTTCTGGGTCGCCCGCATGGTAATGATGTCGCTGCACTTCACCGGCAAGGTGCCGTTCCGCGAGGTGTACGTCACCGGACTCGTGCGCGACTCCGAAGGCCAGAAGATGAGCAAGTCGAAGGGCAACGTGCTCGACCCTATTGATCTGATTGATGGCATCGCGGTCGACGAACTCGTCGCCAAGCGCACCCAGGGCCTGATGAATCCCAAGCAGGCCGCCGGCATCGAGAAGCGCACCCGCAAGGAGTTTCCCGAAGGCATCGCCGCCTACGGCACCGATGCTCTAAGGTTCACTTTCGCCAGCCTGGCCACGCACGGCCGCGACATCAAGTTCGACCTGCAGCGCGCCGAGGGCTACCGTAATTTCTGCAACAAGCTGTGGAACGCCACCCGCTTCGCGCTGATGAACCTGGAAGGCCACGACTGCGGACAGGACGTGAGCCAGACGATGGACTTCTCGGATGCGGACAAATGGATCGCGGCACGCCTGCAGCAGGCCGTCGGCGAGGTGCACGAGGCCTTCGCCGCCTACCGCTTCGACCAGGCCTCGCGCGCAGTCTACGAATTCGTGTGGGACGAGTACTGCGACTGGTACCTGGAACTCGCCAAGGTGCAATTGAACAACGGCACGCCGGAGCAGCAGCGCGCCACCCGCCGCACGCTGGCGACGGTGCTCGAATCCACCTTGCGCCTTGCCCACCCGATCATTCCTTTCATCACCGAAGAACTGTGGCAAAAAGTCGCCCCGCTCGCCGGCGCTGTTTCTATGGCATCGCCCTCCGGCGATGGCGGCGACAGCATCATGCTCGCGCCCTATCCGCAGGTCGATGAGACTCAGCGGCATCCCGGCAGCGTCGCGCGCATTCAACTGCTGAAGGAACTGGTCAACGCCTGCCGCACCCTGCGCGGCGAGATGAACCTGTCGCCCGCCCAGCGCGTGCCGCTGGTGATCGAAGGCGACGCCACCGCGATCAATGCACTGGCGCCCTACATCGCCGCGCTCGGCAAGCTCTCCGAGGTCAGCGCCGTCGCTGCGCTGCCGGAAGCCGACGCCCCGGTCGCCCTGGTCGGCGACATGCGGATGATGCTGGTGGTGGAAATCGACAAGGACGCGGAACGCGCGCGCCTGGCCAAGGAAATCGCCCGCATCCAGGGCGAAATCAAGAAAGCCGAAGGCAAGCTCGCCAACCCCAGCTTCGTCGACAAGGCCCCCGCCGCCGTCGTGCAGCAAGAGCAGGCGCGGCTGGCTGATTTTGCTGCCATGCTGCAAAAGCTGGAGGCGCAGCACGCTCGGCTTGGTTGATGCCAAATGGACGACTACAAAAAAGCGCGGCCGAGTCCGCGCTTTTTTGTTCTCTCCGGAATAATCCTCCAGACGCACATAAAAAAACCGGGGCCTAAGGCCCCGGTTTCCAATCAGCTGAAACACTGCTGAAAATTACATCTTCCAGCTGTACTGGATGCCCAGCGAGTTTTGGTACATCTCGATCGTATCGACATTAGTACCGAAGGGCGCGCCAGGACGTGCCGCACTCACATCATTCTTAAAGCCATGCATATAGGCCATGGAGACTTCGTCCCCCGAAGACAGCGTATAGGTAAAGCCAAGCGTGACATGATTTTCAATCACTGCAGGTGCAAGGATATTGAACAACACCTCACCCAGGTCGGAGCCGCTGATAGGGTTGTCGCTATGGCTATACCCTGCGCGCAGAGTCAGATTCTGGCTGTATTTGTACTCCGTGCCCAGTTTCCACACATCGATATTGGAGTAGCCAAAACCAGGGCCATTGGCGGAACCGAGCGGCTGACCCAAGACCAACAGATTTGACACAGGGTTGCCAACCGAAGCCACTTTACCGTAGTTGATACGCTGGTAATCCAGGGCCAATTTAACGGCAGGAGTGGCTTGCCAAGCCACACCCAAATTATAGTTTTCAGGAATATCAAAATCGCCCTGCTCAGCAAACAAGCCCT
>JADFDN010000164.1 GCA_018262815.1 Thiobacillus sp.
TCAAAGACCTCGAACGCAAAAAGCAGCAATCCGGCTGCTTCTAGAAACCCTCCCGCCCATGCACGCACGCACGCTCGACCCAGCCCACCATCTCATCGAAAAAGAGCCGTATTACGAAGCGGTCGGCGAGGAAATCCAGCTGTTCGAAGCCGCCTACCGCCAGCAGATTCCGGTGCTGCTGAAAGGGCCTACCGGTTGCGGCAAGACGCGGTTCATGGAACACATGGCGTGGCGCCTGAAGCGCCCGCTGATCACGGTGTCGTGCCACGACGATCTCACCGCCTCCGACCTGGTGGGACGCTATCTGGTCAAGGGCGGCGAAACCGTGTGGGTCGACGGTCCGCTCACCCGCGCCGTGCGTTGCGGCGGCATCTGCTACCTCGATGAAATCGTCGAGGCGCGCAAGGACACCATGGTGGTGATCCACCCGCTGGCAGACGACCGCCGCACCCTGCCGATGGAAAAACTCGGCCAGATGGTCGAGGCCCCGCCCGAATTCTGCCTCGCGATTTCCTACAACCCCGGCTACCAGAGCGTGCTGAAGGATCTAAAGCAGTCGACCCGCCAGCGCTTTGTCGCGCTGGAATTCGACTATCCGTCGGCCGCGCTCGAACGCCGCATCGTCGCTACCGAGTCCGGCGTGTCCGACGCCATCGCCGACAATCTGGTGCGCTTCGCGCAGATGACCCGCAACCTCAAGGGCAGCGGGCTGGAGGAAGGCGCCTCCACGCGGCTGCTGGTGCATGCCGGCAAGCTGATCGCCGACGGCGTCTCCCCGGTCACCGCCTGCAAATCCGCGGTTGCGCAGGCGGTCACCGACGACGCCGACATGCTCAAAGCAATCCAGGAGCTGTCCTCCTCCATCTTCTGATGGCACAACGGCAGTTAACAGCAGCCGAGATGGAGGCCAGCCTCCATGTCTGGCTGGAAACCGAATTCACCTATTTCAAGGTCGAGCAGCTCGCCGCCGAACTCGCCGCGCTCACGCGCGACGAGCAGGATTTCATCCTCGGCTGGATCCGCCGCATCGCCTCCACCCACATCACGCTCGCCTGGCAGTTCGGCCGGCGCGCGCCGGCGCTGTTGCCGCGCATGGAACGGCGCCTGCTCGAAGCGTGGGCGGTGCATACCTGCGACGTGTTCGATCGCACCGGCCTGCAGACCGCGCTCAGGGTGATGGAAGAGGTCGACAGCTTCGACGAAGTTCAGCATGCGAACGACGCGGCCGGCGCGCTGTTCGAGGATATCGCCCCGGTGCTGGGCAATTTCGTCTGCGGGCTTTCCGGCCGGCGCCTGCGCATCGAGGAAGGCGACGCCGCCTGGACCGACGGCGAGCGCATCGTGCTGCCGCCGCTGATCGCCGCCCTGCCGAATCTGGACGACAACTTCCAGCTCGCCAAGGCCACCGTCGCGCTGCTGTGGGCGCAAACCCGCTTCGGCAGCCTGCGCATTGATTATGCGGCCGTCGCTGCCGGCTACGCCGACCCCGAACGCGCGCTGACCCGCCTGCACGCGCTGGAAACGCTGCGCCTCTCCGCGTACATCGCGCGCGAGCTGCCCGGTCTGTTCCGTGAAATGCAACATCTGCGCACGCAGCTCGACCCCGAACTGCCATCAGGCTGGCGGCGGTTCGAGGCGGCGCTGGCTTCCGGGCAGGCCACGTCGGACGACAGCCTGGCCCTGCTCGACGCGGCCTATGACGAGCCTGACTGTCCACAGTGGAGCGACCAGGGCTGTCTGCGTCCGGACGCGATTGCCGCCGCCCGCGCCGCGCGGCTGGACAAGGAGAAGGCGCGGCTGCGGATCAAGCTGGCCGAACTGCTGGAGGAGCACACGTCCGCTCAATCAGGCTCGGCACCGGCAGCGCCACCCGAGCTTGAGGTGACGCCGCGCGACGAAAACGGCCGACTCGACTTCGAGATCACCCTCGACGGTGCGCCGCTGGCGCCGCCCGACAATGTCAAACAATTACTCACCTCGGTCTATCTCGATTTCGGCGAGATTCCTCCGGACTACCTCACGCCGGCGGGCGACGGCGAATACGACCCGAACCAGGTGTTCGACCAGCCCGAGGATCCCGATGCCGTATGGCATGGCACCTACCACGAGAAGGGCGCCGAACTGTATCCCGAGTGGGACCATGGCCGCCAGCATTACCGCAAGAACTGGTGCGTGATGCGGGAAAAGACCGTCGCCCCGATCCATGACGGTTTTTATCGCGACACGCTCGACAAATACGCCGGCGTGGTCAAGCAGCTGCGCCGGAAATTCGAGGCCTTGCGCGACGAAAACCGCCTCGACAAGCGCCAGACCCAGGGCGACGAAATCGACCTCGACGCGCTGATCGAAGCGCTCGCCGACGCCAAGGACGGCCGCGAGATGAGCGACCGCCTGTTCGTGCGCCTGCACCGTGCCGAGCGCAATATCGCGGTGGCCTTCCTGGTCGACATGAGCGGCTCGACCAAGGGATGGATCAACGAAGCCGAGCGTGAGGCGCTGATCCTGCTGTGTGAGGCGCTGGAACTGCTGGGCGACCGCTACGCGATCTATGGCTTTTCCGGAACGACCCGGAAAAGATGCGAGCTGTTCCGCATCAAGACTTTCGACGAAGGCTACGGCGACGAGGTGAAGGCGCGCATCGCCGGTATCCGCCCTCAGGAATACACCCGCATGGGCTTTGCGCTACGCCACATGACCAAACTGCTGAATCAGGTCGAAACCAGGACCCGCGTGCTGGTGACGCTGTCGGACGGCCGCCCGGACGACTATTTCGAC
>JADFDN010000165.1 GCA_018262815.1 Thiobacillus sp.
GCCTTTACCGGCGCTGCGGCGCAGCGGCGCGGCCGCTTTGAGCAGGCCGATGGCGGCACGCTGTTTCTGGATGAGATCGGCGACATGCCGTCCGAACTGCAGACGCGTCTGCTACGTGTGCTGTCGGACGGCCAGTTCTATCGTGTCGGCGGGCATACGCCGATCAAGGTCAACGTGCGGGTGATCGCCGCCACCCACCAGGATCTTGAGGTGCGGGTGCGCGAGGGGCTGTTTCGCGAGGACCTGTTCCACCGCCTCAACGTGATCCGCCTGCGTCTGCCGGCGCTGCGCGAGCGGCGCGAGGACATCCCGTTGCTGGTGCGCCATTTCATGCAGAAGAGCGCGCGCGAATTGGGGATGGAAGCCAAGGGCGTGTCGGAGGGCGCGATGAAGACGCTGATCAATCTGCCGTGGAGCGGCAACGTGCGCCAGCTTGAAAACGTCTGCCATTATCTGACCGTGATGGCGCCTGGCCAGGTGGTCGAGGTCGGTGATCTGCCGGCCGATCTGATGCAGGGCGGGAGCGCGACGCCGGCAAGCGGAGACTGGCTGCAGGGGCTCGCTGCCGAGGCGGGCGCGCGGCTGGCACGCGGCGAGGCGGCGATTCTCGACGAGCTGACCCAGGCTTACGAAAAGACGCTGATCGAAGTGGCACTGCGCCATACCGGCGGACGCCGCATCGAGGCCGCCCACCTGCTCGGCTGGGGACGCAATACCCTGACGCGGAAAATTCATGAACTGGGGATGGATGCGGCGCCCGAAGAAGGAGCGTGAATCACGGAAGTCCGGGCAAAAAAGAAGCCGACATCTGTCGGCTTCTTTTGGGATGGCGGCCCCGTTCAGGCAGCCTGGGCTTCTTCCAGCAATTTCTGGATTTCGCCCTTCTGGTACATCTCGATCATGATGTCGGAGCCGCCGATCAACTCGCCCTTGACGTAGAGCTGCGGAAAAGTCGGCCAGTTGGCGTAGTACTTCAGGTTTTCGAAAATCTCCGGATCGGCCAGAACGTTGACCGCCAGAAAGTCCTTCACGCCGCAGGCCTGCAGCACTTGCGCTGCGCGCGACGAAAAGCCGCACTGCGGAAACTGGGGCGTGCCCTTCATGTACAGCACGACGGTGTTGTTGGTGACTTGGTCACGAATGCGGTCTAGCGCGGTCATCTCGGAGCTCCTGAACAATACTTGACTGGAATACTCGGGAATTATACGCGCGACGAGTCTGCCGTCAAGCCGGTTTCGGGTTGCGCTGATAGGGGCTGATGAAGGCCTTGTGGAACAGATGCGGAATCAGCAGGTGCGCGGGCATGCGCAACCAGTGGGCACGCACGAAAGCGGCGAGGCGTGCGGCCGGCGTGAAGGCGTCGGCGCAACTCGCATGATCGGGCGCGAGCGCGCGAGTGAAGATGCGGTCCATCAGCGCGAGCGTGACGCGATTGGGCGCGGCCGTTTCCAGGGCGATGGACACGCTGTCTGGAACGGGCGTATCGAGGAAGTGGCGCAGATAGCGCAGCGCATAGAACAGCGAGCGGCTCAGTTGCAGTTCATCGGCGCGCGCGACCAGGCGGGGCCAGAACTCGCGGTCGGTTGCGGCGTCGCGTAGCAGCAGGTCGAGATCGGTGAGGTCGCGCAGGCCGTGCGGCAGTTCACCGTCGTGGAACAGGTGTGTGGCCGAATGAAGGATGCGGTCTTCGGCCGCCAGCACGAACACGCCGGGCAGGCCGTCCACCGGAACGGAACGGCTGCGCAGCTTGGCCGAGTCCGGGTGGTAGCGCGCGGTGTCGGGGAGAATCGCGTGATGCACGTCGATCACGGTATCGCGCTGGATATGCTGCAAGGGCGGGATTTCATGCATCCAGCGGCGGTAGTAGCGTTTGTCGTAATCGGACAGTCCGCTGGCATGCCAGCCTGCCAGCATGAGCGAGGATTCGGCCCGCGACAGGGCATCGCGGGGCACCAGGATGTCGATGTCGTTGAACAGTCGGCCCTCTGCGGCAGCCAGGTTGGCAGCGACGTAGGCTGCGCCCTTGAGCACGATCAGCGGTCCGTCAAGATCGCTCAACGCCGCGCGGATCTGCTGCAGTTCCCAGCGCACAGCTGTCCGCTGCTTGTCGGCCAGCGTTTCGGCCGCTTCGAAATGCCAGCGGACGACCGCCGGGAGGATCGCGGTCAGGTTGTGCTGGCGGAAGCGGTGCGCCAGCCGTGCCAGCAGGCCAGCTGCACGGGCCTGCCGCACCAGCATGTCCCAGTCGCTCATGGAAAAGCGGGCAGTGATTTCGGGTGAGCGCAGGGTGTGTACGAGCACCTCGCGGGATACGGGTGGGATGGCGCTCATGAATGACGGCGTTCCGCCAGGTGGTCGAATGCGGCGACCGCATCGCTCAGCTGGCTGTAGTGGAAGTCGAAGCAGCGTGTCTGGTCGATCAGGGACGTGCCGACCCGGAAGCCGTCTGCACCCAGATGGCTGTAGTTGAATGCGTTCTGCGCGAGGAACATGAAGGTCTGCGCCTGCGAACGCGGGGTCAGTGTGGCGGGCGCGCCCGCTTCCCATTTCGGGAAAATGACCCAGCCGGGACGCGCCGTTTCATGCTGGCGCAGCACGCTGTCGCGCGGCGGGCGCATGTGCGCCACCGTACCCTTGATGGTGTCGTGCGAGGCCCG
>JADFDN010000166.1 GCA_018262815.1 Thiobacillus sp.
GGCAAGCGCAGCCTCGGCCGCCGTCCAGGACAGGTTCTGCATGAAGGCGTCCACATAGGCCGCGGCCTTGGCGCCGAAGTCCATGTGGTAGCTGTGCTCGTACATGTCGAGGGCGATCAGCGGCGTGGCGCCGGCCAGGTTGTGGGCGTGGTCGGCGGCCCAGGCATTCACGAGACGCCTGCGGCGCGGGCTCCACACCAGCAGGGTCCAGCCGGAGCCGCCGCCCTGGGCCTTGCCCATGGCCGTGAACTCGGTGCGCCAGGCGTCCACGGAGCCGAAGTCCCGCTCGATGGCCGCTTTCAGCGCCCCGTCGGGGTCGCCCCCCGTGCCGCCGAGGGAATCGAAGTACACCTCGTGCAGGATCATCGAACCGCTGGCGATCATCTCCTCGCGCTTGAGGCCGTTGATCTCGAACACCGGGGCGCTGGCCCAGTTCAATTCGGCCAGGCGCTGCTCGATGGCATTGAGGCGCTTCACCGCCCCGCCGTAGTTGTTCTCCCAGTGGCTGACGATGAGTTTCTCGGACAGGCCGGTGAGTTTGGCCGGATCGCATGAAAGAGGTTTCAGTTCGTAAGGCATCTTGGTTTCCTCAAACAAGGTAGGTAAGAACGGCGCGACGAAGGCTGGTTCGATCAGGTTCAGCCTTGGTTCGGAAACACCAGCCACCCGGCCAATCCCGCCGCGAGGATCACGACGACGACGTTGAGCTTGTTCTTCCAGGCATAAAGGAATGCCAAGGCTGCGGCGAAGATCGACATGCCCACCGTCAGCGATGGAACACGATTGGCAGTGACCTGCGCTAGGTCGATGGTGGTTGCGCCGATCAGGCCGACTACGCCGGCAGCGACACCGTCCAGAAAGGCGTGCAGCCGTTTGTTCTCCACAACCGCCTCCAGCCGGTCGTAGAAAATCAACGAGAACGCAAAGGCCGGAAGAAAGACACCGACCGTCATGGCCACCGCCCCGACCGGTCCTCCCGCCACATAGCCGACGAACGTGGCGAAGATGATGAGGGGGGCCGGTAGCACACCGGAAAGCGCCAATCCGTCCAGGAACTGCCCATCCGTCATCCATCCGCGCCCGACGGCGTCGTTGCGAACGAACGGAATCGCCGTGTAGGCGCCGCCGAAGGTGAGCAAGCCCGCCTTCAGGCCCGACACGAAGATGAGCAGCACCGAAGCCTGGCCCTGAACGACCGTTTCCACCAGCTTCGCTGTCGGCGCAGCCCACAAAGCTATGGCCGCGGCCAGCGCCACCGCCGCCAGTGTCACCAGGAGTGCCAAGGCCCGATGATTCAGCACGAGCAGGGCGTACACAAGGCCGCCCGCCGGCAGGGTGATCCAGAAGTCGACACGACCTATGGCTGCCAGCGCGCAAACGATGGCAATGGCCCACAACCAGCGATCGAGCAGGATGTGCTCGCCGATGCGGTGCACGGCACGCACGATCAGGGCGATCACGGCCGCCTGCACGCCAAGGAATGCCGCGCCCAGCGAGGTACCCACAAGTTCAATCTGGAAGTACAACCAAGACAGCGCGAACATCAGCAAGAATCCGGGAAGCATGAACCCGAGTCCCGCCAGTACGCCCCCCAGCCGCCCCTTCGCTCGGATACCCAAATGAACGCATATTTCGTGTGCTTCGGGTCCGGGCAGTACTTGCATTACCGCAAGCAGCTTGTTGAAGCGTTTGCTGGAGATCCAGCGTTCCTCGTCTACGAGCTCGCGGCGCAACATGGCGATCTGAGCTACAGGCCCGCCCCATGCGAGCAAGCCGAACTTGAGAAAACGCACGAAGAGCTGCGGGTAGCTCATCGCTGGAGGGACGGCTTCAGTCGTAGCATCCGTCTGAGGACTGATCAGGGCGTTCACGTTGTTTTTTCCTCGTAACTCTTCAACAGCCAATCAAAAACTTCGCACGCGCGAACGAGCAACGCGTCGTCGTCGGATTCGGATGCTCTCAGGCCCGCGAGCAGCTGCTCGATGCCCGGCGCTTCCGGTACCGGCAGCCCGCCCACGTCCAGGCAATGCACCAGTTCGCCCAGGCGCGTCAGCGCCGGGTCGTCCTCCAGGCCAAAACTCGCCAGCAGCGTCTCGAAGGTGACCTTGGTACCGACGTGGCTGAACGTCGCACCGTCGAAATCGAAGCCAAGCCAATCGGCTTTGCAGTCGGCGGGACTCGCCAGCCAGACGATGCTGGCCTTCGGGTCGATAAACCGGCGGATCAGCCAGGCCGAGGCGAGCCGGTCGACCCACGGACGGGCCCGCGTGGCCCAGACACGGCCCCGATAGTCGGCGCGCTCCAGTCGCGGAATGTCAGCCTGCCGAGGGGTCGGCTCGTCGGGAGAAAGCCGGCGGGTGAGCGCATCGCGCAGGTCGTCGAGCAGGCTCAAGGTCTGCCGCTGCGCCTCGCCGGGGAAGAAATCGATGCGCGCCACGTGCTCGAAGCGGCGCACGAGTGGCTGGAGCTTGCGCGCGGCGGCGGCGCCATCCAGGGATGCTAGGCTCCGCCCGAGTTCTTTGA
>JADFDN010000167.1 GCA_018262815.1 Thiobacillus sp.
TCGCGTCCTTGATCTGCTTTTTCAGGCCGTCGCGGATCGCCTGCAGCGTGCGCTCGACCAGCGGCTTCACCACCTGGCGCCGCAACGCCGCCAGCGCATCGTTCATCGTGCGCTCGAGCGGCTGCGTCTTCTCGATGTAGCGCGTGATCTCGGCACGCAGCTCCAGCTCGCCCTGCTCGACCTCGGCGCGGCGCGCCTTCGGCAGCGCCAGCACCTCGTCCTCGGTGAGCGCCTGGCCCTTCTTGCCGGTCAGCGTGAACACCATGCGCCCGGCCTCGCGGTGCAGCGAGAAGCTGCGCGCCTCGGCGAACGCGGTCAGCTCGGCGTAGTGGCGCGCGACCTGATCCTTCCACGCCTGCTCGATGTGTTCGCTCTCGGCCTTGTAGTCCTGGCCTTCGAGCCGCTTGGGAATCTCGTCCTGCAGCGTCTTCACCGCCTGTGCCAGCAGCTGCCGCAACAGCCGACCCTCGCCCGCCGGCAGGCGCAGCGCCAGCGGGCGTTCCGGCGCGTCGAAATTGTGCAGGTAGCAGAGGTCGGGCGGCACCCGGCGCTGCGCCGCTGCCTCGGCCATCGCCTGCTTCAGCAGCGAGGAGCGCCCGCTGCCGACCTCGCCGAGCACGAACAGGTTGTAGTTCGGCAGATCCATGCCGAGGCCGAAGCGCGCCGCCGCCTCGGCGCGCGCCTGGCCGATCCACGGCAGCGTCTCGTCCTGCAGCTCGGAGGTGTCGGCGAAGCCGAGCGAGGCGGGGTCGATGGTCAGGCGCAGGTCGGCGGGGGACAGCGAGACGATGGGCATGGTCAGGCGTGGAGTGAAGGGTTCTTTGATTATTGCCCAAGTCCTTGCGGCGGCAACAGACCGGCCCACTGCGCCTGGCTTTCCAGATAGCGCGCGCGCAGCTCGGCGGCCGTGTCCTGCAGCAGGTCGGCGGGCAGCGACAAGGCCGTGAGCGTGGCGGCCTCGACCTTGCCGACGCCCACGCTGCGCGGCACGGCCTCCGGTTCCCAGGTATCGGCCCACGCCGCCACCTTGCCGGGGCGTGCGCCCTGCTGCGGCAAGGCGAGGCTCACGCGCGGCAGCGCACAAGCGAGCGCGACGAGGCGCGCGTGCAGGCTGCTCGCGACCGCGCCGCGGCTGGCGGCGACGAGCGCGCAGATGTCCCACAGGTGCAGCGACGGGAACAGCCGCGCATTGCCCGGCGGCAGCCGCTGAAGGAGCTTGTCATACAGCGCCGGATCGTCGTGCCATGGTGCCGCGCCGGCGCGGAACAGCGCGATGCCGAGCCCTGTCTCCGCGGCGACGCGCGCCAGTCCCTGCGCCAGCGCGTCGAGGCTGGCGTCGTCGGCGAAGTCGGCGCTGAACTGGCAGGCAAGAAAGCCGCGTGGGAACGCGTCGCACATGGCCTGCACCGCCCCGTCGCGCCGATGACGGCGGATGCGGTCGCCGCAGCATTCCATCACCATCACCGCGGCATCCGGGCACAGCGGCGCGTCTATGCCTTCGGCCTGCAGCGCCGCCTGGGTGACCCGGTCGCGCACGCTCAGCCAGTCGGCCGATCGCAGTGCCGCCGTCACCTCGGCGCGCTGCGCGGCGGTGAGCGTGGCCCACTCGACGCCGCCGACCGCATTGAAGATCAACTTTCCGCCCGCTGCCAGCATCTCACGCCCGGCGACGTAGGGGATCGCACGTGCCGTGCCCAGCTCGCGCGCCGCCCATGCGGCGGCGGCCTGGAGATCGGCGTCGTGGCGCGCGACAAGCCCGGCCGTCTCGGCCGGAGCGCGCAGCATCACCGCCGCCTGCCACGCCGTGCAGGTCAGCAGTTCGCCGCCGGCGTGGATCAGGTGCATGGCGCCCGGCGTGAGCGGGCTCACCCGATGCCCACCGAACGGACGCAGATCGCGCGTCGCCAGCCCGGCATGCGCGAACGTGTGCCCCGGCAACAGCGCTGCCAGCAGATGCGGAAACAGCAGATCGCCGAAGTTGTGGCGGTCGAAGGCCCCGAAGAGGACCGGCAAGGAACAATCCTTCATATTCTGTTTGGCAGACGACCCGGGAGACCCATCGGTACATGACCTTGTCATTGCGAGGAGCAAAGCGACGCGGCAATCCAGCGTACTGACCGAGACACCCCCTGGATTGCTTCGCTTCGTTCATGCCCTCCGGGTGCTCGCAACGACTGTTTGCGCAGCATTTCTCAAAATAGCAGCATCGTCATCATCACGTTTTTTCGCGTGCTT
>JADFDN010000168.1 GCA_018262815.1 Thiobacillus sp.
TGGCCGCCGGGTTTGCGCACGACCAGTTCGACATCGCCGGCCCTGCCTTGCGGCGCAGCGGATTGTGGCGCGCGCATCGGTTCGGCAGGTGCGCTGACTCCATGCGCCACCGTGCCGGATGGGTGCTTGAACCAGCCGGGATCGGAGTAGTCGCCGCGCTTCTGGTCGCGGCGTACTTTCATCACCGTGAACATGCCGCCCATTTCAACCGGCCCGTACGGGCCCTGTCCGGTCATCATGGGCAGGGTGTTGTCGGGCAGCGGCATTTCCATCTCGGCCATGTCGGCCATGCCGCGCTCGCCCATCACCATGTAGTCGGGGATCACGCGGGTGATTTTTTTCGCCAGCCCGCTGTGGTCGACGCCGATCATGGTCGGCACGCCGTGGCCCATGGCGTTCATGGTGTGGTGGCTCTTGTGGCAGTGGAAGGCCCAGTCGCCTTCCTCGTTCGCCACGAACTCGATCTGGCGCATCTGGCCGACGGCGATGTCGGTGGTCACTTCCGGCCAGCGCGCGGATCTCGGCACCGGGCCGCCGTCGGTGCCGGTAACCTCGAATTCGACCCCGTGCAGGTGGATGGGGTGGTTGGTCATGGTGAGGTTGCCGATGCGGATGCGGACCTTGTCGTTGAGCCTGACGTTGAGGCTGTCGATGCCGGGGAAGGCGCGGCTGTTCCAGGTCCACAGGTTGAAGTCGAGCATGGTGTTCACATTCGGCGTATATGCGCCTGGCTCGATGTCGTAGGCATTGAGCAGAAAGCAGAAATCGCGGTCGACCGGGTCGATGAGCGGATGCCGGCCTTTCGGGTGCGTGACCCAGAAGCCCATCATGCCCATGGCCATCTGCACCATCTCGTCGGCGTGCGGGTGGTACATGAAGGTGCCGGGGCGGCGCGCCGTGAATTCGTAGACGAAGGTCTTGCCCGGCGGAATCTGCGGCTGGGTCAGACCGCCGACGCCATCCATGCCGTTTGGCAGGCGCTGGCCGTGCCAGTGGATGCTGGTGTGCTCGGGCAGGCGGTTGGTCACGTAGAGGCGCACACGGTCACCTTCGACGACCTCGATCGTCGGCCCGGGGCTTTGCCCGTTGTAGCCCCACAGATGCGCCTTCATGCCGGGCGCGATCTCCCGCACCACCGGCTCGGCGACGAGGTGGAATTCCTTCACGCCGTCCTTCATGCGCCAGGGCAGGGTCCAGCCGTTCAGCGTCACCACCGGGTTGTAGGGGCGGCCATTGGGCGGCAGCAGCGGCGGCTGGGTGTCGGCTTTGTCCGTGCTCACGATCTCGGGCAGCGCCGCCATGGCGGCGCTGCTGATTGATGCGGCGCTCACGCTGGCCGCAGCCACTGCGCCGCCGAGTTTGAAAAAATCTCTTCTGGTAGTCATCGGGTTGTCCTTGTCAGTGGCCGCCGCCCGCATCGGCGGGCGCGGCAGCGGTGTTGGTGACCAGGGTCTTGCCGGGCGTGCCGACGAGCGCCATTTGCAGGTCGGCCTCGGCCAGCCAGAAGTCGCGGCTCGATTCGATGGCGGTGTTGACGGCGGCCAACTGCGAACGTGCGTCGGCCAGGAGTTCGAACACGCCGACCAGCATGCCGTTGTAGCGCAGCAGGTTTTCTTCGGAGATGCGCTTTTTCAGCGGCAGCACTTCGTCGCGCACATGGCGCGCCACGGCATACTGGCTGTGCAGCAGGGCGTGGGCCTCGCGCACTTCCGAGCGGGCATCGATGGCGGTTTTGCGTGCGTTTTCCAGCGCCTGCCGATAGCGCGATTCCGCCGCGGCCACGCGACTTTGGCCCCAGTCGAACAGCGGCAGTTCGAAACTGATCTCGTAGCCGCGCTGCACCGGTTCCTCGTTCGAGCTGTTGATGCTGGCCCCCAGTTCCAGCACGTTGATGAAGCGCGTGCGGCGGCTGAGGTCGAGGCTCTTCGCCAGCGCCTCGCTTTCCAGCCTCACCATCTGCAGGTCGAGGCGCGAGTCCATGGCCTGCTGTTCGACATTCGGCAGCGGCGGCAGGCTTGCCGGCAACTCGGGCAGGCGCGACGGCAACTGCACTTTCCCGGTGTCAGCGACGCCGAGCAGCCGCACGAGACGCTCATGGGCTTGCGTTCTGGCCTGTTCCGCGCGCGCCACGGCCAGCGCGGTGTCGGCATAGAAGCCCTGCTCGCGCGCCTGCTTCAGCTTGCTCCAGTTGC
>JADFDN010000016.1 GCA_018262815.1 Thiobacillus sp.
AGGCCAACCCGCTGATCGTGGAAACGCTGGAAGCCCGCGGCGCCCTGCTCGCGCACGAGAAGCTCTTGCACAGTTATCCGCACTGCTGGCGCCACAAGACGCCGATCATCTTCCGCGCCACACGGCAGTGGTTCATCGGGATGGACGACAGAGAGCGGGAAGCGGGAAGCGGGAAGCGGAAAACCCTGCGTGAACAGGCGATGGCGGCGGTCGACGCCACGCAGTTCTTCCCCAGCTGGGGGCGCGCGCGGCTGGAGGCGATGATCAGGAACCGTCCCGACTGGTGCGTCTCGCGCCAGCGCAACTGGGGCGTGCCGATGCCCTTCTTCACGCACAAGGAAACCGGCGAACTGCATCCGAAGACGCCTGAGCTGCTGGAAACCGTGGCAAAGCGCGTCGAAGCGGCCGGCATCGAGGCCTGGTTCGCGCTCGACCCGGCCGAGCTGCTGGGCGAGGACGCCGCGCACTACGACAAGACCGGTCACACCCTCGACGTCTGGTTCGACTCCGGTGTCACCCACGCCTGCGTGCTGAAGCGCCGGCCCGAACTTGCGCATCCTGCGGACCTGTATCTGGAAGGCTCGGACCAGCATCGCGGCTGGTTCCAGTCGTCGCTTCTCACCGGCTGCGCCACCGACGGCCGCGCGCCTTACGACGCGCTGCTGACCCACGGCTTCGTGGTCGACGGCCGTGGCCACAAGATGAGCAAGTCGAAAGGCAACGTGGTGTCGCCGCAGAAGGTGATGGACCAGTACGGCGCCGACATCCTGCGGCTGTGGGTGGCGACCACCGACTATTCCGGCGAGCTCACCATCTCGGACGAAATCCTGAAGCGCGTGGTGGAAGGCTATCGCCGCATCCGCAACACGCTGAAATTCCTGCTCGCCAACCTGTCGGACTTCGATCCCAAGGCGCATGCGCTGCCAGTGTCCGACTGGCTGGAAATCGACCGCTACGCGCTGGCAATGACGCGCCAGCTGCAGGGCGAACTGCAGGCGCACTACGACGCCTACGAATTCCACTTCATCGTGCAGAAGCTGCAGGGCTTCTGCTCGGAAGACCTCGGGGGCTTCTATCTCGACATCCTGAAGGATCGCCTCTATACCAGCGGTGCCGACAGCCGCGCACGGCGCGCCGCGCAGAATGCGCTGCATCACCTGACGCACGCGCTCACCCGCTGGATGGCGCCGATCCTGTCGTTCACCGGCGAGGAAGTATGGACGCAGCTGGCAGGAGACGACTCGGTGTTCCTGCATACCTGGCACGAGCTGCCGGCGCAAGACAACGAGGTCGATCTACTGGAGCGCTGGACCCGCATCCGCGCGGTGCGCGCCGAGGTGCAGAAGGAACTCGAGACCGTGCGCGTCGCCGGCGGCATTGGCTCGTCGCTGCAGGCCGACGTCACCCTGCACGCCAGTCCCGGTACAGAGGCGCTGCTGGCGCCGCTGGGCGACGACCTGCGCTTCGTGCTGATCACCTCGCAGGCGCGCGTGGTCGCGGCCGACGCCGACCGCGTGGAGGTTACCCCGAGCACCGCAAAGAAATGCGATCGCTGCTGGCACTACCGCGACGACGTCGATGCGCATGCCGAGCATCCCGGCCTGTGCGGACGCTGTGTGAGCAACCTGCATGGCGACGGCGAGGTGCGCAGCCATGCGTGAGTTTCTGAACCCTGCCATGCGCAAGTGGCTGGGCCTCGCGCTCGCCGTCATCGTGGCCGACCACCTGACCAAATGGTGGGTGTCGGCCAACCTCGACTACCAGGAGTTCATCCCGGTGTTGCCCTTCTTCTCACTGGTTCGCGTGCACAACACCGGCGCGGCGTTCAGCTTCCTCGCCGACGCCGGCGGCTGGCAGCGCTGGTTCTTCATCGCAGTCGGCATCGTCGCCACCGTGATCATCGTGCGCCTCCTGAAGCGCCATGCGACCGAAGCGCGCCTGGCGTTTTCGCTGGCGCTGGTGCTCGGCGGCGCGCTCGGCAACGTCATCGATCGCGTGGTGCTGGGCCATGTGGTGGACTTCCTGTATTTCCACTACAAGAGCTTCGCCTGGCCGGCCTTCAACGTGGCGGACTCCGCCATCACCGTCGGCGCCGCGCTTCTGATCTGGGACAGCCTCAGAAGCAAGCCAGCTGCGCAGAAAAGCTCATGAATGCACGCACTGTCGCCGCGGGCGACACCCTGCTGCTGCGCTATGCGCTGCGTCCGCGCGGCGGCGACGACCTTGTTTCCAATTTCGACGACGCCGAAGCGGACACCGTGACGCTCGGCGACGGCACGCTGGCGCCGATGCTGGAGCAATGGCTGATCGATCTCGTACCCGGCGAACGCCACGTGTTTCTGCTCGAACCCTGGCAGGCCTTCGGCGACAGCCAGCCCGAGCTGATTCAGACGCTGCCGAAAACCGATCTTCCGGCCGACATGGAATTCGAGGTCGATCAACTGGTCGAATTCTCCATGCCCAACGGCCAGACCCTGGCCGGACGCATCCTGGAAATCGGCGAAGAGACGGTGAAGGTCGACTTCAACCACCCGCTCGCCGACCTGTTCATCGAATTCGAAGTGGAAATCGAACGCATCCTGTGACCCCGGAACCTCCCATGACGCCCACCATTCTTCTCGCCAATCCGCGCGGCTTCTGTGCCGGCGTCGACCGCGCCATCGCCATCGTCGAGCGCGCGCTGGAAAAATTCGGCGCGCCGATCTACGTGCGCCACGAAGTCGTCCACAACACCTTCGTCGTCAACAACCTCAAGGCCAAGGGCGCGATCTTCGTCGAGGAACTCGACGAAGTCCCCGCCGGCGCCACCGTCATCTTCAGCGCCCACGGCGTGTCGCAGGCGGTGCGTGCCGAAGCCGAGGCGCGCGGGCTCAACGTGTTCGACGCCACCTGCCCGCTCGTCACCAAGGTGCACGTCGAAGTCAGCAAGATGCGCGACAGGGGATTCGAGATCGTGATGATCGGTCACAAGGGCCACCCCGAAGTCGAGGGCACCCTGGGCCAGTCGAAAGGCGGCATGTATCTGGTCGAAACGCCGGAAGACGTCGCCCGGCTGCAGGTGGCCGATCCCGACAAGCTTGCCTACGTCACCCAGACCACGCTGTCGGTCGACGACGCGGCACGCGTGGTCGACGCGCTGCGCGCGCGTTTCCCGAACATCAGCGGCCCGAAGAAGGACGACATCTGCTACGCCACGCAGAACCGGCAGGATGCGGTCAAGAAACTGGCCGGCGAATGCGACGTGATCCTGGTGGTCGGTTCCCACAACAGCTCCAATTCCAACCGTCTGCGCGAGGTAGCCGAAAAGCTCGGCGTACCCGCCTTCCTGGTCGATTCTGAAGACGACATCCAGGCCGGATGGCTGGATGGCAAAATGCATGTCGGCATCACAGCCGGCGCATCGGCCCCCGAAATCCTGGTCCAGCAGGTCATCGACCGCATGAAGCAACTTGGCGCCACCCGGGTCTCTCCGCTCGAAGGCTTGCAGGAAACCGTCAATTTCCCCCTGCCCAAGGGGCTGGGAGCCTGATCCGGCATTCCGCGGCAGGCTGGTAGACGAACTGGATCATGAACATGATGAGGCTGCGGCCTTGTTGATGCGCGGCCGTCCCGTGATGCTGATCACGACCTGACGCGCGCCCCCTGCGCTGCCGTCCGGCGGGCACAGCGTAATGGTGCCCGCCTGAAATGCCCCCGAGGTTTTCTTGGTCAGCCCGAGCGGCGTATACGAAACGTACGCTGCCACCGGGGCATTGCCCGTCATGACGAATCCCGCATCCAGCGCCTGACCCCGTCGCAGCATGTCTTCGGCGTCATCCAGACTCGCATTGTTGTTCGCATCCTCGAATACGATCCAGCCCTGCTGCCAGTCGCCGCTGTCGGCGCAACTCTCGCCCGACGAGGATTTGCACACCACGACACGCCCGTTGCGCTTGATCGCCTCGCTGCGCGCAAAGTGCAATGCACCCAGAAAGGTGTTCGCCTGGCTAGTCAGACGCTGGCTGGTCAGCATGTTGCTGTAAGCCGGAATGGCCACAGTCACCAGAATCGCCAGGACCGACATGGCAACCAGCAGCTCGATTAGCGTAAAGCCCCGCTTGAAGGCACGCGTTTGATCGTTCATGATCCCCCTCCCCTTTCAGCAGACACCGCGTGCCGCTGTGCAGGCTCATTCGCTGAACGAGGATGCACACGCTCGATCCGCTCCCCTGCCCGAAAACAGGGGATGGATCGCTTACACGCCTAGGGTCTCCGCACGCGAACTGGGTAGGATCTCGCTCGAATCGCGTCAATCTTGTTGTTTTGAACTCTCCCGATCGGCATCACCCGCCTGCCTGCACGGTAAATGCCGAATGCGGCCGCAAAGCCGCCTTGACCACTATAGCAACAAAACGCGTGAAAGATGAGCCGCCGGTCCACACCTGCGTCAAGCTGAGCGCAGTGAAGGAGCGGGTATCGTGCCGGCCGTGCGCCCACAAAAAAGCCGACCTGTGAAGGTCGGCTGTTCCAATCATGCTGCGTGGCATAAAGCTACCAGCAGTCGGCCCCGTCCGCGCCCGTCGCACCCGTCTGGTCCACCGTTAGCGTGCCGCAGTCGTCGGCGGTCTGCCCACCGGTGGGAACCGCCTGCACCGCATAGGCCGTAGCCGTGGGTTCCACCGAAAAACTGACATTGTATTTTGCGGTGCCCGTCTTGGGCGACTGATCGGAAGGTACATCCGCCCCCTCGTAGGTGTTGTTGGAGGTGAAATAGCGCTCCATGAACTGCGCCGTCTCCATCAGGATGGCCTGGGCATCGGCACGGCTCGCCCTGAGCACGTATTGCTGATAGGCCGGGAGCGCGATCGAGGCCAGGATGCCGATGATCGCCACGGTAACCATCAGCTCGATCAGGGTGAAGCCGCGGACAGGCGCTCCCCTGCGGGGGGTAGGGTTCAGGGTTTTCATTGACGCAGCTCTCGCCAGTTGACGCGACCAACCTCGCTCGCCTTACCCGCCCCCCCGGTGGGGTCGATGGGGGGCTCGTCAGGCTCGTCAGGATCGTCAGGAACGGTAGTGTCCCCAACGACGCCACCAACATCCACGCCGGTGGATGTGCCAGACCCTGGGTCGCTGGTGCCGCCACCAGAGCCCGTGCCGCCGCCGTCGGAAGTGCCGTCGCCCCCCGTCGACCCGCCACCGCCGACGGCGAAGATACCATCCGCCGGATCCGCCGAACCGGAGGCGGGGTCAGCAGGAACCGCGTCGCTCTCGCCGTGGTCCTCGGGCGGCGCTTGGGTCCAGCCGGAACTCGCCATGCACTTGTCGTTCGGGTGGTGCCAAAAGATCGAATACTCGGCCATCAACTTGCTGGGCATGCTGCCCGCCTTCAGCCTATATCCCAGGTCTGGGCGACCCGTCACGTTCAGCCGAATGTCGCTGTCGGTAACACTGGCACGAACGATCTGGACGAGGAGCGCGCCGTCGCGCCGCTCGCTGTTCGGCCCGTAGGTCTCGTTCCGGACCGCGCAGGTATAAGAAGTAGGATGCAGGCCAGCACGCACATCGCCGGCGCCGCCCGGCCAAACCTTCGACTTGAACGCGTCCAGCGGCAGGCTGATCTCGAGCGATCCGATCGTCCCCAGAGTATAGGTCGGAAGCGCGGCCGCCGAGATGCTTGCCTCCGTCTGGTAAGTCGTCACGAGCACAGGTGCGGCGCCGCCGATGGAAATCTTGGCCGCCGGCGAATACCCTTGGTTTGACACCAGCACCTTGAAGCCGAGCGCGGTATCGATCGTCGTCACCGTGGTCGTCTTGCGATCGTATCTCGCATCCGTCTGAACTCGGGTAATTACCGTCGTCGTAGCCGTCGGATAGGTGACCGACGTCGTGGTCCCACTCGTTCTACCAGAGTAAGACGTGCGCGTGACCGTCGTGGCGCCCACGGTGCCGAGATTGAACTTCGATTGGCTGGCGTTGAGCATGTTCACGCCAGTCTTGTCATAAATGTCGTCGTACTCGTGCATGTGATAATACTCGAGGCCGCTCGGGTTGGACCCGCTGATCATGCGGCCCGCGCTGGCCCCAGTCAGCTGATTGCAGAACCCGGCACTGCCCGAACTTGCGGTGTAGCAATAGAGATCGAAATCGAAGTGGCCGCCGGACACGCCGCGCTCGCCGTCAGAAACCGGTGGCGCGGGTGGCTCGCCGTTCTTATCGTAGGACGCTTGATAGACGTACACCCCAGTGGTGGAAAGCCGGATCAGCTGAGAACGGACGCCGCCCCCCATGTAGCGCCCGGCCACAGCGATTCGCGTGCCGGCGACGTCGACGCCGTCGTCCGAGTCGAACGCACGGTCGCCATTCAAATCGAAGTAGGCGCTGCCGTTGTCGCCCCCCGTCAGCGCATTGAGCTGCATCCACCAGTTTGCGCCCGGCGGCGTGGCCGTCGGCGAAATCGTCGGGTTCGTGCTCATGAACACGAACACCGAGTCGGTAACGTTGGCGCCGTCGCCGACCACGCGTTCGCCCCCGACCGGCAGCGGTGTCCGCCAGCCTTTGTGCCCGCCGGTGCCCCAGTTGGGCGCATGGTTAGTGGCCGTCCGTACCCGCACGGAAGGCGACACGCCGGTGTATTCCCGCTCGGTGAGAGTCTGCTCGAGCAAGTCGGTGTTCGATCCGGGTGTATCCCAGATGCCGTAGGCGTAGTGTATCGCCGTATCAGTCTCGTCCGCATCGGTGAACATGCGACCCGTCACGAAGGTCACCATGAAGCCGACGTCAGGATGCGACTTGATCCCCGGCGCCATGGTGATGGCCTGTGCCGGAGAGGTCGTGTGCAGCAGGGTCGCGGTATTCGCCGACAGATCGAATTTCCATAGGTTGCCGTCGATGTCGCCGGCGTACGCGTAGTCGATCTGGCCATCCACGTCGGCGTCGACGACGGTCGGCGACGACAGCCCGTTGGGGCTGCCGGCGGAACCGGAGCCGGTGTCGATTTCCGCTATCAGCTCGCCGGTCGCCGCGTTGATCACGAACAGCGAAGCGTGGCCGTTGCCCGTGTTGTTGTAGCCGTTGCCGACGATGGCCACCGGCGTCGCACCCAAGCTGGCTAGTACAGGCTGCCCGTAGACATACCCAAGGTTGGCATACCCGCCGGTTGCAGGCGTGATTTCCCACAGCACCTTCGAGGCCGCGTCGGCTTCGTCGGTTGCAGCCGCATTGGTCACGTCCAGCCCGAACAGGCCCTTGCCGCCCGCCCCCAGCGCGCCGACGAGATACGTGGTGGTGCCGAACTTGCGGACGTCCATCCGCCCGTCGACGAAATATTTGTGGATGTAGGGGTTCGACTTCAGGTTGCCGAGCCTGGAAAGCAGCATCGAGGGTACATAAGCAAAACGCTCAGCGCCGCTCGCGGCATCGATCGCATGCAGCATGCCGTCGTTGGCGCCGACGAATACTGTCTTGGTGGTGCCGTCATTCCAGTAGACCGGCGTCGAATGAATGATGTCGCCGAGCACGGTTGCACGCGCCCGGTACTTGACTCCATCCGGATCCTCGTTGCTGCGGTCACCCCGGATGTAGTTGAGCACGGGCGAACTGGTCAAGGCGGCCGAAGCGGAATCGAGCTCCGTCTTCTGGCTGGTCGAGAGGCTCCCCCAGGTGAACGGGACACCCTCCCCATCGGTCATGGTGACGATGAAGCGGCCGGTCGGATTCCAGGCACCGGATGATACGTTCTGCTCGTCGATTTTTGCGGCTGCACCGCCCGACCACTCGTCCAACGGGTTGATCGCGCCAGTCGGCTCGATGGGGTAAGCATGCAGGTTGCCGCTCCAGTCGTGCGAGCTGTAGTCGATCGCATATATCTTCTCGGTTCCGGAGGTGACGATATAGGCGCTGACATCGGGCATCCCGACATAGCCAACCGGTTGGACGTCAGGGTCGAAAATCGGGGCGGCCTTCGCGACTCCTAGCCCCAACGCTATGAGTAAGCACGCCAGCGCCGCGCGGCTTTTCAGGTGTACATTCACGTAAGCATTCATGATGGTCTCCAATGCATCGAACTCGGAATCAAGGACAGAGGCCCGGCTGGGCCCGAACCATGGTCTGCACGAACACGGTGGAGTTGTCCTGCCCCTGGGCGCGGGCGGTAATGCGGTACAACACCTTGTCGCACGGTGAGGTATTAATCGGGGTGTTCACAATCTCCACGATGTAGCGGGGTGCGGCCGATACGCCGTCGATGACGGTCGTGCCCTCGCGGGACGAACCGGCGCTCCAGATCGCGTCGTTTTGCCATCGCGGCGCAGCGCCTGCAACGGGCTTGTTGCAGTAACCGCCGGTGCAATCTGCTTTGAAAAGCGAAGGCGTGAACGGATCGAAAGGCGCGGCTGCAGCGACGCCGGCAGCGAGGTCACCCGTGATGCTGATCTCGGCATCGCGCAATACCGCCTCGGCCGCCTGCAGCGCCACCTGCCGGTTGCGCGCATTGGCTGCCATGCGCTCTTCCAGCGTGGCGCTGCGCAAGGCCGAAATGACGATGATGGTCAGCACCACCATGAAGATCAATCCGGTGACGAGGGCGACGCCGGACTGCCGGGATTTCATGTTCAGGGAAGGGGTCATCATGTCGCTCACCTGGCCTGGTTTCTGACGGTGAAGGTTGAGGTGTACGTCTGGCGCAGGAAACCGTCGCCGCCGGTCGCCGCATTGGCAGTGGGGCCGCGCACGGTGAGGGCGACGTTGACCGCAGCCACTTGGCCGAACTCGACAGCGGAGGGTGCTGCTTTATAGGATTCGATGACACCGTCCTTGTTGCTGTCGATGCCGTACGTGATCTGCATGTCTTCGATGTTGTCGGCGACCGGCTGGTCGTTGCAGGTGAGCTGCAAGCCACCAGTGACCTCAAAGGCGTAGGTCACCAAAGCGCCGGCAGCGACATTGGCACCGCTGCAATCCGGCTCGCCGCCCTCCTGCGCATCATATTGAACGGTCAGGGTATCGGGGGTGTCATTGGTGCCATCCAGCGCCGTGCCTGCGAAGGCAACATCAGCATCAGTGCGATAGCCGGCCTGGCGTATCGCCGACCCCAGGATTTCCATCGCGTGGCGCCCGCTTTCTTGCATGCGCGAGACATCGTTGTGGGTCCGGTTGGCCTGGGTGCTGCCGATAAAGAAATAGCCGAGCGCCATCAGTACGATCAGGCCGATGGTCATGCCGATCATCAGCTCGACCAGACCCATGCCACGCTGCGGCTCGGTAAGGGAAGGATTGAAACCGGGTTTCATAGACGGGTCTCCACCACGAACGTTCCACTGCCATCCACGACGGCATCCCCCTCCAGGCGCGATGAATCATCCCACCCCACGGTCACGGTCACCTTGTTGGCCGCCAGTGCCACCGATCCGGTACTGGCCGGCAGTGCCGCCGTCACAGCGGCGCACCACTGGGTAAGATCGGCTGTTGCAACGAGATTGACGGCCGGGATCGCATCGCACCCCGCAAGGGTATAGGCAGCGGGTGTAGCCTCCGCCGTCGTCCTGTTGGCGCGCATGCGGTCGATGATGTCGTTGGCCAGCCAGCTTGCCTGGGAGCGCGCCTGCGCGCCCTGGTTGACCTTGAGGCTGTTGGCGATGATGCCCGCGATCCCCAGCAGCCCCAGGCTGACGATCAGCAGGGTGATGAGGGCTTCGAGCATGCTGAATCCGCTTTGCTTGTGCATGATGTTCATCGTTAGCTGCATGTTCCCGGTTTGGCGACGGATGCCCGGCCCGACACTTCGATTGCGATATCGCGTCCCGGCGCAATGCTGGTATCCGGATTGCACAGATTGAAGGTGGTGGCACCGGCCTGGCCGTTCGACTGGAAGGTGATCGTGGTCGCATCGCCGTCCAGGCTGCTCTCGCCTTCCAGCGCGGGGTGCACCCTGAGCACGTTGCCGCCGGCGTCGACGATCTCCCAGCCGCTTGCCCAGTCACCGTCGACAGCGTTCATGCTGACGGGTGCATTGCGCTTGACCGCCTCGGAACGGGCCAGACTGAGCGAGGCCAGAAAGTCGTTGGCCTGCGCCGTCATCCGCGAGTTCACCACAAAAGCCTGGTAATTCGGTATCGCAACCGTCACCAGGATGGCCAGCACGGCAACCGTGACCATCAATTCAATCAGCGTGAATCCAGATATTCTGTTTTTCATCTTCCACCTATCCTGATTGCACCTTAACCGGCCCTCAAAGCCGGCGCCACCCTCCACGGACCAATGGCCGCTTTGCTAGAATGAGCGGCGAATTTAGGCTATCTCATTGAATCTCAACCTCATCATTATCGGCGCCGGCGTCTCCGGCTTGAGCGCCGCGCTCGGACTTTTGCAGCGCGGCCACCGCGTCACCCTGCTGGATCGCGGTACGGCAGGCGGCGAATCGTCATGGGCGGGCGGCGGAATACTGTCGCCCTTGCTGCCTTGGGAATATGCCGATCCGGTTGCATCGCTGGCCGTGCGCTCGATGGCGGCCTATGCGGACTGGGTGGCGGAGATCGAGGCGCTATCGGGACGGGATGCCGAATTCTGGCGCTGCGGGATGTTGGCGCTGGACGTCGAGTCGCCGGACCGGGCGCTGGCCTGGTGCGCAACGCACGGCATGGCCGCGGAACAGAATCTGCCGCCGATCGTATCTTTGCCATCCGGCTTCTCCGGCCGGAATCCGGTCTGGCTGCCCGAGGTGGCGCAGGTGCGCAACCCGCGCCTGGTGGCGGCGTTGCGTGCCGCCGTGGTACGGCTTGGCGGCACGATCCGCGAGCACTGCGCGGTCACCGGCGTGCAGACGCGGGGGGGGCGGGTGAACGCGGTGCAAACTGCAACCGACACCCTCCCTGCGGACAAAATGGTGCTGGCCACCGGCGCCTGGTCCGGCCTGGGGCTGGCCGGTCTTGCCGCCACACCGCATATCCGGCCGATCCGCGGGCAGATGCTGCTGTTCAAGCTGGAGTCGGGCGTGCTCGACACGATTCTGTATCGCAGCGGCCTGTATCTGATTCCGCGCCGCGACGGCCATGTGCTGGCCGGCAGCACGCTGGAAGACGCCGGCTTCGACAAGGCAACCGATGCCGCCACCCGACAGCGCCTGCATCTCGAAGCGGCCGAACTGCTGCCCGCGCTGTCGGATATCCAGCCGGTACGGCACTGGGCCGGTCTTCGCCCCGGTTCGCCCGACAACATCCCGGTCATCGACCGCCATCCCGATTTCGACAATGTGTTCGTCAACACCGGGCATTACCGCTACGGGGTGACGATGGCGCCGGCCTCGGCGGAACTGCTGGTCGACCTGATGGAAGGCGGGCAGCCGGCGCTCGATCCGGCGCCGTATCGCTGGCAGGCCGCGCTGGCGCGCAGCTGGGGCGCCGCGCTGTAGCGCGTCGCCGCCATCGCAGGATGGTTTACACTTTGCGCCACTGAAAATAACACCCCATCTCGATGCTCCACGCTCCTCTCCCGCCCCTACTCGACGACGCCAACGGGCGCCGCTCCCGCAACGCGGGGCCGGATCGGACACGGGACATCATCGGCAGGCAAACGGAGCCGTTCATTGCCTGAAGCGGCCGGGATTCGTCTGTCTCTGGCCGTCTGGGTCATCAGCGACGGCAAGCCTGGGCACCTGAACCAGTCGCTGGGGCTGGCCGAGGCGCTGGCGCGCGCAACCCCCACCGAGATCGTCACCCTGGCTGCCCTGCCCGTCTGGCGCGCCTGGCTGGCGCTGCTGCTGAAACGCTTTCCGGGTGCGCCGTCTCCTGCGCCCGACCTGATCCTGGGTGCGGGCCACGCGACGCATCTGACGCTGCTGGCGGCGCGCCGGGCACGCGGCGGGCGCGCCGTGGTGCTGATGAAACCCAGCCTGCCGCGCCGCTGCTTCGATCTGTGCATTCTTCCGCGCCACGACGGCATTGCGGCGGATGCGCATACGCTGGTGACGGAAGGCGCGCTCAACCGCATTCGTCCGGCATCCGTCCGCGATGCGCACCGCGGCCTGCTGCTGATCGGCGGCGCCTCGCCGCATTTCGAATGGGACAGCGACGCGATCCAGGTGCAGATCCAGAGCATTCTCGCGCGCACGCCCCAGACGCAATGGACGCTCGCCAGTTCGCGCCGCACCCCGGCGGATTTTCTTGCGCAGCTGTCCGCGCACCCCAATCTAAGCGTCGTTCCCCACACCGCCACGACGCCCGACTGGCTGCCCGAACAGCTCGCCAGGAGCGCCACCGTCTGGGTGACGCCCGACAGCGCATCGATGGTATTCGAGGCCCTGTCTGCAGGTGCCGCGGTCGGCGTGCTCGACCTGCCGGTCAATCCGAAAAGCCGAGTCGCCCGGGCTATCGCCCAGCTTGCCGACGACCGGCGCATCACCCGCTTCATCAACTGGTGCGCCCACGGCACCCTGCACCCCAACCTGCACCCGCTGGCTGAAGCCGACCGCTGTGCGGCGTGGATACTTGAATGGCTCAAGAAAAGATAAGAACGAATGGCTGAAGAAAAAAAACTGACCGTCCTGCAATTGCTGCCCGCGCTGGAGTCCGGTGGGGTGGAACGCGGCACCCTCGAAGTGGCCCAGACGCTGGTCGACCACGGCCACCGCGCGCTGGTAATGTCGGCGGGCGGACGCCTGGTCGCGCCGCTGACCGCAAGCGGCGCGGAACACCACACCTGGCCCATCGGCACCAAATCGTTCAGGACGCTGCTGCTGGTCGGCAAACTGCGGAAATTCCTGCTGGAACAGAAGATCGACATCGTCCACGCGCGTTCACGGGTGCCGGCATGGATCGCCTGGCTGGCCTGGCGCGGCATGAATCCGGCCACCCGCCCGCGTCTCGTCACCACGGTGCACGGGATGTACGGCGTCAACCGCTACAGCCGCATCATGACGCAGGGCGAGCGCGTGATCGCGGTGTCCAACACCGTGCGCGACTACATCCTGCGCGAATACCCCGACACCCTGCCCTGGCGCATTCAGGTCATCCACCGCGGCGTCGACGGCGAAGCCTATCCGCACGGCTGGAAGCCCGACCCGGCCTGGCAGCTGGCATTCTTTGCGCAGTTTCCGAACGCCGCCGGCAAGCAGCTGCTCACCCTGCCCGGCCGCATCACCCGGCTCAAGGGCCACGAAGACTTCATCGAGCTGATCGCCCGGCTGAAGCGGCGCGGGCTGCCGGTGCACGGCCTGATCGTCGGCGGCGCGTCGGCGTCCAAGGAGCGCTATCTGCAGAAACTGCGCTACCGCGTTCGCAGCACGGGCCTGGAAGCCGACATCAGCTTCACCGGCCAGCGCGACGACCTGAAGAACATCCTCGCCATGTCGAATCTGGTGCTGTCGCTTTCCACCCAGCCCGAATCGTTCGGCCGCACCACGCTGGAGGCGCTGCGGCTGGGCGTGCCGACCGCGGGCTACGACCACGGCGGCGTCGGCGAAATCCTGCGTGCCATCTATCCGGCAGGGTTGTTGCCGATGGAGCGCATCGACGAGGCATGTCAGCGCATCGTTCAACTGGTGCAGCAGCCCAGTCCAGTCCCGGCCGGGGATTTCTTCCCGCTGCGCAACATGCTGTCGCAAACGCTGGATCTGTATGAACAGCTCGCCCGCACGCCGCGCAGACAGGGCGGGCAGTAGGCCGTACCCGGCCGTACCTGGTTCGCGTATCTAATGCCCGCGGATCAGATGGACGGCGCGAGCGCGTGCTTTCCCGTACACGACCTGCAGGCCGTGCGACAGGCTCTTCTTCCGCAAGGCGTGACGCGAGTAGATGACGCCCTGATCGCCGGCTTGCGCATCGGGACGATGCCGCTTCTCGATTTCGCGCGAAATCACCGCGAATAGATTGTGCTCGAACAGCACCCGACGGCGTGCCTCGATGATGGCAGGCAGCCGTTTCTCGTATTCGTTGTCCATGATGGCCTGGCGAATGATGCGCGCAGCACCGGCAGGGTCCTTCATGTCGACCGGGATGAAGCTTTCAGGCGGGAAATAGTCCGCCGCGTTGGGACAGCCCGCGTAGAAAGGCAGGGTCAGGCCGAGGAAGGCATCGGACAGCTTTTCGGTCCAGTGATGCGGGCCGATGTAGTTCTCGATCGCCACATGATAGCGATAGGCATCCAGCGCCTCGGCCTTGTCGTCCAGCGGGCGCGCGCCCCGTCCATAGACGTGCATCTCCGGCAGTAGCGGCATCAGGTCCCGCATGAAACTGAAGCGGCGATGATGCAGCGTGTGCCGCATCCGCTTGGGCGAGAACACCATGGACAGATCGTGGGCCTTGGCCGCAGGCGGGTGCGCGACCATGTCATCGAAGGCGATTTCGTGATGGGCCCCGATGCCATACATCCAGATCAGACCGGCCTGGGAAAAAATCCTGTCCGGATGCGGAAGCGCCCAGGCCTCCTGGCTGGTCAGCACGCAGCCAAACTGGCTTGCGTAGGCATTGCCGTAGTGCTTGATCGAGGACGGCTCGCTGGTGGTGAGCATGGTATGCCGACGCGGACAGGCCAGTTCCTCGAGGCGGTTTTTCCGCGGATCCTTGTTTGCCGTCCGCAGGTCTTCGTACACAACCAGCCAGTCATAATGCCGGTCTGTCGGATCGAAGCTGAAACGACAGCTGCCCCACACCGGATTGCCCTGGGGGAGCTGGTGCAGGAAATACCGCTCCGGAATGGGCGAAATGACCTTGACTCGAATTTGGGGCGTCTGCTCGACGGAGGGATTTGTCATCGTGTGTGATTTGAGGAGGCGATCCGGTCAAGTATTATCACGCTGCCATGGAAAATGCATGCGCCAGGCGTCCACGCCTGACCCCGGGAGTATAGGGAAAAAATGCGCAGCGGGATTTCCCGAACCAGGCGAACGACCGGATCGGATCAACACGAAATGAAGGAGTGGCATCAGATGGCCGGCAATGAGCACGCACCGCACCAAGAGATGCGACAGCATGGGGAGGGTGCCTGCCCGCTATGCCACGGCACCGGTCTCGAACCCCTGGGGGAGAAAAACGGTTTCGAGCTTGTGGCGTGCGGCGGCTGCGGGCTGCGCTTTGTGCGGGACATGCCGTCCGCCAGCGAACTGGATGCCTTCTACAGGCAATATTATGCGAACGCAAAAAACGAGCGCAACGCGACTCGGAAAGTTCGTCGCTGGTGGCGCAGGCTGTTGCCGCTCAAGCTGCTGGCACGCAAGGGAAATTTCCTGGACCTGGGCTGCAACATCGGCTTTGCCGTAGAAGCCGCGCGCAGGCTGGGATTCAAGGCCACAGGCTACGACCTTAGCGAACAGGCGATCGGGCTGGCGCGCAGCGCGTATGGCCAGTGCGACTTCAATGTCGGCACCGCCCAGGACGCGGCCTCGAAAGGCGTTCGTTACGACGCGGTGCTGTGCGCTGAAATGATCGAGCACCTGACCGGGCTCGACACGCTGGCCGATGCCTTGTCGGTTCTGGTCAGGCCGGGCGGCATCCTGTATCTCACCAGCCCCGACGCGAGCCGCTACCGCACCGCCCCGCAGTTGTTGGCGTGGAAGGAAGTATGTCCTCCGGAACATCTGATCTACTTTGGCCGTGACCAGATCACCCGTTTTCTGCGAAACGCCGGCTTCGAGGTGCTGTTCTTTTTGCCCGTGCTGCACAAGCCGAGCCTGCGCGTGATCGCGAGAAGGATGCCCGAAGCCGCCACGCCTGGTATCGAAGCGCCATGACGACACGACTCCCCGTCTCCGTATTCATCATCGCCCAGGACGAGGCGGACCGCATCGGCCTCACGATCAACAGCGTGAAGGACTGGGTGGACGAGGTCATCGTGATCGACAGCGGCAGCCGGGACGACACGGTGGCCGTCAGCGAATCGCTGGGTGCGCGGGTGGTGTCCAACGCATGGCGCGGCTACGGCCCGCAGAAGGTGTTCGGCGAAGGGCTGTGCCGCAACGACTGGCTGCTGAATCTGGATGCCGACGAGGAGATCACGCCCGAGCTCGGGGCAGAAATCCGGGCGCTGTTCCAGAGCGGACTGCCAGGCGATGTAGCCTACACGCTGCCGATACTGCCGCTGTATCCGTTTCAGGAAAGCGGACACCGCTGGACGGCCTTCCACCATCCGGTGCGCCTGTACCGCAAGACCTTCGCCGGCTTCAAGGACTCTCCGGTGCACGATTCGGTCATCGTACATGAAGGCCGGGTGGGGCACCTGAAGGGCATGGTCAACCATCGCTCGTTTCGCTCCCTCAGCCACCATGTGGACAAGGCCAATTTCGCATCGACGGCCAGAGCTCAGGACCTGTTCCAGAAGGGACGCGATCCCTCCGCGCTGAACCTGCTGCTCATTCCCCTCCTCGCCTTCTTCAAGTCCTACTTTCTGCGGCGCGAATTCGTCAACGGCATCGACGGCATCGTCGTCAGCCACATGTATGCGTTCCAGCGCTTCATCCGCCTGGCCAAGGCGCGCGAGCTGCATCGGCTGGCCAGGCGAGGGAAGTAGGCTTGCCAACCGTTCTATGGTGGGGGCGCTTCGACCCCGGCTACTCCCGCAACCGCGTCCTGCGCAAGCTGTTCGCCGATCTCGGGTGGCAGGTCCGGGATTTCCATCCGAAATTTGCCGGGCTGGCCGACTGGGAAGCGAGGCTGCATCGAGTGCCCCGGCCCGATCTGGTCTGGGTGCCCTGCTTCAGGCAACGCGACCTGGCGGCGGCGAGCCGCTGGGCACAGCGTCAGGGCGTTCCCCTGGTTTTTGATCCGCTCATTTCCGCCTATGACAAACAGGTCGACGAGCGCGGGAAACTGAAGGCCGGGAGTTCGCGCGCGCGCCACCTGCTTGCCTGGGAGCAAGGCCTGCTTCAGCGCGCCGACAGGGTGATTGCCGACACCCCCGCCCATGCCGATTATTTTTCCCGGGTGCTGGGCGTTCCCAGAGAAAAACTCGCGGTGGTCTACGTCGGCGCCGAGGAAGCCCTTTTCAAGCCGGCACGTCTGCCATCCGATGAGGGGGGGGACAGGCCTCTGGAGGTGCTGTTCTACGGCAGCTTCATCCCCTTGCAGGGCCCCCAGATCGTCGTCGAGGCCGCACGACTGTATCAAGGTCCGCCGGTAACATGGGTTCTCCTGGGACAGGGACCGTTGCGCAAGGAATGCGAGGACAGAGCCCGCGGGCTGGAAAATGCGAGGTTCGAAGACTGGACGCCGTATGAGCGCCTCCCGGCGCGCATTCACCAGGCCGACATCCTGCTCGGCGTCTTCGGCACGACACCGAAGGCAGGCCGGGTCATCCCCAACAAGGTATTCCAGTCGCTGGCCTGCGGCAGGCCGGTGATCACGCGTTCGGCCAGCGCGTATCCGGAGGGCCTGGCCACGGCAGAGCAGAGCGGACTTGTCTGGGTCCCGCCGGGGGATGCCCGGTCCCTGGCAGACCGCGTGGCGACGCTAGCAGCGAACCCCGCCCGGCTGCGTGAGCTTGGCGAGGCCGCTTCACATACCAGCCGGCAATACTTTTCGGACGCGGTAGTGCGCGATCAACTGGATGCGGCGCTGAATGGCCTGCAAACGTGAACGCCGCCATGCGGCGCATCAGAATGACTGTCTCTTTAGGAAGAAGCGGGCTGCCAGCAGGCAGACTCGGCACAATCCAACACGCTTATGACACGCTTTATTAAACCCCAGCACTTCACCTGGCTGATTTTTTCCTGCTTCCTGCTGTTTCCCTTCAAACGGTCGGTCGAACTGCCCCTCCTGATCATGACGATCGGCGGGGGCGTGCTCTTGTACAAATACGGCAGGGCTTTTCTCCAGGAACCGGCCGTCAGGCTTTTCACGCTCCTGTTTGCCTGCATCTGGCTGCCCATGCTGCTTTCTGCCCCGGACAGCTACGACGTGAAAAAGTCTGGCAGCACGGTTCTGGTTTTCATCCGTTTCTATCTCGCCGGCCTGCTCATTATTTGGGCGATGCGCAAGCCGGGCCAGGTATCGCTGCTTTTCAAGCTGTTGGCCTGGTTGACTGCATTCTGGGTAATCGATGCGCTGTTCCAGGCCGCGGTCGGCCAGGATTTATTCGGATACGCGCAGGCGTCCAGCCGACTCAATGGAATATTCGGTGAGGACGGGTTGAAGCTGGGCAATGCCTTGCCGGTGCTTGCGCCATTCCTCCTGCTTGCACTCCGCGCCAAACCGGCCCTGATGCTGCTGGCGGCAGTCCTGACGGGGGCGGTGGTCGTTCTTGCAGGCAGCCGGGGCGGCTGGGTGAGCTTTGGCCTTGTTTGCATATGGCTGGTCCTTTCAGAGACACGACGATGCGATGTGCCGTTCTGGAAAGTCGGTGCGGTGGTCGCGCTGACCGGACTGGCAGGGACCTATGCCGTATTCGAGACCCCTGCCGCGAAGCAGCGGCTGGATCAAACCCTGCTGCTTTTTTCCGGCGACGAAGCCAAGATCGACCAGGCGCTTTCCCTGCGCTGGACGCTCTGGAAAGACGCCTTTGCCATGATCGACGCGCATCCCGTCAACGGGGTTGGGGTCAGGGCCTTTCGCTATGCCTATCCCGAGTTTGCACAGCCTGACGACCCTTTCGTATCCATGAATGAAACGTCTGGCCGGCCGACGGGCGCATTCTATGCGCATCAGATCATCCTGGAAGTCACGAGCGAAACGGGGCTGACAGGGCTTGTAGGACTGGTCTTGTTTTATTCCTTGCTGGTGAGGCATTGGCGACTGGCAAGCCAGGAACAGAAAATCCGTTCCTTGCCGTTTGCCATGGGTACGCTCGCCTGGCTATTCCCGTTCAGCACCCATCCATCCTTTTACACGGCCCAGTGGTCAACCCTGATCTGGCTGATGGTCGCCTTGCTGTGCGCGAGCCTGCTTTCAACGCATAAAGCGGACCGCGCGTCCTGATCGGCAATATATTGATGGCGCTCAGTTTTGGGGACTGTATTCGGGCACCCATCTGGTCAGCGCCTGTTTGACAGCCGCCTCGGTCTGGAAACGTTCAGACCCGAACCACTCATCGAGCTCTTTCGCCAACGTGTCCATCGCTACACGCGCCTTCGCGACCCGCAGCTTGGGATGCGGCGTGGGCAACGTCGACTCATCGTCGGCGAGCAATTCCTCGTAGAGTTTTTCACCCGGACGCAGGCCGCTGTATTCGATGCGGATGCGATCCTCGTCGGCCCCCGACAGCCGGATCATGAGCCTGGCCAGCTCGGCGATCTTCACCGGTTCGCCCATGTCGAGCACGAAGATCTCGCCACCCTCCCCCATCAGGCCGGCCTGAAGCACCAGTTGTGCGGCCTCGGGGATCGACATGAAGTAGCGCGTGATCTCGGGATGCGTCACCGTCACCGGCCCGCCAGCCTCGATCTGCTTCTGGAACTTGGGAATCACGCTGCCGGATGAACCGAGCACGTTGCCGAAGCGCACCGAGACGAAGCGCGTACCAGTCGGTTGCTGCATGGCCTGACAGGCCATCTCGGCCAGCCGCTTGGTCGCGCCCATGACGTTGGTCGGGTTGACCGCCTTGTCGGTGGAGATCATCACGAACTTGATCACCCCATGCGCCTGCGCGGCAGCGGCGACCACCTGGGTTCCGAGCACGTTGTTGCGTACCGCTTCCCAAGCGTTGTCGTTTTCCATCAGCGGCACGTGCTTGTAGGCGGCGGCATGGAATACCACGGCAGGCCACTGCTCCGCCATCACCCGGTTCACCCAGGCGGCGTTCTTCACGTCGCCGATCACCGGGACGATCTGCATGCCGGGAAAACGCTGCGGCAGTTCCTGCTCCATCGCATACAGCGCCAGCTCGGATTGCTCGAACAGCACCAGCCTCTCCGGTTCGAAGCGCGCGATCTGGCGGCACAGCTCGGAGCCGATCGAGCCGCCCGCGCCGGTCACCATCACCACCTGGCCGGTCAGCAACTGGTGCAGGCCGCTGTCGTCGAGCTGCACCGGGTCGCGTCCGAGCAGATCGTCGAGTTCGATGCGGCGCAGGCTGGACACCGACACCTTGCCCGCCACCAGATCCTCGAGCGAAGGGATCGTCAGCACGTTCAGCCCGGCTTCGGCACAGGCCTGGGTGATGCGCTTGCGCACCTCATGCGCGGCGGACGGCAATGCCAGCACCACATCGTCCACCTCCATTTTTTTTGCCACCGCTGCGGCATCATCCAGCGGACCCAGCACGGGGATCCCCTGCACCAGCCGCCCCTGCTTGTCACGGCTGTCGTCCAGCAGGCCGACCACGTGGAATCCCGCCGGATTGCGCGCCAGTTCGCGCAGCAGGAAATCGGCCGCCGAACCAGCGCCGGCCACCAGGACCGGCTTGCTGTCCGGATGCAGCACGCTGGCGAGGCGATGCTCCTTCCAGGCGCGGTAGGCGAGGCGGCTGCCGCCCATCAGGATCACCAGCAGCAACGGATCGAGGATCAGAACCGAGCGCGGCACCACCGCGCTGACGCGGAACAGGACCAGCACCAGCGGAACCAGCAGCGCCGCCAGTCCGACGGCCAGCACGATGCGCTTGAGATCGGGCAGGCTGGCGAATCGCCAGATGCCGCGGTAAAGCCCGAAGCGCCAGAACACCACCGCCTGCAGCGGCACTACCCAGGCCAGCGTGGACAGCGCCGCCGCCTGATACTCGGGCGGCATCGTCAGGTTGAAGCGCAGCCAATACGCGGCCAGCCAGGCAAAAATCGCCACCAGAATGTCGTGCAGGATGATGGCGACGGTGCGGGAATTAAGGTTCATTCGGAAATTCGGTTACAACGCCAATCGATGGCCAGGAAGGTCAACAGATAAATTGCGGCCAACAGTATAAGCAACCAGGCGGTGTATTGCGGATAAAGCAGCAGCGCGAAGGCCTGCCCGGCCACCGCCAGCATCAGCGCATAGGCCACGAGGGCAAGCTGGCGATGCGAAGCCCCCAGCAATACCACCCGCTGATAATAATGAGAACGGTGAGCCCGCCAGACTTTTTCTCCGCGCAGCGCGCGACGGATGAGCGTCACAGTGGCATCGACGATGAACGGCGAAAACACCAGCAGCGGAAACAGCCACGGCCACACGTCCTGCTGCGCCCCCAAGATGCCGAGCGCAGCCGCCATAAATCCCAGCGGGATCGAACCCGCATCGCCCATGAACACCCGCGCCGGCGGGAAATTGAAGCGCAGAAAGGCCAGCGCCGCTGCCGCAATCGCTGCGCAGAATGCGGCCAGCCCCGACGCATCGTCCAGCCAGGCGGCCAGGGCCAGCGCACCGAAACCGATGGTAGCCATACCGCCCGCCAGCCCGTCCGAACCGTCCATGAAGTTATACAGATTGGTCATCCACACCACCGCCAGCGTGCCCGCCAGCAGGGCCCAGCCGGTCAGACCCAGTGCCGGCAGGCATGCAACGGCCGCAGCAAAATGTGCCAGAAAGCGCACCGCCACCGGCAGGCCACGCACATCGTCCAGCAGCGACAACGCTGCCAACGAAAATGCTGGCAGCATGACCGGCAACAGCATTCCATCAGCCAGCCACACACTGGCGACACCCACCCCGGCCATGATGCCCAGCCCGCCGATGCGTGGCGTCGGCGTTGCGTGCAGCGAGCGTTCGTTGGGATGGTCCATCGGCAGGCGGCCGCGTCGAAGCAGCCAGGCCAAAGTCAGCCAGCAAACGGCAAACGCAGAGATGACAGCTAGCCCGTTCATTTTGCCGAAGCCACTGTCGCCGCCAGGCCTGCTTTCATTGAATACGGCGGCGTCCATCCCAGGCGCGACCTGATCAGCGAACTGTCCACCCACAGCGACCCCGTCAGCCGCGCCACAGCGGCGCGTTTACCAAAAAGCGCTCCAGCGAATGCGAGCACCTTCACAGGCACTGCCAGCAGATGCGCCGGCCGGTCCAGTGCATGCGCCACTGCGCGAATTAGCTCCGGCGTCGAGACCGCCTCGCCGTCATCGAGCAAAAAGGTCTGCCCGGCTGCGGCCGGATGTTCGACGCATGCCCGGATCGCATCGACGAAATTGCCCAGATACAGCAGGCTGCGCCGGTTGCGAATCGCCCCCAAGGGCAGCGGCCAGCCACGCGCGACTGTACGCAATAGTCGCAAGAAATTCGCCTTCACCCCTGGCCCATACACCAGCGGCGGACGCAGGATGACGACCTCAAGCCCAGTTTCCGCAGCTATCTCCCGCAAACCCCGCTCGGCGTCCCATTTGGAAATCGAATACGCGTCCTCGGGCGCTGGCGCATCGGTCTCGCGATACGCTTCATCGCGCCCTTCGCCGTTGACCTTGATAGTGCTGATGAAAACAAAGCGCCTCACCCCGGCCTGCGCCGCCTGACGGGCTAGATTGAGCGTAGCTTCGGTGTTGGTTGCACGATACAGCGCCAGCGGATTCTGTACATCGTCTTCCATCATATGAACCCGCGCAGCCAGATGCACGACCGCAACGCAACCTTTAAGCGCCATGCACCAGTCCGTCGTTGGCCCGATATCGCCGGTTACGACTTCATCCGACAGCCCTGCGGGCTGCCTCACTGCGGGAACGATTCCGTAGCCCCTTGCGATCAGCAACTTACACAACGCACGACCCACCATGCCGGTAGCACCCGTTACCAGTGTCTTCATCTATGCAACAACTCAAGCAGCTTGGCCGGGTATTTGGTAAGGATTTTAAGCATACTGGTCTGGATGCCGTTCTCGCGGCAGGCTCGCAGCACCTCTTTGTTGAGCAGCAGCTTGCTGCGCCAGCCCGCAGTGCTAACACCGCCTGTACGCATTTTTACCAGCACCTCGGGCAGATATTGGTAGCGCAAATCACCTGTCCCGAATGCGCGCGCCACGAACTCAAAATCACCCGCGATCCGGTAATTTTCGCGAAAGCCGCCGACCCGTTCAAATACGGCACGACGCACGAACAAGCCCGGATGCGGCGGCATCCAGCCGCGCGCGATACCGCCGGGATGAAAATGATGGGAGCGGTAGCGACGGACAACCTTGTCAGGCGTATCCGGCTTGAAAAAAACGACATCCCCGAATAGCGCATCCAATTTATGCCGGCTCATGGCGCCAGCCACCTCGGCCAATACATGATTGTGCGCGTACATGTCGTCGGCGTTAAGGAAGCACACGATTTCGCCGCTGGCCAGCGCCAGCCCTTTGTTCATGGCATCGTAGATACCGCGGTCAGGCTCGCTGACGACGCGGGCCAGACGGGGACGGAAATGGTCGATTACGGACATTGTGGCATCGGTCGACGCGCCATCGATGACGATGTGCTCGACATAGGGCCATGACTGCTCAACGACCGACTGCAGCGCTTCGCCGATCGTGGCGGCACTGTTGAAGCACACGGTAATGACTGTGATCTTCGGATCGCCGGAGGGACTGATAAGGCCTGTCGTCATGTGCGAATCAGTAGCGGATAAAACGGTGCAGCAAGTCCTTCACGGATCGCGGCACGAAGCGCTGCACCCAGCGGCGCCGCGCAACCTGGGCAACAGGCTTGAGCCCGCCAGAAAAGCCCGGCACGACTGCCCGCACTTCAGAGAGCACCGTCTTCAGCTTGGATTCATAGACTTCATATACGGATACGGGCTCAGGACACTCCGAAGTGTAAAAAGTGGACAAGCGGTCGAAGCTACCGTTGTCCAGCAACTGGAACTGGTGGAAGTGATAAAAAATGAGCGGTGCACCCTGGACTGTTATATTCCCGACCGGGTCCTCACCGAATGCATACTGCGCGTAATTCCACGGCGCGATGCCGGCGCCCGGATGCTGGAGAATGTGGCATGAGGGGTAACGGGCCGGCCACTCATCCAGGTATTTCTGATCCCCCATGCGGCCTTCTTCGAGTCGGTAGTAGCACCACTCGATGCACTGCTCACGCCAGCGCGACAGGCAGGCCATGCCCTCTTCGTCGCGGCGAAAGCTCACCCATTCGACGCAGAAGCGGCCGTTGACTTCGCGGTCCTGCAGGCGTGGCGTGAAGCGGTGCTCGATGATAGCAATCGAACTGTCGCCGATCTCGTCGAACAGGGGCTGCACCGATGAATAGAACAGCAGATCCGCATCCAGATAGGTAATGAAATCGATTTTCGGATTGTTCTGCAGAACATACCACGGCAGACAGGGCGACAACGTCCAGCAGTATTCAGCGATGCCACGATCTTTCTTGGCCTCGAGCAGAGCCTCGTCTTCCAGATCAGACAGGGGAATGCAACTGATGTGCGGAAGATCGAGCTTCGTCAGAATGTCCTGCGTCTGCCGGTCCATGCACAGCACATGGACATGTGCATCCGGACAATAGCGCGCAAGGCTCTTCAACATGGCGACCCCCTTCAACAGGTAGCCGCTGTCGAACAGGGTACAGAAATAGCGTTTTGTCATTGGGTTGTTTTTTGGCATACATAAGTACGAGTTGCAGAGCCAACGCCCCCGTGAACCGACTCATCCAGCGTATAGGTTCCGATCAGTTCCAGGCCGCAGGAGGCCAGCAAATCCAGAAACTGCGGCTCGTTGAAATGAATCTCCACCGTTTCCACTCCATAGGCCTGCTTGCGGTAATACTTGTTCGGCTGCCCCACCACCACCGGGGTACGGTGAAAGATGGCGTACCGACGCGCGACACGTGCCGTCTCGGCAACTGCAGCCTGGTATTCCGGAATATGCAACAGGCAGCAACCCGAGATCACCACATCGAAAGTATCGCGCCCATAGTTCATGGCCGTGGCATCTTCGACGTCAAAGCGCAACGCCGGATACTTCTGGCGCGCCAGCGCAATGAAGGCGTCCGAGTAATCACACCCAGCGTATGCCACACCCATACCGGCGATGTCGAAAACCTCGGAATAAAAGCCGCTGGAGCAGCCCACTTCAAGCACCGACATGCCACGTACGTCAGACGGCAGCGCGCGCAAGGCCCGAGTCATGACGTCGAATACATCAACAGGCTCGCCACGCCGATAGGCCAGGAGCTGCTCATCCACCAGTTCGCGCTGTTTCCGGGGCAACTCCTCTGCCTGCCAGGCAGCGCGCAGACGGCTCGACTCTTCCTCCGCCTCCCCCGCCTTCAACTGTACGTAGTTGGATGAAACCCCGGCAGAGGGGCGCACCCAGCCCAGAATGCGCTTGAGCAGGGCCTTGAGGCGAGGAAAGCGGTTCAGAAGTGCCCGTACAGACGCGTTCATGTGCGTTTCGACTCCAGGTGCCGTTCGAGAATCGGCACCAACTCCTCCATCCGGCGCTTGTAGGTGTGGTCGCGCAAGGTACGCGCCTGCCCGGCGTGAGCAATCGCCCGGGCCTCGTCGAGATGATCCAGGTAATAACGGATAAGCTCTGCCGCTTCCTCGGGGCTGGAGTAGGCCACGACCTCCTTGCCGACCTCAAACAGTTCGCCCAGATTGTCCTTGCGATCTGTAATGAGTAAGGCGCCAACGCCGGTGGCCTCGTACAGGCGCATGTTGTTGGCATTTTTCTCGGCCACATTGATGTGCCGGTTCAGTGTGACGCGACTGCGCGCCAGAGCGCGGTACATGTCCAGCCCCCACACCTCGCCATGATGGCGCGCGCGTATGGGCGAATCCTGATCCAGACTGTCAGCGCCGTAGCCAAAAAACTGAATCGGCGTGTTGCGTGCCAGGTATTCAAGCACCGGTATGGCCTTGCCGTGGTGACGACTGATGCCGCCCACAAAGCTGGCGCCGATGTCCTTGTTCGCATCACCCAGTTTCTCCAGCACCCTCGTATCAAAGCCGATGCGGAAATACTCCGATGCCACACCCAGCGCGCGCAGACGGGGCACGAAGTGCGGGAAGGAGGTGAGAATCAGGTCGTAGCTCTTGAGGAAAGGCTCAGGCGGCAGTGGGCAGGCAATCTGGCCCACCACGAGCCTGACGTGCTTGCGGAGTCTGGCGAGCGCCTCAGGGGGAAAGAAACTTAAGTCCTGGCAGTACAGGACATCGGGACTTAGCGCCTGCACTTGGGCCACCGCAATTTCGACCAGACCTGGCAAAGCTGCCAGCCTGCGACCGATCCACGGAAGGCGGAAGAAACGGTGCGGCACCCGCAAGGCCAGCGGGCTGTAGCGAGCCCCGCTCTCGCGTGCCCATGACTTCTGCAACGGCACGCAATTCACAATCAGATCCTGCGCGTCGCAACCGAGTTCATTGAGATGACGGGAATAGAAGTCCGAGGTACCGAAGCACTGGTCAAGCAGGGCGTCACGCTGACGAGCATACGGCAGCGCCTTCAAATCCGGATTTGCGGCATAGTGCGCTGCCAGAAAGGCCGCGTAATAAGTATCGACGATAGCGATCTTCATGCTTTTTTTCGGCAGATGGAAATCAGTGTGCAGGCGGCTGCGCGCAAAGGGAAAGTGGCGCGTTGCATCAAGCTGCTCGCACTCCACCAGAAACTGAGCCGGGCCGGTAAGTAGGCCGGTGAACGGACGGAGAATAAACGCTCACGCATGCTGGAACCACGAAAAGCATTGCCATATTCTTCATTTGAATACACCACCGCTGACGAACTAACCAACAGAAGCCACCCAGCCGATCGCACGCGCAAAGCGAGTTCGTAGTCGGCAAGATAATGAGGTAGCCAGCGGGGGCGCATGCCACGGACAGCCCGCAGGGCGGGCACAGGATACAACACACCGCGGCCGCTGAGCGCATCCACTGAAATGACCCCCCGCGCCAGCTCCTCTCTCTTTGATGGGTCGTTGATCGCATCCGTCACACGCAGGCGCCAGGGGTTGATCAGGGGGCCAACTGACAGCTGCCGATGCGGCGGCTGCATGTCCCGGATCGTGCTGCCCACCGCTGCTGGCGCATGCTGGCGAGCAGTGGCAAGCAAGGCCTGGACAAAACCCCTGTCTATGCGCGTGTCGTTGTTCACGAACAGAACCCAGTCGTCAGAAGATGCCGTAGTCAGCACATGCCGCAGGCCCAGGTCGATGCCCCCCCCCCACCAGAGCGAACCATCGCCCTGCAGCACGGTGACGTCGGCCTGTGCACGCAGGAAATCCCCAGTACCGTCGGAGGAGCCGTCATCAATCACGATCAGGGCTAGCGGCTCGTCAGCCTGTTGCGCACGCAGGCATTCAAGCATGGACTGCGTCATGGCAAGTCGATTGAACACCGGCATCAACACATGGACCGTCATGGCTTTACCACGGGAACGATCTCGACCATCAGGCTATCGCCCCAGCCCAGCGCGTCGATCGAGCGATTGATCACGGCCAGCGGAAGCATGAGCCCAGCAAGCACGATACGCCGCAGGATACGCCGTACTAACCGGCGTGCCGGTGGCGGCACCGGAACACCCGCCCTATCCGCAGGCGGCGTGGACACAGCCCACATCGGCGACGGGGAGCCTCGCGGGATATCGAGCCGATTCGCCCGAAACTGCAACACGGTCCAGAGATTGGGAGTAACCGTACGAACAGCCTTGATGCGATAGCCGCAGCGAGCTGCCATCTGCGTGAAGTCGCCTCGACTGAAATGGTGCAGGTGGTAAGGCACGTGCCAGTTGATCCAGCGCACGCCGGAGAGGCGACACCAGAATGACCGGACATTGGGGAACACCAGCACCACGCGCCCGCCGGGCCGCAAGCGGGTGCGCAAACGCTCAAGCGTCTGGTCCGGATCAGGAACATGCTCGATCACCTGATTAAGCACGACGAGATCAAACCGTTCGCTGGCGAAGGGTTCGTCGAGCAGGCTGCCTATGTGGACCTGCAGACCCAGTTCGTCTGCGATACGCCGGACATTTGGATCCGCTTCAATGCCTCGTACCTGCGCGCCAATGGCCTGCGCCTCGAGCAGCGACAAACCGCTCCCGCAACCGATGTCCAGCATCAACTCGCCTGGGCGCACCGAGTACTGCCCCTGGTTGTCAGTCCCCGTCCACCAACGCCGCAACGGGGCCAGGCGCGTGACGGCGCGCCTGGCCTCGCGCCGGAGATCTCCTACGTTCACGTGCTTGCGCGGATAGTAGGTGCCGTAGAGTGCCCCCAAGTCTGATTCACCCAATCTGGGTGATGTCATGCAATGCCCGCATTGGTCACATCGGACCAGAGCAAAAAGGTCAGGTTGCCCGTACCTGTCGTCGAAGGCCGTCCGCAAGGCAGAGGCCTTCTGCCCCCCGCATACCGGACAAGCCGGAATGGAAGCGGGGCGAATATTTTCAGCCGTGTTCATGTTGCATTTCCTTCAGTAGCGGGCTGGCATACTGCTACCAGACGTCCGGCGATCATCGCCGCCGCATCTTCTTGGCTGAAAAATTGGCGCGCCACATCCGGCAGGCTCCTGCGCATGGGTTCAAGCCGTGCGGGATCGGCGATCACCTCATCGAGGACGCGCCTGGCGTCGGCAATCGACTGCACCTCGATGGCAGCCCCAAGGGAAGCCAGATCTGGCTCGAAGCGGCGCATAGCCCCGATGCTGCAAATCAACGGAACAACATTCATGGCCACGGCTTCGAGCAGGACTGTCGAGAAAACGCTCACCACCATTTCAGAGATGGAAATGACATTCGCCAACGGCTCGGCCGCGGGATTCGAAAAATAGACGTTCGGGCAGGCGGCGAGCTTTTCTCTCAAAACAGAGGGGAGGGGGTAGCCGGGATGTTCGCGCACAACAATCTCAACCTGAGGATGAGCGGCCGCAGCCTCGGCAATCAGGCCCACGAATGCATCATAGGCCGCGACGCCAAGCAACGCGCACGGTGCCTGAAGAAAGAAACTGAACGTTCGGGCGCTGGACGCCGAGCCGCGGGAAAGCGACGCCCCCGCCTGCACGGCATGGCTACCCGTCACCCGGAACTTCTGATCCGGATTATGTGGCTTTAGCAGCTGCGCGAAGCGCTCGCCCCACACGAACATTTCCGTGTAGGCCATGTTTCTGAAGCCACTGTGGATATACGGTGACCAGCCTTGCTGCATGCAGAAACAGGGAATTCCGATCAGTCGGCACGCCTCAGAGGTGATCACATCCAGGGGGGCATTTCCTTCAACGACTAGAACACATTTGGGCCGCAGTGCCCGAAGCGCCTCCAGCGTCACGTCGGCCTCATGCATCAGCTGGAAGAATTCGGAGAGCGCCAAGGACGAAAAGACTGACCCCAGCGACGCCCCGCCGGCAGACCAGTTGACAACCGGGTGCCCAGACTGCTTCATTCTGAGACCCAGTTCATGGTCACACGCAGCTAGGTAGGCGAATTCCCCCTCCCCCAATTTCTGCGTCACTGGTGAGAGGTAAGTGGCAAATTTGGCGTTGACCACGTGGATCAGGATGTCGTGGTCCGGACCAGATTGCCGCCCTTCTGCACGGCGCCCCCTAAGCCTGCTGCGCAGCCATCCATAAACTTGTCTTGCGACCAGATGCAATCGCCTCCCGATCCTGCGACCTGGGCGAACCGCTGGCGCATTCAAGCCTGGAAGAAAAGCCGCGATATCAGACTCCAGGGCACTCAAGGCCGGAAACTGCAGCGATGGCGCCCCATGGCCAGACAGCGCAAGATAACTCTGGAATAACGCCTCGGAATTGATGCACTGGATGTAGAGTCGCCGCTCCACGGCATACCTCAGCTGCATCCCCCTGTAGAGGAATGCATCGGGTCGACGCTGCACCGCGTCAGCGGTGTAGCGCTCTATTGCGCCGCACAGGCCACGCGTGTAGTCAAAACCGTGGCTCCCAAAATCAATGGCCATCGTCGAAGGTTTTACAGGATGCCCGCGTGGCCGTACTTCTCGAGGCAGCACAGCGCATGGTGTGTTCCCGCGCCATGATTGACATGACCGCTCCATATTTCCGGAACCCAACTGAATTTGATTTTTTCCAAGTGACGGAACAAAGCGTCGAAGTCGAGCTCACCCTCGCCGATCTGGACCCCTTCGCCATCGATACCGTGCGCGTCTGAGATATGGAGGTGACGGATGTAGGGCAAGACGATCTTGGCATAGTCCACCAGGTCCATTCCTGCGAACTTGCAATAAAGCTGGGCGTGACAGATGTCGAAAGTCATGCCCAGCGAAAGCGATTTGCAGAACGAGGCCATGTCCTGCGGACGCATGTAGCCATACTGGTGCCACTGTCCCCCGAGATACCAGGGCCGCGGTGGCAGGTTCTCGGGCAGCAGCTCGACGCCATCCAGGTTGATGTCGCGCAGGGTCTTCTCGGCCTTGGCTGTTAGCTCCGCGCAGTCGTAGTTGCCATCCAGCAGGCTCATCCCGCCCACATGCAGGACGATCTTGGGCTTGACACCTTGGCGGAAGCCCGGCGCCAGCTCACGTGTACGAACAATCGTTTTCTCCAGAATGTCCACGGAGTTGCGCACCACCTCGACGTTATCCGAACATAGATCGAAGAGATCGCGCCCAATAATCTCCGGGGCATGCATGATCAATGCGGAACTCTCACTCTGGGCCGACACTTCATCGATCACGTCGCGATCCGAGCAGTGGAATTCAATGACGGGAGTCTTGAGTTCCTTGTAGATGTCGAAATCATGGAAGCGGCACTTGACACCCCAATCCTTCGCGAAGGTGAAATGGGGCCAATCAGCCACCGTGAGTGCCTTTTCGAAATCCTGTTCGGTGATGTAGTCGCTGGCCTTCTTAGCGCGCATCAACGTCTTGCCTAGGAACTCGGGCAACCGGTCCGGCGTGATGCCCTTGCCGGGGCTCATGAACTTCAGGTCCTCCAGCCGAATCGCCTCACCCTCCGCAAGATCACGCTTGGCTACCAGTGACTTGGCGAACACCTCACGGTTCAACTGCTCGGCCATGGTGATAACCTTCCTGTCCTCACCCAGCATGGTGCGCGTCAATTGGAGTTGACGCACCAGATCCCTGAACTGATCAGGCGTGAGCGATGCCTTGTGGTCGGGCCCCAGTTGGTGGATGTCGCGGGTGATGTGCTTCTCGATGATGGTTGCACCGAGCCCGTGCGCCAGGAGCGAGGCTTGCACACCAAGTTCGTGCCCGGAATAACCAACCATGGGAGCGAGCGTGGAGAGAGTGTGCAGGTACCGCAGATTCAATGACTCAGGCGGCGCAGGATAGGTTGACTGGCACAACAACATTGCATAGCGGTTCGTAAAGTTGTCGGCAATGAACTCGGCGGATTTTCGAATAACCGAGTCGTCCCACATGCCCGTGCTGAAGATGGCTGGGCACTTCAGCTTCCCCAGCGTGTGCGAGATCAACGGCCAGTTGGTAAGGTCGGCCGATGAAAACTTGACGGCATCCAGTTCCAGGCCAGCCACAAAGTCGGCCGACATCTGGTCAAACGGCGTCACGATGAAATCGACGGCCAATCGCCGTGCTTCTGCACGCAATGCCTCAAAGGCCGCGTCACTCAGCTCCAACTCCTTCAACTGGGGTATCAGGTACTGAAATGACCACTCCGCACTGTTCGGATCGTCCAGCAGCGGTGCGACGTATATTTCTGACAGATTTCTCTTCTGGAACTTGACGGCATCCGCCCCCGCCTGGGCAGCCTCATTCATGAGGTAGAGCGCCTCATCCAATGAGCCATTGTGATTGATGCCAATTTCGGCGATAACGTACAGGCCGTCTTTTTCGAGCGACGCGATTCGTGACATATAACCTCGATTTAGTGTGTTGCCGTGTGATTACCGTCGGTCTGGGCAGCGGCAGAATATTTTTTAATCATTTGCGTGATCAATTCGCGCATCTGTATTTTCGGCGACCACCCAAGCTGCATGAGCTTCGCTGGGTCACCACATATGTTTGATTGAACCTTGTCGTTTTCACGAAGCAGTTGAGTGCTCACTTCAACGTCGACTTGCAATTGCGCAACCTCACCGGCCAGTGCAATCAGGTCCGCGATGCGATGCGCCCGCCCCGAGCAGACGTTGTAGACCTCGCCCGCCATACCCGAGAGCAGCAATGTGCGATAGGCCGCGCAGACATCTTCTATCGCGAGGAAATCGCGCCGGACGGAAATGTTGCCCGCGACGACACGATGCGCGACACCTTCAGCACGATGTCGAGTAGCCTGCGCGATCTGTCGGCAAATAGATGGCAGCACGAAGCGGCTATCCTGCGCAGCGCCAGTCACGTTGAACTGCCGGACATGGATGACTGGCAAGCCATGTTGCTGCTGATAGTGCAGCCCAATGTGGCGCAGGCTAAGCTTGATCAGGCCATAGTGGTCTCGCGGTCGCGGTGGATGCTGTTCATTGACCGGGTCGTCGTCGAATTCGCCATACTCTGACGCGGAGCCGATCACTATGATTTTGCCGGTCAGTGGGCGCTGCAACCGCGAGACGGCGTCGAGTACCAGCATCGGCCCATTCAGGTGCTCACTAAGCGCACAGTCCAGGTTGCGATTGATTTCGGGGACGAAGGACGAGCCGAGCGAAACGATGATGTCCGTGGGGTTGATCTGTGCGATTAGTTGCGTCAGCTGCGCGACCGTGGGTGGTAACTGGTGGCAGGGTAGTCCATCAAAGTCGGGATTATTGTAGTTTCGATAGATGCCGGCCACGGGCCAACCCCAGTCATCCGCGGCCGCACGCGCAACGGCTGCCGCAATGAAGCCGCTGCCAATCACTAGCAGCCGGCGCTGGGGCGTACCACCTCCCGTAGATATCATCCGACGCTCCTACTGTGCCTGCTGCGATCAAGCAGCAGCATTTCAGCCAATCTCATGTCCAGCAGCGAGTCGATATCGACCGCAGCTTCTTCATCCATCTTGTAAAGGGCGATCTTTCCAGAAAGCCGGTTGCCGGTGTCGAGTAGCGCTTGCGGCCGAAATACATAGATTGATCCATTCTCGACGTATTGTGGTTGCATGTCCTGTCGGCGAGGACGGTTGCGAAAATCGTAGTTCAGCGAGTGCGCGCCGTCGGCGTTTTCGGTCCACAAGAAACGATGGCTGGGTGAAACTGATAAAAGCGAATCGGCACCCTGCTCAAGCAGGGTCCTGACCGCGCCGTCGATGTCGCCGGTTCGTCGCAGTGGCGAGGTACACTGCAAAAATACCACGAGGTCAGGTAGACGGCCCGCCTGCGTGCGCAGGGCTTCGATGGCGTGGACCAAGGCCGACTCGGACGTTGCGGCATCGCCGCTGATGTCAGCCGGACGGCGTATCACGGATGCACCTGCTTCGTAGCTCACTTGAGCGATACGGTCGTCGTCGGTAGATACCACGGCCGACGCTATGCAGCTCGATTGCAGAGCCTGCTCGATCGTGTGGGCCACCAGCGGCTTACCCGCGAGCGGGTGTACGTTCTTGCCTGGTATGCCTTTTGAGCCGCCGCGCGCGGGGATCAGGGCGATCACGGAACCTGGATTCATGGCCTGCTCACCCTAGCCTGGCTGTTACGCGCAAACCGGTGCCATGCTTTGGCCAACAGGGCACGCCATGTGATTGGCGTATCAACCGGACAGTCCATCACCCGTGCGATATGGTTTTGCAGTCCCGCGACCTCGCGCCGCGAGATGATGGCCGTGACCTCATCGGCCAGCCCACCCGCAGCCTCACGCAACGGCGTGGCGGCAGCCTCGCCATCCAGCACAGCCAACAATACCCGTGCACGCACCGCGGCAAAATCCCGCAGCCCTTGGGCCAAGCTCTTTTCCAGATGGGCGCGGGCACTGGCCATGTTTCCCTGTGCGTACCAATAGTTGCCCGCCACGAAATTGGTGACGCAGTCATCCTCTTGCTGCAGCAGCAGCACTAGCACCGTACGCCGCTCCTGCTCATTGTCCGCGTAAAAGAAGTTGGACATGGCGGCCAGATAGCGTGGTTCCTGTTCGGACTTCGTTGCCAGTGCGGCTTCGGCGAGTTCACACAGGTCGCTGTCGAGCCCGAGTTGCATCAGTTCCCCGAGCGCGTTCACCGCAGCTACCGGCATGCTCGGTCCTCCGCCATCTTCGCGCCGGAACACCATCTCGTACGGGATGGTGTTGAAGTAACCTGCCGGCACCTTGCGGAACGGCGCCACGTGGACCAAGCGCAGCCCCTCATGCAGGTATTGCGAGGCCTGCCGGATCCCGGCTTTGTCATGCGAATTGAAGGAAACCAGGAGGCCGCCGGGCGCCAGTACCCGGGCAGCCCAGCGGAAGTAGGTGTCCACGGTTTCCAGGTCCATCTCCTGGAAGCTCATCGTATTGATGATGAGGTCGTAAGGGCCGGCGAGGTTGTCGATGACTGGCGGCAGTCCGAAATTCAGGGTGCCGGCGATCGGCGGGCTGGGTTCGCCCGGTACGCAGGCGATGAAGCCGGCTTGCCGGCCGGGTAGGCCCAGCGCCAAGCAGGTGCTGGATAGGCATAGGTTCTCAGGCAGGTCGATGACGGTATAACTGGCAATGTCGCATGCCTGGTGCAACTGGCTGGCGCAGGCGCCCCAGCCAGCGCCGATTTCGCACACATGCAGCGGTTCCCCTACCTTACCGTGCTGCGCCTGCAACTGGGTGATACGCCAGGTGGTGCCCGCATTCAGCACGAAACTGGCAGACAAGCAGGTGTCGCCGATGGGATAGACGAGTGGCGCCCCAAGCACCGGTTCGCGCAGCCGCTCGATGAATCTGGTCGGCGTGAACAACCGGATGCTCTTGCTCACTTCCTCGAATTCGCGACGCTTCTGTTCCGGCGTTGCGGGACAGGTGTCGCCGATGCCATAGACGAAATTCCCACGGCGAAAGATCAGGAACTCGCGTACATCAGGAAAATTGCGCCGTTCAGCGAAATGCTGGGTCCAGAAAGACGACACGCGGGCAGCCGGGTGCTGTTCGCACGCCGCGAGGTTTTGTGCCAGATAGGAATGGAAAGCATCCAGCGCCCGGTTGATTTCGTCGCTGTAGATCATGCGGCTGGCAAAACGTCAAATTTCTCGTACATGCTTTGGTCGATGCGGTTTTGCGGGAAGTAATAATTGGTCAACGCATAGCGGGTACCCGCCTTGATCGGCATTCCACGGTGCACCGTGCTGGTATCGACCAGAATCAGCGTGCCAGCAGGCGCGGTATAGGTGATGAGCCGGTCAGGCTCGCTAGTCAGTATGCGGGCGATGTCTTGGTCGTCGAGGCGGTACTGCATGTACTTCAACTTGGCGGCCTTCATGTCGCCCAGAACGTGCGAACGGCGGTGGGAATCTCGGATCATCTGGAAAGGCCCGTTGTCCGGGCCGACATCGGAGAGGTATATGATTGCCTTGAACTGACGCAGGAAAGCATCGCGGTGCCAGCCCTCGCCCGAACCCTGGTTACCCGTCATGGCTGGCATGCGTGCCGCAAGCGTGAACGCCGTTCGCGTCGGCTCGCGATTGTAGGCCGAGGCCACCGACGCCAAGACCTCGTCATTCGCAAAGCTAGCGATAAGCTGCGACGCGTTGTTGGCCCCGTAGACTCGCTGATCGGCCTTGGCATTGCCATTTACATATTTCGGGTATTCGACAATGATCCGATCCACTTCATCGCGCGCCATAGCACAGGCCTCTCGAGGCCAAAAGTCCTGAACGATACAGATTCCTGAGGCTTCCAGATCCGCGAGGTAGCCCTCACCAGCACCTATCGCCTTGGGGGCCGGCTGGACACTCTGCAGCCAGCTCTCATGCTGCTTGTAGTCATCCAGAGTGGCAAGCATCGGTGCCCAACCTGCGCCACCGCTCCGAGCCCGCTTGCGTGCCAAATGTGCAAATAATCTCAACATTCATTCCACCTTGGCGAGTAGTCACTTTCTTGCCCTATCCATTCCATCATGTTCAGCTCTTGTCTGAATTGATCTTCCGCAAGACACAGACTGTAAACCAGGTTTCTCGCCAGGCACCGAAGGCATCCACAGGTACGACGTCGTGGGCTTGCCCAGATCCCTGCCAATTGATCCTGCGCCCCATAATGTCATAACCACTTTCAAGCACCTCGAACTCGCCGGCAGCAGAAAAAAGCGCCACCATGCCCGTGTGCGAGTAACGGAAATAGTCTCCAGGCGACTCGTGATACCGCGCAGAAAATGGAACGACGGTAATGACGATGCCGCCAGGCTTGAGCAGCTGGGTGAGATTACTAGCGGCAACCCACGGGCGCTCGAAATGTTCAAAGACGTTGTTACTGTAGATTGCATCGAACTTTTCCCGGAATTCGGGATGACTACTGACGAAGCCGGAGGCGCACGCATCGCCAGAAAGCACGCGCTCGTCCGCAGTTGGTGCCAAGTCCATGCCGTAGTAGTTGTACTTTGCCTGAAATCGCGCGAGGTTTATTTGATAAAAACCCTCGTTAAACTCAAAGTTCCCCCGGATTCCGAGAAGGTAGGTCAGAGCGCCATCACGTGCCCCTACGTCGAGGAAATTCATATCCTTCCCCTCGCGTTCGAACAAATGGCGACGAGACACTTCTTCTTTATTGAGGTCAGTACGATAACCAGTGACTGGGATCTCAAAATTTCCGAGCCTTCTTTCCCTGTCAGCGATGAGCCGAAAATTAGGTTTGAGCTTCGCCCCCAGATAGCGTACCTTCTGAGCAAGCCTGGCTATTGGAATCATGTAACGGCACCCATGGTTAATGCAATTGCGGCCACAATGTCGAGGCACGCCCTAGTAGCCGATTCACAAACATTCTCAGACGACGCCTTGTGGACCGCTCCCACCGATCATTGCGGATCATTTGATCGATCGATTCGACAACAGTGTCCGATCTGAACTCAGACCTCTCCAAGGCCGCAATGGCATAGTCCCGAAAACCGAAAAGCTCACACAACCCGGCGAATTTGAGCAATTCCCCTTCATTCTGGAAGTTAAGCTTATCCAGCCGCTTAGCAAACAAAAGGTCAAAGCCGATCGTCTTGGCCTTGCAATGCACATCAGGCAGATGAGAGTTTCGATGCTGCCAGGCAGCCGCCACATTGAGGTCAAAGACCTGGTAGCCCAAGCCGTGCATGAAGGCCATCACGTCATGTGTAAGCGGCATGCCGGCATACACTTCAGTACACCAGGTCTCGGCGAGAACCAGGGGCGAACCACGTGCAAGGAGTTGTGATGCGCCCTTGAGTATTTCAAGTTCGGCGCCTTGCGTATCAATTTTTATGAAGTCCGGCGTGTCTTCCGGCATCACGATGCTGTCCAGCGTTACGCAATCCACTTGAAATGTCTGCTTCGGAACCCGCCCGGTCCAGTGCGCTGGGTTGTACTGAGTATTCATCTCCTCTGCCGGAGGATACATCGATGAGGTCGAGGCCCACTCACACAAATAAAACGGCCGGCTCGTCGGCTCACCCCAAAGCGCGTTCGGATAATACTTGCGCTCCGGATGCTCCACTGACAGCCGGGCGCATTCGATCGGGTCCGGCTCGAAGCCGATCACCTTGATCCCTTGAGGTTCAAAAAGTGACCAGGGTTCCGCGACATCCCCCCTCGCGCCGACATCGAAATATTTGACGACAAGTCCGAGTCGCTCGAACAAGGTCGAA
>JADFDN010000017.1 GCA_018262815.1 Thiobacillus sp.
GGTCAGGTTGAGGATGGAAATCGGCTTCACTTCGACCGTACCTGCGGCTGAAGGCTCGCCTTCCTGGCCTTCGACCTGCGGCTTGGTCAGCGCGTCGATGTTGATGCCCGAGTTCGCTACCTGGCCGGTGGCCAGCACGACGAGATCGACGTCGGCCACGGCCGCGTCGGTGTCGTCGAGGATCAGGTCGTGGAATTTCACCGTGCTGGTGTTGCCATTGGGCAGCACCTGGGCGACCTTGCCCTTGGTGAAGATGACGCCCTTCTCCTGCGCGCTGCGGTAGAAGTCCTCGCCGTTGCCCGGCGTGCGCAGATCGGTGTAGATGATGGTGGTGTCGACTTCAGGATTGGCATCCTTGAAGTACATCGCCTGCTTGATGCTGGCGTTGCAGCAGAAGCCCGAGCAGTACGACAGATGCGTACCGGACGGATCGCGCTGGCCGGCGCACTGCACGAACACCACCGATTTCACCGGCTGGTTGTCCGAGGGCCGGCGAATCACGCCGTCCCCCGCCGCTGCCGCTTTCGCCAGCGCTTCGAGGCCGGCCTGGTCGACCACGTTGGGCGATTTGCCGCCGCCGAGCTCGGGCAGCTTGTTCATGTCGTACAGCGTGAAGCCGGTGGCCTGCACGATCGCACCGATGTCTTCGGTATGCGTCGCACCCGATTCGGTGGCGATGTCGACCACGAAGCGGCCCGGCGCGCCGTCCGTCTTGGCGATGGTGGCGTTGAGATAGACCTTGATGTTGCTGTCGGCCAGCACCTGCGAAACCAGGTCGGCCACGCCGGTGTCGGCGGGCGACTTGTACGGCTCATGGACCGGCACGCGCTTGTAGAGTTGGGCCGACCAGCCGCCGAGCACGCCGGTTTTCTCGACCAGCACGACCGGGTAGCCGGTCTTCGACGCCTCGATCGCGGTGGTCATGCCGGTGACGCCGCCGCCCACCACCAGCAGGGTCTTGCTGGTGCCGGTGTTGGTGTTGCCGCCGGGCGCCGTCATCGCCTTGACTTCGGCGCAGCCCATGCGAATGTAGTCTTCCGCCATGTCCTGCGTGGTCTCGCGCGCGTCCTCGGTGTCGGGACGGATCCAGATCACGCCTTCGCGCAGGTTGGCGCGCGCCACGGCGGTTTCGGGGAAGTGGAACGCTTCGGTCTTGGCGCGACGCGAGCAGGCGCCGATCATGACATGGGTGATGCCTTCGTTGGCGATGTCGTTCCTGATCATCGCCACGCCGTCGGCGTTGCACAGGAAATCGTGCGACTTCGCCATCGGCACCTTGCCGTCCTTCTGTGCGATCTTGACCAGCGCGTCCGTATCGAGGCGCTCGCCCAGTCCGCAGCCCTTGCAGATATACGCTGCGACTTTGATGTCAGCCATTTATGCCTCCGCCTTTGCGACTTTGTTCACCACCTGAATCGCGCGCAGCGCGGCAGCGGTCGCCGATTGCACTGCACGGTTCACGTCCAGCGCGTTCGACGCGCAGCCGGCGCCGAACACTGCGCCGTTGGCCGGGTCGGCTTCGATGAAGCCGCTGGAATCCGCGACGATGTGGCCGGGAATGTTGATGCCCTTGACCGAGGGCTCCATGCCGACCGCCAGCACCACCAGGTCGTGCGGCGTCATGTAGCGCTTGTAGCCTTCGGTGTTGACGCCATGGCACACCGCGTTGCCATGCTCGTCTTCGGTGATCTTCGCGACCTTGGACTTGATGAAGCTGACCGAGGGATCGGACTGCACCTTCTGATAGAAGTCCTCGAAGCGGTCGATCGCGCGGATGTCGATGTAGTAGATGGTGGACTTGCCGTCTTCCGGATACTTCTCGCGCACGTAATGCGTCTGCTTCAGCGACGCCATGCAGCAGATGCGCGAACAGTGGCGCAGATGGTTCTCGTCGCGCGAGCCGGCGCACTGGATGAAAGCGATGTTCTTCGCTTCCTTGCCGTCCGATGGGCGCAGGATCTTGCCGCCGGTGGGGCCGTGAATGTCGGCGAGGCGCTCGAACTCGACGCTGGTGATGACGTTCTTGAAGCGGCCATATCCGTATGGCTGAATCTTCCCCGCGTCGTAGGGCTGCCAGCCGGTCGCCCACACCACCGCGCCGGCCTTGACCTGGATCGTCTCCTCCTGCATGTCGAGGTCGATCGCGCCGTACTTGCATGCCGCCCTGGCTTTTTCCGCGTCGGGCGTGCCGATGATCGCCGGGTCCAGCACGTAGCGCTGCGGGTAAGCCATTGCGTTCGGCAGGAAGGCGGCCTTGTGCTGGCCGAGGTTGTAGTTGAAGGGATCGTCGACCATCGTTTCGACCGCGCGCTCGCAGTCCCCGCAGGCGGTGCAGTTCTCGTTGACGTAGCGCGGCTTGATCCTGATGGAAGCGGTGTAGTTGCCGGTGCCGCCTTCGATGCCGGTCACTTCGGCCAGCGTCAGCACGCGCACACGCGGATTGTTCTTGAGGCGGCGCAGGTTGATTTCCAGACCGCAGGTGGGGTGACACAGCTTGGGAAAGTAGCGATACAGCTGGGAAGTGCGTCCGCCCAGTGCGGGATTTTTCTCAACCAGAACCACGTTTTTGCCGGTTTCGGCCGCTTCGAGCGCGGCAGTCATGCCGGAAATCCCGCCGCCCACCACGAGAATCGTCTCGTTGGTCGCAACATGCTCCGTCATTGTTGTTTCCTCCATCCGATGGATGCAAATTATTCGAATCCGCCCGAAAGACCGCCCGGGCAGCCGGGTTTTCAGCCCGAATTGAATCCCCGAAATGGTACTCCGAAGGCCCGCCTTGCCGCCACGTAGAAGCGCGCAATTTCAATCGAAGTTTTCTATGCGCGAATAAGGGGATGTTTGCAATGCATCACACGGGCGGCTTAAAAAACGAGCCGCAATGAAACGTTCGGGGATGAGGACCGATCCGCGTTATGGATCATCCCGTACCCATCTCCGACCGAAACCGATTCCATACACGCACGACGCACAGTCGCGTCGCACGGGTATGCAGTCGAATTCAGCCCGCTCTTCGCGGGCTTCCTGTCATGACAACCTGACAGCACGCCTGACCATGTTGTCAGCTCCTTGCTGGCGCGAAAAAACAATTGTTCTTCAAATCAAGGTGGTAGCGCACTGGCACACAAGGTGCTTACCAGCCCATTGCCAAAAGAACCGGCGCCCAAACGCGGGACAAGCCGTTCATGAATGAAAGAGGAGACAGGATGACAAGACTACCCAGCCTAGCTTGCACCGCGGCAGCGCTGTTGCTGACTTTCGGCCTTGCCGTGGCAGCCGAGCAGGCCGAAGCCGAGCCAGCCAAACCTGCAGCTGCAAACAATCCCGAGAACCCATCCCAACCCAAGGAGGAAACCGCCGCCCCAAGCCCATCGCAAGGCAAGACTGCCAAAACCGATAAAGAACCGGAATGCGAATAAGCAAAAGCGCATATCCAGCATCACTCAGGAGACAACCATGAAGCTTCGCACTGTACTCGCCGCATCCACCCTGTTCACCACGTTTGCCCTGTCCACCGCGGCCGCCGCGCTGGATGTCAACATCGCCGCCAATCTGCCCTCGGTCGACGTCATGCATGGCGCCCAGAAGGTCACGATCATGCGCAACCAGGACCAGAAGAACACGCTCAATCCCGATTTCGCCAAGACCTCGCGCAAGTGCCCGCCCTTCTGCATTCAGCCGGGCGAACTGGCGACCGGCGTCGAGACCATCGGGGAACTCGAAGTGCTTCATTACCTGAAGAAAATGAGCGACGGCGACAAGAGCATCCTCGTGGTCGATTCGCGCACTCCGGACTGGGTCGAGAAAGGCACGATTCCCGGTGCGGTCAATATTCCCTGGGACCAGCTCAACATCGGCAAGTCCGATCCCATCACGGTGCAGGAAATCCTGGAAAAACAGCTCGGCGTCAGGAACCAGGATGGCTTCTACATGTTCGACAACGCCAAAACCGTCGTCATGTTCTGCAACGGCCCCTGGTGCGGCCAGTCGCCGACCAACATCAAGGGTCTGCTGAAAATCGGTTACCCGGCGGACAAGATCAAGTGGTACCGCGGCGGCATGCAGGACTGGGAAGTGCTGGGGCTGACCACCGTCAAACCGGTGAAGTAAGCAATTTCTTCAGCAAAAAAAAGGGCAGGCCCGCGGGCCTGCCCTTTTGCATGACGCGACGGCGATCAGCTGCCGATCACGCCGCCGTCGTCCCTTTCGTTGGACAGCGGCAGGGTGGCACATGGCTGTGACGCCGGAATCGGCTGGATCGTGAGCGCATTTCACGCCCAGGTGAAAATGACGTGACTTCGCGGTATTCGAGGGGCGGATGACCCGCCGGTGCCGGTAAATAGATTGTTGATCAGCACGGACAAAGCGTTCATCTACTCTGAGTAGCATGTCCACCGCATTTCCCATCGTTTCCCTGCTGGCCGGGATTGGCGTACTGCTCGTCGGCAGCGGCCTGTTCGGCACCCTGCTGGCGCTGCGCGCAGGGCTGGAGGGATTCGCCGATCAGATGATCGGTCTGGTGATGTCGGCCTATTTCGTCGGCTTCTTCGCCGGCACCTTCGTCTGCCCGGCGCTGATCAGGCGCGTCGGCCACATTCGCGCCTTCGCGATGTTCGCCGCGATCGCCGCCGCGACGGTGCTGCTGCACGTGCTGATCATCCATCCCGTTGTCTGGCTGGCGCTGCGCGTGTTCACCGGTGTGTGCCTGGTCGGCCTGTACACCGTGATCGAGAGCTGGCTGAACGCGCAGACGCCAAACGCGCAACGCGGCAAGGTGTTCGCCGCATACATGATCGTGACGCTACTCGCACTGACGCTCGGCCAGGCGTTGATCACCTGCGCGGACCCGGCGGGCTTCACGCTGTTCGCAATCGCCTCGCTGCTGATGTCGATGGCGCTGGTACCGATCGCATCCACCAGCCTTGTCCAGCCAACGCCGGTCACGACGCCACGGCTCGGCCTGCGCTTCCTGTACGCGACCTCACCTGCCGCAGTGGCCGGCTCACTGGTCTCGGGCCTGGTCATCGGCGCGTTCTGGGGCATGGGACCGGTGTTCGCCCAACGTATTGGCCTGGACAATGCCGGCGTTGCCGCCCTCATGGGCGCGACGATTCTCGGCGGCGCGGCGCTGCAGTGGCCGATCGGCCATCTTTCCGACCGCGTCGACCGGCGGCGCGTGCTGGCCGCGGTCGGTGCGATCGGCGGGATGACGGCGCTCGTCGCGGCAGTCGCCGCGAACGGCACAAGCGGCTGGCTGCTGGCGGCCGTCTTCGTGTTCGGCGGGCTGGCGTTTAGCGTCTATCCGGTCAGCGTCGCGCACCTTAACGACCATCTGCAGCCGGAACAGGTGCTGGAAGGCAGCAGCGGCCTGTTGCTGCTGCACGGTCTCGGGGCCGCCGCGGGACCGGCCATCGTCGGCGTCTTGGGCCCGCGCAGCCTGCTGGTCTACTATGCCGTGACGCTGGCCGTGCTCGCCGTGTTCGTCGCACTGCGCATCCGCCACGCGCCGCCGGTGGCGATGGAGGAGCATGTGCCGTTCACGCCGATGGTGCGCACGTCGCCCGAGGCGCTGACAATGCTGGCCAAAGCGGTTGAGGATGCCGCGCAGCCGGCTCCGCACGAGGGAGCGGATTCTGGACACCCGCCTTCGCGGACATGATGGGCAATGTGGAGAGAGGCTTTAGAAATACAGGCCGACGTTGACGTTGACCCGCTCGTGCCAGCTGTCGTCGGCGCCGCCGGCCGCCAGACCCGTGGTGAAGTTTGGCCCGATATAAGGGTGCTGGCGGCCGCGCAGGTAGTCGACATAGACGAACACCTTGTCGATCGGCATGAACGAGGTACCGACCACCCATTGTCGGCTGTCGCGGAAGGCCGCCACATCTTTGTCCAGCATCCCGAAGTCGGTGTAGACCTTGATGTTGCGCAACGGACCCCAGTCGCCGACGGCATAGCTCAGGTTGGCGGTATACACGTTGCCGCGCGCCGCAACCTGGTAGGGAAAGTCGTAGGCGCCCATCATGACGATACGAGGATCCTGCCCCGGCGGGTTCTCGACGCTGTTCACGTAACGCGTGGCCTGGAGCATTACGCCCCAGGGACCGTGTTTGCCGGTGTAGTGCAGTGCGCCGGCGCGGCGGGTGCCGTCGCGACCGGTGGTCGCGTTCGGCAGCCGGCCGGCCAGCAGCGACAGACCGAACTCGCTGCTCGTCGCATCGCCATGATGGACGGTGTAGGCCACGCGGCCGACCACCGTATCACGCTCGCGGTTGCGGACCGCGCCGTCCTCGACGATGTTGTACGTGTAGCGCGCGCTACTCTCGCTGTCGCCGCTCCAGTGGCCGCCGTCGCGCACGTAATAACCCACCTGCAGATCCCACGGGCCGGCCTTGTGCAGCAGCTTGCCGCCGAGGTTGTAGCTGTCCTCCAGACCGACGTAGTAGGCCATCGAGAAAAAGTAGTTGTGCGATGCGAACGGCAGAATGCCGAACGGGATCGGATTCAGGCCGAGATGCAGTTGGGTGTCCTCGCCGATGCGGCGGCCGACCCAGGCGTGATGCAGGAAGTGCGTGGCATGCCCACCGCGGTAGCGGTAATACCGGTACTGCGCCGAGGCCAGCCATGGCCCGCGGTCATAGCCTACTTCGATCCGCGCGGTGTCCAGATCGATGAGGCCCTTGCCGTCGTAATTGGCGTCCCAGTCCTTGTACACGTAGTTGTAACGCAGCGCCCCGCCGAGACGGATGCCGTCGCCAAGATCGAATCCGACGGCGGTGTCCGTCGCAAGGATGGCGATCGCGAGGACGCCAAGTTGATAGGTGGGGCGGTTGCGGTTCGGCATGGCTCCTCCAGTGTGCTCGGCGACGCGGGCGCTCAGCGCACCGCGTGCAGGAAATGCAGGTGGCGCTCGTAGTGATCGAGGATATCGTTGATCACCTCGGCGCTGCTCCAACCCGTGATGTCGTAGTCCTGTCCGCCTTCGCGCAGGTGCACCTCGGCGCGATAATACTTTAGCGCCTCCGCACGCCGCGGCCGGGTGTCGCGCAGCACGAAGGACGGCGGTTCGTACGGGCGGGGATGCACCGAATAGAAGAAGTCGATCTCGTCGCCGTGACGCACCTCGATCCAAGCCTTGCCCTCCTCGTCCTCGCCGACGTGGGCGTCCAGGTTCTGCTTTTTCAATTCCTCGACGACCTCGGTCAACGCCGGCTTGACGACCGTCTGGATGAACCGCTCAACTTCGGCGCGGTCGGGCTGGTGGATCACATTGGCCAGACGGGACTGCCAGCCGCGCGCCGCGTACGACCCACGCGGCATCACGCGCGCGCGGCGCAGGCTCAGGCGCTTGACGGCCTCGATACGCAGCGCGCGGACCAGGCCCCAGCACATCAGGATCATGATCACCGCAAACGGCAGGGCGCTGGCGATGGTCGCCGTCTGCAGCGCCTGCAGGCCACCGGCCAGCAGCAGCGCCGCCGCGACGATGCCTTCGACCACGGCCCAGAAAATGCGCTGCCAGACCGGCGATTCCTCCTCACCGCCGGAGGTCAGCATATCCACGACCAGCGAGCCCGAGTCCGACGAGGTCACGAAGAAGGTGATCACCAGCAGTGTCGCCAGCAGCGAGGTCATGCTCGACAGCGGCAGATGCTCGAGGAACTTGAACAGTGCGACCGCGGTGTCCGCCGCGACCGCATCGGCCAGTTCGCCGATACCTTGCATCAGGATCATGTGGATCGCGGTGTCGCCGAAGAAGGTCATCCACATGAACGTGAAGCCGACCGGCACCAGAAGCACGCCGACGACGAACTCGCGGATGGTGCGCCCGCGCGAGACGCGCGCAATGAACATGCCGACGAACGGCGACCAGGCGATCCACCAGCCCCAGTAGAACAGCGTCCAGCCGCCGATCCAGTCGGTCGGTTCGTAGGCGTGCAGGTTGAAAGTCATGCTGAACAGGCTGGACAGGTAATTGCCGGTGTTCTGCACCAGGGTCTGCAGCAGGAACACGGTCGGTCCGGCGACGAGCACGAAGGCCAGCAGGATGACGGCGAGTACGACGTTTAATACCGAGATGCGCCGGATCCCCGCGTCCAAACCAAGGGCCACCGACAGCGTAGCGATCGCGGTGATCGCGGCGATCAGGACGACCTGGATCGGGACACCGACCGGCACCTCGAACAGATAGTTCAGGCCGGCATTCACCTGGATCACGCCGAAGCCGAGCGAGGTGGCCACGCCGAACAGCGTGCCCAGCACGGCGAAGATGTCCACCGCATGTCCGATCGGCCCGTAGATACGCTCGCCGATCAGCGGATACAGCGCCGAGCGGATGGTCAGCGGCAGGTTGTGGCGGAAGGAGAAATACGCCAGCGACAGCGCCACGACCGCGTAGATCGCCCAGGCGTGCACGCCCCAGTGGAAGAAGGTGATGCGCATCGCGTCGCGCGCCGCCGCGGCCGTGCCGCCCTCGCCCACCGGCGGGCTCGCGTAATGCATCACCGGTTCGGCCACCCCGAAGAACATCAGACCGATGCCCATGCCGGCCGAGAACAGCATCGCGAACCAGGAGGTGTAGCTGTAGTCCGGCTCGCTGTGGTCGGGGCCGAGCTTGATGCGGCCGTAACCCGATACCGCCAGTATCACGACGAACACCAGGAAGCCCGCCACGGTGAGCACGTAGAACCAGCCGGCCGTGTGGGTAATCCAGTTCTGAGCGGCGGTGAACACGCCAGACGAGGCGTCCGGATAAAGGGTAGCCAGGCCCACGATGACCAGGGTCAACACGCCCGAGAGGATGAAGACCGGGGGGTTGATCTGTACGCGCCAGGGGGATTTGCGGGTCTCCTGCGATGGCTCCATTACCGCTCCTTGGTTTGGTTTGGTTTGGGTGTCTTGCCCGGCGAATTCCCGTTAGCGAAATTCCCGTCAGCGAAGCGCGTGCCGCTAGCCATCATAATAGTTCTTGAACGCATCAAGGCTACTCGCCAGACTGGATGCGTTGCAGAATAGAACCTGGTCGAACGCCGCCTGGGCGAAAAATTCGCTGGCGCGTTACAGAATCTCGTTCGCTCGGTGCAGCGCCTTGTTCTCGCGTTCGAATTCTTTACGCGCTGGTGCTCAAGCGTCGGTCATACGCCTAAACCCGGATCAGCACGCTCTGCGGCGCACAGCCGGTCAGGCTCGATCCTCTCAAGAAAGACGCACTCTCAAAATCCGGGGCAGTTTGAACCGACTGGCTTGCCTCACGGCAAGGGCGGCAACAATTACGATCTGCCGAAATGACTGAGGGGACTTGCTGGGGGTTTGTTAAATGTGCGGCGTGACCGGAGGCAGCACCGAAGCCGCGGCCGCCTCGATCGTGACAATCTCGAATGTCATGGTGGTCAGGTCGGCCATGACGTAGGTGGGCGGCGCGCCGACGCCGCCGACGGTGCCGGGGTTGACCAGCCAGGTGTGGCCGCCCTTGACGGTGGCCACCTGCGAGATGCTGGATTTGTGGTCGTGGCCGCAGCATACGAGGTCGTAGTCGCCGGTGCAGGCGAGCGCCTGCGCATAATGCGGATAGTGCACCAGGAACAGGTTGCGGTCGGCCAGGGTAAAGGCTGCATCCTGGCCGTGATAGCGGATCACGCTGTTGGGCTCGGCAGCGAGCCGGCTCATGTTGTAGAGGTCGCCGGTGTTGTTGCCGTGGATGACATGCACCGGCAGTTCATATTTCTGCAGCACGCGCAGCGTGGTCGGCGCGACCACGTCGCCGCAGTGCAGCACCGCTTCCGCGCCGTGCGCCTTGGCGTGCTCGACCGCCGCGCCGAGCAGGCGGCGGTTGTCGTGGGAGTCGGAGAGGATGCAGATTTTCATGGGTGTTTGCCAGGGATCAGGGGCCGGGATTCAGGGGTCAGGGCTGGAGCGGCCTGCGGCCGCGCCTATTTAACGAACCGCGCAAGTAACCGCCCCTGAATCCTGACCCCTAGAAAGCCGGCTTGTCCTTGGCGTTGCGATAGCGCTCGACGCCGGCGAGGATCTCGGCACGCGCGTCGTCGATGCCGACCCAGCCTTCGACCTTGACCCATTTGCCGTCTTCGAGATCCTTGTAGTGCTCGAAGAAGTGGGAAATCTGCTTCAGCAGCAGCGACTGCAGGTCTTCGGGCTTGTTGACGCCCTTGTACAGGCCGCACAGCTTGTCGACCGGCACTGCCAGCAGCTTGGCGTCGACGCCGGCTTCATCGGTCATCTTCAGCATGCCGATGGGACGGCAGCGCACCACCACGCCGGTGATCAGCGGAATCGGCGTCACCACCAGCACGTCGACCGGGTCGCCGTCTTCCGACAGGGTATGCGGAATGTAACCGTAGTTGCACGGGTAGTGCATGGCGGTCGACATGAAGCGGTCGACGAACATCGCGCCGGACTCCTTGTCGACTTCATACTTGATGGGTTCGCCGTGGGCGGGGATTTCGATGATGACGTTGAAATCGTCGGGCAGATTGCGGCCGGAACTGACGCGGTCGAGGCTCATGAGGGTCTCAGCACTGAAAACGGAAAGCCGGGCATTATACCCGCTCCTGATGCGCGCTTTCCTGCGGCAGTGCTCACTGCGTGATCGCGGCGTCTCATGGGTCCTGCGCCGATATTCAGAACACCCGCTGGTAGGCCGTTGCCAGCCACACGTCGGGCGCCGCACCTTCGGTCGTGACGTTCAGCATCAACGAAGCCGTGCCGCCTGCCAGCCTGCCTTCCACGCCGCCGCCTGCGCGCAGCCAGGTCTGCTTGTTGTCCGCGCCGGCCACGTCGAAACCGAACAAGCCCACGACCTGACCCTGGGTGTTGGCCTGGCTTTCCTGAAACAGGTGGGCGACTTCGACGATGCCGATCAGACGCATGGAAGCGGCAAGTGGATGACTGCCATTGACGCCGAGGCGCAGCTGGGTCGCCTTGTTGGTGCGCGCGTCGTACGCCACCGGAAAGCCGCCGCCGGTTTCGGTGTAGGCATCGGTGCGGGTTTCGGTGTGGCTCAAATCGATATAAGGCGTGGCAACGATGTGCCCGAGTGACAGCGCGTGATCCCAGTCGAGCCGTGCGCGCAGCCCCCAGGTGGACGTGTCGGCACTGCCATTGGACGTCGTCGGCAGCCCCGCATTCAAGTAGCCCCGGCGAACATCCGCCTCGCCCCACATGCCGTATGCAGCGAATGTCGCCCACAGCTGCTGCGACAACGGCAGCAAAGCCTCGGCCATCAAATAGGTGCCGTCGGCACTGGCTTCACCTGCCAGCGCGAGATTTTGTCTGCTCCAGGCTTGCCCCAGCGACAGGTTGAGCTGCACGCGGCCCAGATGCATGCCGCCGCCGAGCTCGGCCGCACCCAGATTGCCGTCGCGCGCATCGTGATTGTCGGTGCCCCAGTCACCCGATGCCCAGAAAACCTTTTTTCCTGCTGCGACCCGACGCGCCAACGGACGGCTATGTTCGCCATGCATCACCAACGTGCTGATGCTGAGCGACATGTCGCCCGCACGGCTGGCTTCCAGCAGACTGTATTGCAAATCAGTGAGGCTGACCGAGCCGCTGCCCACCGCCGACACGCGCGCGAGATAGGCTTCTGAACCGGAAGGTCCGTATGATTCGCCGACGACCGTGCTGCCATCCGCCGAAACGTCCTTGGCATTGGCCAGCAGATAGCCCGGCGCGACCGTCACGCCGGCGGCCGCGAGCCAGTCGGTCACGCTTTGCATCCCGCCCGCCTGCGTCCAGCGGAATGCCTCAAAGCTATGGGCAGCATTGAGGCCACGGCCCACCACGACCGAACCATCGCTGTTCACCCCATAGGCGGCACTCTCGAATCCCCCACCGGCCAGATCGCCGAGCCCCACCATGCCGTCGGCCTGCGTCCAGCGGAACGCCTCATTGCCGTTGGCGCTATTGCTGTATCCCACCACCACCAAGCCATTACCGCTGACGCCGTGTGCCTGACTGAAAAAAGTCCCGCCAGCCAACTCGCCGAGCCCTACCATGCCGCCGGCCTGCGTCCAGCGAAACGCCTCATAACCACCGGCGCTGCTGCCCATTCCTACCACGACCGAGCCGTCATCATTCACGCCGGCGGCGTAGCTGGACGTCCCGCCGCCGGCCAGGTCGCCGAGCCCCACCATCCCGCCGGCCTGCGTCCAGCGGAATGCCTCGGAACTGAAGCTGGCATTGTTGCCATATCCCACTACGACGGAACCATCGCCGCTGGCGGCGAAAGCGGTACTCTCGAACTGTCCGCCCGGCAGATCACCCAGACCAACGATCCCGCCCGTCTGCGTCCAGCGGAAAGCCTCGAACTGGCTGCTGGCGTTGCGGCCGCGTCCAACCACGACGGCACCGTCTCCGCTCACGCCGTAGGCCAGGCTTTCGAACATCCCCCCCGCCAGATCGCCGATGCCCACCATGCCGTCTACCTGCGTCCAGCGGAACGCTTCATAGCCGCTGGCACCGATGCTGCGTCCCACCACGACGGTACCGTCATCGCTCACGCCCGCGGCAAAACTGGCAAATCCTCCGCCGGCCAGATCGCCCAGCGGCGTGAACTCATCGGCGCCGACTGCCAGCGGAGCGAGGCAGGCCGCATACAGTGCGGCCCGCAACAAGGGCGGGGTGAAATATGGCCGGGATGCAGAAGCCAAGCAGAGAGTACGGGTGCGTTGCATGTTTATCCTTGACTTGATGGGGCACACCTTACGAAGGTGTTGCAACCGGGCGGGTCGCACAGCCCCCTCCAAGGGTTAACGCATCAATCCGGGCATTCTTGAGCGACCCGGCCTCGATTGATCAAGCGCGGTCATGCGCCCCGGGTTTGTGGCGATCCCATTCGCCCTGACATGAGCGGCCTCCACATAAACCGCGACGGCGCGCATCAGGCCGCACCCTGCCGATATAATTCGCCTATTTGCATGGCCTTCTTCACCCCCACCCCCGATTCGCGCGCCCAGTCCGGCCTTGCCGGCGCTGCCGATGCGCTCTATCTGGCCGAGCTGGCGCGCCGCGCCGCGCCGCTGGCGGTGGTATGTGCGAGCGCGTGGGACGCCAACCGGCTGGCGGAAGAGCTGCGCTGGTTCGATCCTGAATTGCGGGTATGCGCCTTCCCCGACTGGGAAACCCTGCCCTACGACACCTTCTCGCCGCACCCGGACCTGATCTCGGAGCGGCTGGCGACGCTGTACCAGATTTCGCGCGGCGAGTTCGACGTCGCCGTGGTCGCGCTGTCGACCGCGCTGTACCGCTTGGCGCCGCCGGCCTTCCTCGCCGCCCACACCTTCTTTCTCAAGCAGAAGGACACCCTCGACGAAGCCGCCTTCCGTGCGCAGATGGCACTGGGCGGCTACACCCACGTCAACCAGGTGTTCGCGCCGGGCGAATTCTCGGTACGCGGCGGCCTGATCGATCTTTTCCCGATGGGCAGCGCCCTGCCCTACCGCATCGATCTGTTCGACAACGAGATCGAGACGCTGCGCGCATTCGACGTCGACACCCAGCGCAGCATCTATCCGGTGAACGAGGTGCGGCTCTTGCCCGCACGCGAATTCCCGCTCGACGAGGCCGGCATCACCCGCTTCCGGCAGAACTTCCGCGAGCGCTTCGAAGGCGATCCGTCGAAGTCCAAGCTGTACAAGGATGTCAGCAACGGACTCGCGCCGGCGGGCATCGAGTACTACCTGCCGCTGTTCTTCGACGAGACGGCGACACTCTTCGACTACCTGCCCGAGCACACCCGCTTCGTCAGTCACGGCGCGCTCGACCCCGCCGGGCAGGCGTTCTGGGCTGACGCGCAGGGGCGTCACCGCCTGCTGTCGGGCGACAAGGACCGTCCGCTGCTGCCGCCGGCAGAACTGTTCCTGCCGACCGATACCTTCTTCAGCCTGGCCAAGGGCTACAGCCGGCTCGATGTCGAGCAATCCGGCGAAGGCTTGGCGCATCCGGTGCCGCCGATTTCGGTCGACCGCCGCGAAGCGCACCCGGTCGCCAGGCTGCAGGGCTTCATCGACGGCTTCAAGGGATCGGTGCTGATCGTCGCGCCGTCGGCCGGGCGGCGCGAAACCCTGCACGAATACCTCGCCGAGCACGGCCTCGACGCCAGGCTGTGTGACAGCTGGGCCGACAGCCTGGATGAGCCGGGACACATCCTGCTCACCCACGGCCCGCTGGCCGAGGGCTTCGTCACTGCAGACGGGCGGCTCGCCGTCATCACCGAAACCGAGCTCTACGCGATTCCGCCGAAGACTCGGCGCGCGCGCGAGGCCCGCGCCACGCAGATCGACAACCTGCTGCGCGACCTTTCGGAACTGAAGCCCGGCGACCCTGTGGTGCACGCGCAGTACGGCGTCGGCCAATACCTCGGCCTGATCAATATGGATCTCGGCGACGGCGACACCGAGTTCCTGCAGCTCGAGTACGCCAAGGGCGACAAGCTCTATGTGCCGGTCGCCAACCTGCATCTGATCTCACGCTACAGCGGGGCCGGCGAAGGCGCGGCGCCGCTGCACAAGCTCGGCACCGACCAGTGGGAAAAGGCGCGCCGCCGCGCCATGCAGGCGGCGCGCGACACCGCCGCCGAACTCCTGAACCTGTATGCGCTGCGCGCCGCGCGGGAGGGCCACGCGTTCAAGTTTTCGCCGCACGATTACGAGGCTTTTGCCGAAGGCTTCGGCTACGAGGAGACCCCCGACCAGGCGGCCGCAATCGCCGCGGTGATGGCCGACATGCAGGCCGGCAAGCCGATGGATCGCCTGGTGTGCGGCGACGTCGGCTTCGGCAAGACCGAAGTCGCGCTGCGCGCCGCCTTCATGGCGGTGATGGGCGGCTACCAGGTGGCGGTGCTGGTGCCGACCACCCTGCTCGCCGAGCAGCACTTCAACAATTTCTCCGACCGCTTCTCGGCCTGGCCGGTGAAGCTCGCCGAGCTGTCGCGCTTCCGCAGCCCCAAGGAACAGGCCGAGGCGCTGCAGGCGCTCGCGGCCGGCAAGCTCGACATCGTCATCGGCACCCACCGGCTGATCCAGAAGGACGTCAAGTTCGCCCGCCTGGGCCTCGTCATCATGGACGAGGAACACCGTTTCGGCGTCCGGCAAAAAGAACAATTGAAGGCGCTTCGTGCCGAGGTCGATGTTCTTACTTTGACCGCGACACCGATCCCGCGCACGCTGGCGATGTCGCTCGAAGGCATCCGCGACTTCTCGGTCATCGCAACGGCGCCGCAGAAGCGGCTGGCGATCAAGACCTTCGTGCAGTCGTTTTCCGGCGGCCTGATCCGCGAGGCGGTGCTGCGCGAACTGAAGCGCGGCGGCCAGGTGTACTTCCTGCACAACGAGGTCAGCACCATCGAAGCCATGCGCGAACGGCTGGAAAAGCTGCTGCCGGAAGCGCGCATCCGCGTCGGCCACGGCCAGATGGGCGAGCGCGAGCTGGAACAGGTGGTGCGCGACTTCTACCAGCAGCGCTACGACATCCTGCTGTGCACCACGATCATCGAGACCGGCATCGACATCCCGACCGCCAACACCATCCTGATCAACCGCGCCGACAAGTTCGGGCTGGCGCAGCTGCACCAGTTGCGCGGCCGCGTCGGCCGCTCGCACCACCAGGCCTTCGCCTATCTGCTGGTGGAAGAGGATCGCACCCTGACGCCGCAGGCGAAGAAGCGCCTCGAAGCGATCCAGCTGATGGAAGAACTGGGTTCGGGCTTCCATCTTGCGATGCAGGATCTGGAAATCCGCGGCGCCGGCGAGGTACTGGGCGAGAAGCAGAGCGGCGAAATCCTCGAAGTGGGCTTCTCGCTCTACAACGACATGCTGTCCGGCGCAGTGGCGAGCCTCAAGGCCGGCAAGGAGCCGGACATGAACCAGCCGCTGGGCGTGGTGTCCGAGATCAACCTGCACACGCCGGCGCTGTTGCCGGTGGAGTATTGCCCCGATGTGCACGAGCGGCTGGTGCTGTACAAGCGGCTGGCGAGCGTGCACGACGCCGAGGAACTGACCCATTTGCAGGAAGAACTGATCGACCGTTTCGGCACGCTGCCCGACCCGGCGCGTGCGTTGCTCGACACGCATCGCCTGCGGCTGGCGGCGAAGCCCCTCGGCATCGTCAAGGTCGACGCCAGTGGCGACGGCATCCTGCTGCAATTCGTGCCGCAGCCGCCGATCGATCCCGGCCGCATCATCCAGCTGATCCAGACCCGGCGCGACATCAAGCTGGCGGGCGAGAACCGCCTGCGCTGGACCGTGGCTTCGCCCGCGCCCGAGGTGCGTGCGGCCAATGTCGTCACCTTCTTCAACCTGTTGAAATAATGCATCCATGAACCTGATCGTGCAGGGGCCCGACATCCCCACCCCCGACCTCAAGCAGCTCGCCAAGCTGACCTCTGCCACCGCCATCGAAGCAGTGACGCCGACGGCCTTCCGCCTGGCGGCCGCGGACCCCGGCCAGCACGAAGCGGTCGCGGCCTTTTGCGAGCAAAACCGCTTCGACTGCGGCTGGGTGCCAGCCGAACGCCGCATCGACGACTTCGGCCTGCTGGTGATGGACATGGATTCGACGCTGATCACCATCGAGTGCATCGACGAGATCGCCGACATGCAGGGTCTGAAGCCACAGGTGTCGGCGATCACCGAGGCCGCAATGCGCGGCGAGATCGACTTCGCCGAAAGCCTGCGCCGCCGCGTGTCCTTGCTGGCAGGACTCGACCAGTCCGCGCTGCAGCGGGTGTACGACGAACGCCTGCAGTTGTCGCCGGGCGCAGAAACCCTGCTTGCAGCGGCGCGTGCGGCCGGGATCAAGACCCTGCTGGTATCGGGCGGCTTCACCTTCTTCACCGAACGGCTCCAGCCTCGCCTAGGCCTGGATTTCACTGCTGCCAACACGCTGGAGGTGGCTGGGGGCCGGCTGACCGGGCGCGTGCTGGGCGACATCGTCGACGCCCAGGGCAAGGCCGACTGGCTCAACCGGATCCGGACCCGGCTCGACCTGGAAAAGGAGCAGGTCATCGCCATGGGCGACGGCGCCAACGACCTGAAAATGATGGCCGAGGCCGGCGTCAGCATCGCCTACCATGCCAAGCCGGTCGTGCGCGCCCAGGCCAGCCATGCGCTGAACCAGGTGGGGCTGGAGGGGGTGATCCCGCTGCTCGGCTAAAGCGGGCCCGACGCGCTAAAGAAAATGCGCAGTCCGCCGATAAACTATTGAGTACTCTACCTGTCATAAGATCGACCACCCGCGACCAGGACCCTCCGTGAAAATCGACAAGCGCATCACCCCGCCCGCCGCCTCCAAAGTGTCTTCCGCCAAGAGCAAGGGCGGCGGCAAAACGCCTGCCCCGGCTGCGGGCGGCAGCGATTCGCTGACGCTGACCGAATCCAGCACCCGCGTCCGTTCGCTCGAATCCCAGCTGGCCTCGGTCGACGTGACCGACACCGCCAAGGTGGAATCGGTCAAGGCGGCGCTCGCCGACGGCAGCTTCACGGTCGACGCCGAAGTGGTGGCCGACCGCCTGATCGACCACACCAAGGAAGCCTTGCGCAAGCGTCCGCGCAAGAAGTGACCCCACCCGGATCGACAAGCCCGCGGCTGCAAACCGCGGGCTTTTGCTTTTCGGCTGGAATAAAATAGGCCCCTGAAAACTCTTTCAGGATGCGACATGAGCGAAATCGTTCTGGCGGTCACCGGCATGACCTGCGGCGGCTGCGTCAACAGCGTACACAAAGTCCTGGCGGCCCTGCCGGGCGTGCAAAGCGTCGAGGTCACGCTGACGCCCGGCCAGGCGCGGGTGCAGATCGACCCCGCCCGGGTTGATCGCGCGATGCTGGTTCAGGCCATCGTCGATGCCGGGTTCGGCGCGGGCGACTGATCCCTCGCTCCGCAATCAGGATTTAGCGCACAGGGTTTCCAGCGGTTCGGGGCAATGCACGCCATTGCCCTGCACGTAGTCCACGCCGATCTCACGAAGCAGCGCGCGCGTCTGCTCCGATTCGACATATTCGGCAACGGTTTTCAGTCCCATCTGGTGGCCGATGCGGTGGATCGCATCCACCATGGAGTGGTCGACGGCATTGCTTGCGATGTCGCGCACGAATGCACCGTCGATCTTGAGGTAATCCACCATCAGGTTCTTCAGATAGGTGAAGGACGACAGGCCGCTGCCGAAGTCGTCCAGCGCAAAACGGCAGCCAAACGCCCGCATCGCATCGATAAAGTCGTTGACGACGGCGAGGTTGCCGATGGCGGCCGTTTCGGTGATTTCGAAGCACAGGTGCGGGCCCAGGACCGGGTTTTCCTGCAGGCGTGCCAGCAGCATGCTGCGGAACGCCGGATCCTTCAGCGACGCGCCCGACAGGTTGACCGCAAACAGGCATTGCACCTCGCAGCCTGACGCCAGATAGCGTTGGCACAGGCGCAGCGTCTCCTCGATCACCCAGCTGTCCAGTGCCGGCATGATGGAATAACGCTCGGCTGCCGGGATGAACGCCATCGGCAGGATTTCGCTGCCGTCGTCGTCCACCATGCGCAGCAGCAACTCGACATGGCGGACCGTCTCGGCCACGCCATCGGTGCGGTGGATTTCCTGCCACGACAGGCGCAGGCGTTGCTCTTCCAGCGCGCGCTGGATGCGCGTCACCCACTGCATCTCGCCGCGATGACGCGCCAGATCGATATCGCGGCTCACATAGACGTGTATCTGGTTGCGCCCGCGATCCTTGGCCACGTAGCATGCGGCATCCGCGGCCGACAGCAAGCTCGCGGCGGTGCCGCTGTCGCGGTTGATCGCCACCATGCCTACGCTCATGCCGACCGCAAAAATGCGATCGCCCCACTTGAAGCGGAAACGCTGCACTTCGGCACGGAAAGTGTCCGCCACTTCCAGCGCGTCCGCGATGCTGCAGTTTTCCAGCAACAGCGCGAATTCGTCGCCGCCCAGGCGGGCGAGGGTGTCCCGTTCGCGCAGATTGCCTTTGAGCAGCAGTGCCAGTTGACGCAGCAGCTCGTCGCCCGCCGCGTGACCGCAGGAGTCGTTGATGACCTTGAACTGGTCGAGGTCCATGTAGCACAGGGCGTGCTCCCGGTCCTGTTGCAGCGCCGACAGCAGCGTGCGTTCCAGCCTCCGCTCGAACTCGCGGCGGTTGATCAGCCCGGTCAGCGCATCGTGGCTGGCCTGGTACACCAGGCGAGCGGTGGCCTGATCGATCTTCTCCTGCATCTGGTCCTGCATCGTCTGCAGATGGGCCGCCATGTGATTGACGCCGCGCTGCAGCATGCCCAGTTCCGCCTCGCCCGTATGCGCCACCCGCTCGTCCAGATGCCCCTCGCCGATGCGGCTCACCGTATGAGTCAGGGCCAGAATCGGCCGTGTGATCTGGCGCCCGATGCGCCAGGCCAGGTACAGGCTGACGCCCAGGCCGGCGAGCAGGATGAGCAGGCTGCGCAGGATGGCATCACGCTGGCTCTGGATGGTGGTGGTGCGCGACACATCGAGACCCACCCAACCCAGCAGTCGGGTATGGCCCCCGTTCGACGCCGCCCCCTCGTCGAACGGATTGAAATCGTCCACCGCCACTTCGGTACGGGTGATCGGTGCGTAATACACCAGACGGTCCGGGTGTTCGATCTGATGGATGCGATCGCCTGGCAGTCCGCCCCGGGCGGATTCCGCCCAGGTGCCGAGGCCGACCTGCGCCAGCCGGTCCCCGTTGTCGGCGAACACCGCCACGCCGCGAATATCGGGTTCGATGGCCGCCTTTTCGAGCAGGGTCTGCAACACCCCGATATTGCCGGACGCGACGCCGTACTCGGCGGCCGGCGCCAGCTGGCGGGCAATCGCCATGGAGCGGGTGCGCAGCGACTGGTCGAGATCGTCGATTTTTCCGGTGATGAGCTGGAACATCAGCACCACACCGATGACCGCCACCGGCAATATGGCCAGCCCGATCACACGGCCGCGAATTCCCAACGAGATCGCCATCAGCGCTCCCCTCCCAGCCGCTTTTCCAGCTCGGCTTCCGGCGGCAGCGCGAAGCCGAGCGAGCGCGCCACCTGTTCGTTGATTGAAATGCTGAAATACGCAGGGTACGCAGGCGGCGGCAACCGCATGGGCATGCCGTTCAGCGCCTGTCCCACCCATTCGGCGGTCTGGCGGCCGATCTGCCCCGGGCTCGAATGCAGCGACAGCAGCGCGCCCGCCCGCGTCAGCGAACGCGAATAACCCAGGACCGGGACACGGTAACGGTAGGACGTCAGAAACAGGCTTTGCGCCGTATCGCGATTGAATACCCGCGGATCCGGCACCGCCAGCAACAGGTCGGCTCCCGACAACACGTTCTCGAGCGGTGCAATCAGCCATTCCTCGCGGCCCAGGGTGCCATGCAACAGACCGAGCTGTTGCATCCGCAAGGCCTCGTCCAGTTCATCCGCCAGACCGTCCTGCTCGATGCCCAGCAGCACGCCGACGCGACGGGCGCCGGGAAAAGCCTGCCGAATCAGGCGCGCCTGCCGCTCGAAGGGCTGATCGAGGAAGATGGCCGACGCGACGCGGCGACCGCCATCGCTCAAGCGGAGGCGCCCGGTCCTGAGATACCAGGCGCGCGGAACCAGTACAGCCAGCTGGGGGATTCGGGTCGGCAATGCAGCAAGCGATTCGGCGGCACGTACCCCCACTGCCACGACGAGGCGCGGCTCGCTCAATGCGGCAACCGTCAGATTCGCGGCATAGACCCGGGTGATCTCATGGCCACTGTCGTCCAGATAGGCGCGAACGACCTGGTAGACCTCCTGATACGGCGTCGAATCGTCGCTCAGCACGATCGCCACCTGGGCGGCGGCAAGCTGTTGAGACACCAGGAGCAGACAGGCGCACGCCACCATGCGCCGCACGATGCGGAGAAATTCAGTGCGGCTGCGCGACACGACAGCCGTCAAACCGCCTCCTGCTCCGCACCCCACAGGCACGCGCCCTTGCTTTCCTTGGCGATGGCTTCGAGCAGGCTGGCATGGGCATCGCGTTCCGCTTCCGACGCCGGCAGGAGGATAGGCTTCGGCCGCGCGCGTGCGGCAGCGCGATCAGCCTGCGCGTCATGCGCTTCCAGCCCGATCGACAGGCTTTCCTGCCCGCGCGTCAGCGCCAGATATACCGCCGCCAGCAGTTCGCAGTCGAGCAGGGCGCCGTGCAGCGTGCGCGCCGCGTTGTCGACCCCATAACGCTTGCACAGTGCATCCAGGTTGTTGCGCTGGCCGGGGTGCAGCGCCTTGGCCATCGCCAGGGTGTCGGTCACGCTGTCGCACCAGCTGGCGAGCGGCGCCATCTCCAGCAGGCGCAATTCCATGTTGAGGAAGCCGACGTCGAATGGGGCATTGTGGATGATGAGCTCGGCGCCCTGGATGAAGTCGACGAATTCCTGCGCGATGTCGGAAAAGCGCGGCTTGTCCTGGAGGAATTCCGGTGTGATGCCATGTACCTGCATCGCGCCGGCGTCGATGTCGCGGTCCGGGTTGACGTAACGGTGCAGGTGGTTTCCGGTGAGCCGCCGGTTGACCATTTCGACCGCCGCCACCTCGATGATGCGATGACCCTGGTTGGGGTCGAGTCCGGTGGTTTCGGTATCCAGAATGATTTGTCGCATGGTGTTGTCAGTGTTGTTGAGCCTGCAGCACGCCCTGGTTGGCAAGCGCATCGGCGCGTTCGTTCTCGGGATGACCGGCGTGGCCGCGCACCCACTTCCATTCGATGCGGTGTAGCTGGCTCAACGCATCCAGTTGCAGCCACAGATCCTGGTTCTTCACCGGCTTGCCATCGGCGGTGCGCCAGTTGCGCCGCTTCCAGCCGGGCATCCATTCGCTGATGCCTTTCTGCACGTATTGCGAATCGGTGTGGACCTCGACGGTGGACGGGCGCTTCAGCGATTCCAGCGCACGGATCACCGCGGTCATTTCCATGCGGTTGTTGGTGGTGTTGGCTTCACCCCCGCTGATTTCCTTGCGGTGCCCGCCAGATATCAGCAGCGCGCCCCAACCGCCCGCGCCAGGATTGCCCTTGCAGGCGCCGTCGCTGTAGATGTAAATGGTGTCAGCGTTCACGGCGTACCCGATATTGTTTGAGATTGACCACTTTGGCTGCCGGCGATAATAAACGCTGCGTCACCGGCGTTTTCCACTGCGGCAAAATAATGTTCATGCCCTGCACGCGCTTGACCGCCTGCAGGAAGTACACCCCGCCGCCCATCGCCCACCAGCGATCGCCCGCGGGTTCCATGAAGCGCATCCGCCGCAGCCAGTTTTCGCGGTTGATCGGCGGACGGTAGCAGCACATGCTGCCGGCCGCTACCTCCATGCCCAGCAATACCATCCAGTCCTTCACCCGCGAGATATTCAAAAAGCTGCCGTTCCAGGGATAGCCGCGCTCGCCGCCCTGCAGCACGCGCGCCAGTCCCCACAGACTGCGCGGATTGAATCCGGCCAGCACCAGACGGCCTTCCGGGCGCAGCACGCGCTCGGCTTCGCGCAGCACCTGATGGGGATTGGCGCTGAATTCGAGCACATGCGGCAACAGCAGCAGATCGAGCGACTGGCTCTCGAACGGCAGGAACATGGGGTCGGCGCACACCTGGGCCGGGGCTTCCACCGCACAGGTCACGCGCAGCGGAATCCGGCTGTTGCGCAGGAAATCGATCTGCGGCAGTCCGACCTGCACCGCATTGAAGCCGAACACATCCGATACCGCATTGTCGAAGTAGCGCTGCTCGCGAAACAGCAGGTGCTGCCCCAGCGGGGTTTCGAACCATTCCGTATTCAGCTTGGATAACATAGCGACTCCTCCTGTCCGGCAGTCCTCTCATGTTGACGCTCACGCCCCTGCCCGCATTCGAAGACAATTACATCTGGGTCCTGCACGACGACCGTCACGCCGTGGCGGTCGATCCCGGCGATCCTGCGCCGCTGATCGCCTTTCTCGACGCGCATCGGCTCCGCCTGACCGCCGTGCTCATCACCCATCATCATCGCGACCATACTGGCGGCAACACCCGGCTGCGTCAACGCTACGACTGTGCCATTCATGCGCCGGACAACCCGCGCATCCCCGACGTCACTCATGTCCTGCACGGCGGCGATTCGCTGGATCTCGCCGAACCGGAATTGCACTTCGAGGTGCTGGCCACGCCGGGCCATACGCTCGACCACATCAGCTATGTCGGCCACGGCAGCCTGTTCTGCGGCGATACGGTATTCGGCTGCGGGTGCGGCAAGCTGTTCGAGGGCAGCCCGGCGATGATGGCTGCCAGCCTCGACGCCATTCTAGCGCTGCCCGATACGACCCGGGTCTGCTGTGCGCACGAATACACCTTGAGCAATATCGACTTTGCCAAGACCATAGACGGCAGCAATCCCGCACTGCTTGAGCGCGAACGCGCCGACCGGGCGTTGCGCGCGCAGAACCGCCCTACCCTGCCCTCGACCCTGGCGCTGGAAAAGGCTACCAACCCCTTCCTGCGCTTTCATGACGATGACATGCGGGGCTTTGCCGCCCGCTATCTGAATCGCCCGCATCCCGGCCCGGCCGAGGTGTTCGGCGCGATCCGCGCCGCCAAGGACGCCTGGGACGGTTGACCGTGCCCATTCCGCCCCTTAGGATGGGACCGTGTTGAGTACGGGAGACCGTCTTGCCCGGAATCAGATTCGCCGGCCCCAGGCTGGCCCGCACCGCTTCAAACCTGATCAGCCTTGCCCTGCTGGCGGCAGCCTTCAGCACGCCTGCGCTTGCCACCGACCCTGAAGCCGGCATCACGACGCTGGAATGGGACGGCAATGATGGCGCCCTCGAAACCGCACCGGCTGCGGAAGCGGGCCACGACGACGTCTGGAAACGCATACGCGGCGGCTTCCGGATCGACGAGTCGGCGATGGAAAACCCGCTGGTCGCCGAGCACGAGTCCTGGTTTGCCGCACGGCCGGACAATGTGCGCCGCCTGGCCGAGCGCTCGCGTCCTTACCTCTACCACATCGTCGAGGAACTCGACCGCCGCGCCATGCCGATGGAAATCGCGCTGCTGCCGATGATCGAGAGCGCGTTCAACCCCACGGCACTGTCGCCTTCGGCGGCCTCCGGCATCTGGCAGTTCATCCCGTCCACCGGGCGCCATTACGGCCTGAGGCAGGACAGCTGGTACGACGGCCGGCGCGACTTCACCGCCGCGACGAATGCCGCGCTCGATTACCTGGGCAAGCTCTATCTGGATTTCGGCGACTGGCAGCTGGCGCTGGCAGCCTACAACTGCGGCGAAGGCTGCGTGGCGCGCGCCATTCAGAACAATGTGCAGCTGGGCTTGCCCACCGACTACGCCAGCCTGTCGCTGCCGAACGAGACCCGGCATTACGTCCCCAAGCTGCTGGCATTGAAAAGCCTGATCCACGCCCCGGAAAATTACGGCATCGCGATCGAGCAGCTGCCGAACCAGCCCTACTTCAATCAGGTCACCGTCCACGCCAGCATGGATCTCCATTCCGCTGCACGCCTGGCGAACATGAACAGCGATGAGTTCGCTACGCTGAACGCCGCATTTCCGCGCAAGCTGATCCGTTCCGATACGCCGGTGAACCTGCTGGTCCCCGTCGACAAATCGGAGAGGTTCCAGCGCAATCTGGAAGCCGGCGACTGGGACACCTGGCAGCCCTATGCGGCGAGAAAAGGCGAACGCGCCGCAGCGATAGCAAAACGTTTCGACGTCAGCCTCGCCCGTCTCGAGGAACACAATCAGCTTCACCTGAAAAAGGGCCGGCTGGTGCGCGCGCAGACGATACTCGTACCGGTCAGGACCCGTGGCATGGCGATGTCACAAGACGACATGCCCGCGCCCCGTCCTGACCGGTACGAAGTCCAGCGCGGCGACACGTTCTACGGCATTGCCCGCCGCTATGGCCTGAGCCTGGCCGAGCTTGCGCAGGCCAATCCCGGCTTCGATGACGGCCTCAGGGCCGGCCAGGTCATCCAGCTGCCGCCGAGCGACCCGAACGTCCGTCCGCTGGCCGCCATCCAGCCGGTCAGCCTCAAGACCGGCAAGCCGAACCCCGGGCAGCCGCGCCGCTACACGATCCGACGGGGAGATACCCTGAGCGCCATCGCCGAACGCTTCGAGGTCCGGCTGGCCGACCTCAAGGCCTGGAATCCCGCCTTCAGGAAAAACAGCACGATCCGCACCGGGCAGACGCTCATCGTCAGGAAGCCCTGACCCGAGCAAGCCGGTCGATCAATCGGGGGCAGGCGGCTCGCCGGACTTGTCCGACATCACCAGCGCCATGCCCACGGCGGCCAGCACCATCCACAGCACCGCTGCCCAGATGCCCAGCGCGTCCGACAGCGGTCCCATGAAAAACAGCGTCAGCATCGCCACGGCCAGCACGCCGTTGCCGATCCAGAAATTGCGACTGTGTTTGCCGGTATTCAATTCATGCTCCTTGCCGAAAATTCCTGCTCTGCCACCCAGTGGCAACGTACCCGGTGCCCGTTGTGCAGATCGGTCTGGCCCGGATAGCTTTGCCGGCACACCGCGCTGGCATGCGGGCAGCGCGGATGGAAGTGGCAGCCGTCCGGCGGGTTGAGCGGCGAGGGCTGGTCGCCCGCGAGCCGGATGATGCCTTCGCCGGCATGCGGCTCGATGCGCGGCACCGCACTCACCAGCGCCTGCGTGTAGGGGTGACGCGGTGCGCGCAGCACGTCGGCGGCGGCGCCGCGTTCGACGATGCGGCCGAGATACATCACCGCCACTTCGTGCGCCAGGTACTCGACCACCGCGAGATTATGGGTGATGAAGAGATAGGCCAGACCCAGGTCGTTCTGCAGGTCCTTCAGCAGGTTCAGGATCTGCGCCTGCACCGACACGTCGAGCGCGCTGGTCGGTTCGTCGCAGATCACCAGCCGCGGCGACACCGCGAGCGCACGCGCGATCGCGATGCGCTGCCGCTGGCCGCCCGAGAACGCATGCGGATAGCGACCGCCGGCATCGTCCGGCAGCCCCACCTGGCGCAGCAGCTGCGCCACGGCGTCGCGGCGCTGGGGCGCATTGCCTACCCTGAGCGCATCCATGCCTTCGAGCAGGATGTCGGCCACCCGCATGCGCGGATTCAGTGAGCTGTAGGGATCCTGGAACACCATCTGCGCCTGCCGCCGCAAGCTGGGGGCATTCCTTGCGGTAATGGACTCGCCGCCCAGCACGATGTTGCCCGCCGTCGGCTCGATCAGGCGCAGCAGCGCCTTGCCCACCGTGGTCTTGCCGCAGCCCGATTCGCCCACCAAGGCCAGCGTGCGCCCCGCCTGGATGTCGAGCGAGACGCCGTCGACCGCGCGCACGTGGCCGACGGTACGCTGGATCAGGCCGCGACGGATCGGGAAATGCACCTTGAGGCCTTCGACCTGCAGCAGGGGCTGCGCTGCCAAGGCCGTCGTCTGCGCGGTCACGGCGCGCTCCTGCCCTGCCGGCAACGTGCCGGCCAGATGGCAGCGCACGCGCTGCCCGCCCATCGCCTGCCAGTCCGGTGATTCGCTGCGGCAGCGCGCCACGGCATGCGGACAACGCGGGGCGAAGCGGCAGCCGACCAGCGTGCCGTCGAGCGGCGGCACCTGGCCGGGAATCGTCGTCAGCCGGCCGCTGTCGCCCGGCCGCGGCAGCGCCTCGAACAGCATGCGGCTGTAGGGATGCTGCGGCGATGCGAAAAAGGCATCGCGCGCCCCCTCCTCAACCAGCTCGCCGGCATACATCACGCCGACGCGGTCGGCATTCTCCGCCACCACGCCGAGGTCGTGCGTGATCAGCAGCATGCCCATCTGCCGCTCGGCCTTGAGCCGGCGCAGCACGTCGAGTACCTGCGCCTGGATGGTCACGTCGAGCGCGGTGGTCGGCTCGTCGGCGATCAGCAGTCGGGGCTCGCCCGCCAGCGCCATCGCGATCATCACCCGCTGGCGCAGCCCGCCCGACAACTCGAACGGATAGCTGTCGAGCCGGCGCGACGCATCCGGCACCCCCACTGCGTCGAGCAACGCACGCGCGGCGTCGCGTGCCGCCTGGCCGGCCAGTCCCCGATGCAGCGACAGCGCCTCGCCGATCTGCGCGCCCACCTTGATCACGGGGTTCAGCGCCAGCATCGGTTCCTGGAAAATCATCGCCATCTGTCCGCCGCGCACGCGCCGCATGTCGCGTTCAGGCAGCGCCAGCACGTCGATTTCGCCGAGTTGCACGCCACCCGACACGACCCGTCCCCCATCCGGCAGCAGGCGCATCAGCGACAGCGCGGTCATCGACTTGCCGCAGCCGGATTCGCCCAGCAGCGCATAGGTTTCGCCTGCCGCGATACGGAACGACACGCCGTCGACCACGCGGGTGGAGCCGAAGCCGGTGACGAGATCGCGCACCTCGAGCAGGGGCTTCATCGACGACCTCCCAGGCGCGGATCGAAGGCGTCGCGCACGCCGTCGGCAAACAGGTTGGCGGCCAGCACCAGAGCGAACATGAAGGCGAACGCCGCGCCGAGCTGCCACCACACGACCGGCTCGCGCGCCAGTTCGAGGCGCGCACCGTTGATCATGTTGCCCCAGCTGTACATCGAGGGGTCGACGCCGACGCCGACGTAGGACAGCACCGCCTCGGCCAGCACCAGACCGGAGAAGTCGAGCACGATGGCGATCAGCACCAGATGGAACACGTTGGGGAAGATGTGGCGGCTGATGATGCGTACGTGCGACACGCCGAAGGCCCGTGCCGCCTCGACGTAATCGAGGGTACGAAGCTTGAGCGACTCGCCGCGCAGCAGCCGGGCAAGTCCGGTCCAGCTGGTCACCCCCATGATCAGACAGAGTGCCAGCAGGCGAACGTCGGCTCGTGCAGCGGCAGTGTCGAAAATTTCAGGATGGGATTCGATATACACCTGCACGATCAAGACCGCAGCCGCAATCAGCAGCACACCCGGGATCGAGTTCAGCACGGTGTAGACATATTGGATGACATCGTCCACCCAGCCGCGGAAATAGCCGGCGGCGATACCGAAGCCGATCGCCAGCGGCAGCGTGACCAGCGTGGTGAGCGTGCCGATGACGAGACCGGTGCGGATACTCTTGAGGCTGATGTAGAGCACGTCCTGTCCGACCTTGTCGGTGCCGAACACGTGATAACCGGACGCCAGTTGAATCAGCATGCCGGCCAGCAACAGCATCAGCGTCAGCACCAGAACGACGGTCCGCCCCGGCCAGCCGAGTCTGCCCGTAGTCCAGACCTCCAGCCATGCGCCCAGCTGCGTCTGCGTACGTCGCGCCTGCCACGCCGCCAGCAGGCCGAACAGCAGCAGGCCCACCGCCAGCCCCTGCGTCAGCCCGACCAGCGTACGCCGGGCGATGTCGGACGCATGCTCGTCGGCGTGCTTCAGATGCGCACCGCCATATTGCAGGCGCGGATAGTCGCGTACCGTCTCGCCGTCACGTTCGAGGAATTCCTTGGCATAGAGCTGCATCGCCAGCGGCGCCGAATAGGTTTTTTCCTGCCGCGTGCGCAGCCCGCTTACCAGCGCGTCGAACACCGACAGCACCTCGACCGAATACTGCGGCGCGTCGGCCGGACTGTCAGCCAGCCGCTCGCGGTAATGCAGCGAATCGAGCAGGCCGATCACCACGAACGCGCCGAGCACCAGCGCCGCCCCCATCGCCATCGGGCGCTGCGCCACGACTCGCCATGGCGCCCGCAGGTGCTCGTGGCGGCGGATGAACCACACCAGCGCCAGTACGCCGACCATTAGCACGAAGATCAGCGCATCGGTCCACAGGATCACCGGCATGAAGCTCATTGCAGCCTCACCCGCGGATCGACCCACGAATAGGAAATGTCGGTGAGGATGAGGCCGATGATGTAGAGGAAGGATCCCAGAAACACCATCGCGCGGACCACCGCGAAGTCCTGCGCCTGGATGGCGTCGATGGTGTAGCTGCCCAGCCCCGGAATGCCGAAGAAGGATTCGGTGATCAGGCTGCCCATGAACAAGAGCGGCAGCACCACCACGACGCCGGTGAGGATGGGAATCATGCCGTTCTTCAGCACATGGCGGAATAGCACGCGCACTTCGGAAAGTCCCTTGGCGCGCGCGGTACGCACGTAGTCCTTGCCGATTTCCTCGAGAAAGATGGTACGGTACCAGCGCGCGCCGCTGCCGATGCCGGCCACCACGCTGACCAGGACCGGCAACAGGATGAAACGCAAGCCGTCGATGCCGCCTGCGAAGCCCGAGATCGGCAGCAGATTCCACAGCTTGGCGATGAAATACTGGCCGGCGATGATGTAGAACAGGCCCGAGATCGACATCAGCACCACGCACAGCACGACGCCCCACAGGTCGAGGTACGTGGCGCGGAAGAACACCATCAGGAGCGCAAAGCTGATGTTGACCATCAGTCCGACCACCAGCACCGGCAGCGCGATCGCCAGGCTCGGTCCCATGCGGGTCCTGATTTCGTTGCCGATGTCGCGGCCGTCATCGCCCTTGCCGAATTCGAAGGCGAACATCGCCGCCGAATGCTGGAAGAAAATCGTGTCGGTAAACTGCGCCGTCCCTTCCGCCGCCGGGTTCAGCAGCAGCGGCTTGTCGTAGCCGTGCTCGGCCTTCCAGCGCTCGATCGCCTCCGGTGTCACGTGCTTGGCGCCGAGCTGTAATCGCGCCATGTCGTCCGGCGTGTTGACGACGAAGAACAGCGCGAAGGTCAGCAGGTTCACCCCGATCAGGATCGGGACCGCGTACAGCAGGCGGCGCAGGATGTAGGCAAACATCAGGCGGTTTTCCTCTCATGCCGCCGCCAGGCGATCACCGCCGGCGCGATGACGGCGACCAGCGTGATAAGCATCAGCACGATCGGCCACAACACCGGCTTGTTCCAGTCGTCGCGCCGGGCCTCGCGCAGGACGGGATCGATACGGCGGTACTTGAGCGTGTTGTTGGCCATCAGGTTGGGCTTCACGTTGTGCACCCAGCCATGGCGCAGGCCGAAGGACTTGGGGTAATAGGCGAAGATCCACGGTGCATCGCGGCGCACGATCTCGAGCATTTCGTCGATCACCTGCTGGCGCGCGGGGCCGTTGTCCATGTCCTTCATGCGTTCGAACAGGCGGTTGAATTCCGGATTGTCGTAGTTGGCCGCGTTCTCGCCGCCGGTGCCGACTTTCTTGTGCGGGCCGTACAGCAGGAAGAAGAAGTTTTCCGGATCGGGGTAGTCGGCGTTCCAGCCCCATTCGAACAGCTGCGCATTGCCCTTGCGGATCTTGTCCTGGAAACGGTTGTAATCGGTGCCGCGCACCACCAGCTGTACGTTGAGCTTGTCGAGCTGCTTCTTCATCCAGTCGAGCCGCGACTTGGCGTCGGGTCCGCTCGCCATGGTGTCGAAATACAGTACCAGCGGCTCGCCCGTCTTCGCATTGCGACCGTTCGGATAGCCCGCTTCGGCCAGCAGTTTTTTCGCAGCGTCGATCGGGCGTCGCACGATTCTGCCGTTGCGCGCTTCGTAGACATAGGGATTCAGCCCGCCCACGCCCTCGACATAACCGAACAGCCCCGGCGGAATCGGTCCCTGCGCGGGTATGCCGCGGCCGTTGAGGAAAATCGAGATGAATTCGTCGTAGTCGAACGCGATCGACAGAGCCTGACGCAGCTTGCGGCGATCCTCGCCCAGGCCGCCGACCACCGGATCGAGCATGTTGAAGCCGACATACCAGAGCGAGGCCGCCACCGCGGTAATGAGGTGGATGTCCTTTTCGCGCATGCTGTCGGTCAGTTGCGGGTCGCCGCCGGCCGAGAACTGCACGGCCTGGTCGAAGCTGTCGGAACTGATGCCCGAGCTGTCGTAATAGCCCTGCAGGAACTTGCTCCAGTACGGAATGGTTTCCTTTTCCAGACTGAACACCGCCTCGTCCACCAGCGGCAACGGCTTGCCGGCATCCGCCAGCAGCCCGGCCTCGCGGTCCTCGTCGCTGCCCTCGACAGGGTAGCTCTCGCCGTGGAAATGCGGATTCTTCTTCAGCACCATGCGGCGGTTGGGATCGTTCTCGGCCAGATAGTAGGGACCGGTGCCGACCGGTTGCCAGTCGAGCGTGAGGTTCCGGTCCGCCATGCCAGGCTGCGCGTAGAACACTTCGGCCTCCCACGGCACCGGCGCGAAGAACGGCATCGCCAGCCAGTAGATGAACTGCGGGTATTTGCCCTTGATGCGGATGCGGTAGGTGTGGCGGTCCACCACTTCGGCCCCGGCAAGCGGAAAATCGTCGAGCTTCAGCGCCGCATCGGGGTTGTCCCGAACCGCTTTTTCCAGCTGCGCGCCCAGTTCCTTCAGGCCGACGATATGCTCGCTCATCAGGCCGAAGATTGGCGAGCTGAGACGCGGATTGGCCAGCCGCTTGATCTGGTACACGTAGTCGGCTGCGACCAGCTCGCGGGTACCCGTATGTTCGAAGTCGCCAATCCGGCTTTTCCGCGCCGTCGCTGCGGCGTCGAGCGCGTGATAGCGGTAACGCCCGGCCGCGTCGCGGGCAAAGGCCGGATGCGGCTGATAGCGGATGCCGGGGCGGATGCGGATGTCGTACACGCTTTCGGCAATCGCCGAAGCGGGCGCATCGGCCGGCAGCACATTGCCGGACGCGTCCAGATACCGCGGCGTGGGCACCGCCTCGACCGTCAGCGGGATCAGGGTATAAGGGCGCTTGAGGAAGTGGTACTGCAGTGGCGGCTCGTAGATCTGGCCGGTGAACTCGACCTCGTTGGAACTGTAGGAGCGCGCCGGATCGAGATGCTTGGGCCGCTCGGAAAAGGCGCTGTAGAGCACGCTGGCATCGGACGGGCTGTCCGGATAGGGATTGTTCCAGCTGTCGGAGCAGCCCGCCAGCAAACTCAAACCCAGCCCCAGCAGAAGGATGCCCGTGCGCGTCATGCCGCAAGTGTACCCAAGCCCGCTATCAACGTCAGCCGTTATAATCGCGGGCATCGCAACTCTTCGAGACCATCATGGGATTTCTTGCAGGAAAACGCTTGCTGATCACCGGCGTCATCTCCAACCGCTCCATCGCCTACGGTATTGCCGCCGCTTGCAAGCGCGAGGGCGCCGAACTGGCCTTCACCTATCAGGGTGAACGCATCAAGGATCGCGTCACCGAATTCGCGAACGAATTCGGTTCCAGCCTGGTGTTTCCGTGCGACGTCGGCAGCGACGAGCAGATCGAAGCCCTGTTCAGCGAACTCGGCAAACATTGGGATGGTCTGGACGGGCTGGTCCACTCGATCGCATTCGCGCCGAAAGAGGCGCTGGCCGGCGATTATCTTTCCGCCGTGACCCGGGAAAACTTCCGCATCGCGCACGACATCAGTTCCTACAGCTTTGCCGCACTGGCCAGGGCAGCGCTGCCGCTGATGGAAGGCCGCAAGGCTGCGCTGCTGACACTGTCCTACCTGGGCGCCATCCGTTCCGTACCCAACTACAACGTCATGGGCCTGGCCAAGGCCAGCCTCGAATCCGGCGTGTACTACATGGCGCAAAGCCTCGGTCCCAAGGGCATCCGCGTCAACGCGATCTCGGCCGGACCGATCAAGACGCTGGCGGCCAGCGGCATCGCCAACTTCGGCGAGAAGCTCGACATCGTCGCCAAGAACGCGCCGCTGCGCCGCAACGTGACCATCGAGGAAGTCGGCAATGCCGCGGCCTTCATGCTGTCCGACCTGGCCTCCGGCATCACCGGCGAGATCACTTACGTCGACGCTGGCTTCAACTCCACCGCCGGCGCTGAATGACGGCCGCTTTGCCCAACAAAAAACGCGCCTTGAGGGCGCGTTTTTTGTTGGCTGCAAGCCACCCCGCTTATCTGCCTTCGATCGCGTTGGGCTGAATTTTCACTTTCTGTCCCGCCTTGACCAGTGCAATCATCGCCTGCATGTCGGCACGCTGCTGCGCCTGCGTAACGCCGGATTCGATCGACGCCAGCAGCATCGGGTCCAGTTCGGCCGCTTCCAGAACGCGGCTCACCCGCACAATGCGATAGGAGCCGTCGGGACGGGCAAAGCCGGTATACGCGGGCAGCGTCTCGGTGCCGGCCCGGAACACGGCCTTGACGCCAGCGGCATCGAGCGCAGCCGAGGGCTGGCGACCGACCACCTGGAAGGCCGACCACGTCACGTCCGCTTCCTCGCCCTTAGCCAGCGTCTGGATCGTGGCCTGGCCCTTGTCCGCCAGCAGCTTCGCGGTCTGGGCGGCCCGCAGCCGGGCCTCGATCGCGGCCGACACTTCGGCCAGCGGGCGCAGGCGTGCCGGTTTGTGCTCGATCACGCGCGCGGCCACCAGCGTGCCCGGCTGGACCTCGATCGCTTCGGTATTCTGCTTCGACTTGATCGACTCCGCACTGAACAAGGCGGTCGACAGGCCGACATGATTGAAAGGGGCCGGCGCAGTGTTGGCCGCCATCCAGCCGCTTTGCTGGATGCTCAGCTTGGCCGCCGCAGCGGCAGGCTGCAGGCTGTCTGCGTTTTCGTACACCAGGTTGCTGAAATTGTCGGCCAGATCGGCAAAAACCTTCTGCGCCTGCTGTTTGCGCAATTCCTCGACCACCGCAGCGCGGACGGCGGACAGCGGCGCAGTCTGCGCTGCCTGGATACTATCCAGCCGGATGATGTGATAGCCGAAATCGCTCTCCACCGGCCCGCGAATTTCATTCGGCTTCATGCTGAACACTGCATCCTCGAACGGCTTGACCATCATGCCGCGGCCGAAACTGCCCAGACTGCCATCCTGTGCGGCCGAACCGGGATCCTGCGACTCGGTGCGCGCCAGTTCGGCGAAGCGTCCCGGGTTTTTCTGCAGCGCCTGGAACAACTCGCTTGCCTTCGCCTTCGCCTGGGCGCGTGTGGCCGCATCCGCACTCTTGTCCGCAGCAATCAGGATATGGCTCGCGCTGCGCTGCTCGGGCTGGCCGAACTGCGCGGCATTGGCGGCATAGTAGTCCGCCACAGCCTCGTCGCTCACGGTCACCCCCGCCGCCACCGCAGCAATATCCAGTACCAGATATTCGACGCGCACCTGCTCGGGCTCGGTGAATTCCTGCTTGCTGGCGGCATACTCGCGCTCGATATCGGCGGGCGTCACTTTGATTTGCGACGCGACCGCGGAAGCCGGTATGTCGGTCCACGCAATCTCGCGCTGCTGCGCTACCAGTCCGGCAATCTGCGTCAACGATGTTCTGGACGGGAATGCCGCAACTGAAACCGGGCTGGAAATCGCCTCCAGCATGAAGGACTGGCGCAATTCGTTTTCAAACTGGGCGGGCGTGCGGTTGTTCTGGCGCAACACCGCTTCGTAGCGCTGCTGCGAGAACGTGCCGTCCTGCTGAAAGGCCGGGATCTGCGCCAGCACCGAGGCAATGTAGGCGTCGGGCGCCATGAACCGGAGCTTCTGCGCTTCCAGCAGAAGTGCCTTGCGCTCGATCAGGCTGTCGAGCACCTGCTTGCGGAAAGCGGCGGTTTCGGTGACGGAGTGATCAAACGCGGGACCGAGCGCTTCGCGCATGCGGTCGCTCTGCGCCTGGATTTCCCGCGTCAGCTCCTCGCGCGAAATGCCCGCATCGCCCACTTCGGCAATGTTTCCGCCACTGCGGTCACCTGACATGTAGGAGTCCACGCCGAACAGGGCGAAGGTGATTGCGATCAGGCCGAGGATGACTTTGGCCAGCCAGCCTTTTGCATGCTTGCGGATTGCTTCCAGCACGGTCTTCTTCTCCAGAAAAATGCGTCAGCGGCGATTTTCGCGCACTTTGCGTCCCGCGTCTCGCTTGCGCAATTAAAAATGGTCCAATCCAGGTTCGCTGAAATCGAAATGAAAAAAGGCGAACTCGCGTTCGCCTTTTTTTGGTGTTGGCGGAGTGGACGGGACTCGAACCCGCGACCCCCGGCGTGACAGGCCGGTATTCTAACCAACTGAACTACCACTCCCTTGTACTGCAAAAAATTGTGCTGCCTAAAATTTGACCGCTTGTCGTTCTTGACCCTGCTGGTGGGTGCTGAGGGGTTCGAACCCCCGACATTCGCCTTGTAAGGGCGACGCTCTACCAGCTGAGCTAAGCACCCGACAAAGACCGAAATTCTACAACATATTTTCCGATCTTGCCAAATGCAAATTGCGTTTTTTTAATTAGTTGATGGCGTCCTTCAGACCCTTGCCAGCGCGGAACTTCGGCACCTTCGCAGCCTTGATCTTGATGGTCGCGCCGGTACGCGGATTGCGACCGGTGCGTGCGGCACGCTTGCCCACATAGAAGCTGCCGAAACCCACCAGCGTCACCATGTCGCCCTTCTTCAGCGCTTTCTTGACTGCCTCGACCGTCGCGTCGAGTGCGCGGCCTGCAGCAGCTTTGGAAATATCGGCCGAGTCGGCGATGGCATCAATCAATTCGGATTTGTTCACGTGTTGTCCCCTTCACTAGAGTGGCACAGGAAAACCCTGTGGCCGCTTTTATAGCAACCCGCAAAACCTTGTGTCAAGCGGTTTTCCGGGGCATGGACAAAAAAATCCCGCGACTGGCGCGGGATTCCGGGGAGTGGTCCAAAAATACTCAGTGTTTGAGCCTCGCCGCGGCGGTGTCTTCCTCTTCTGGCACAGCGATTGCTGGCGTCTCCGCTTCAGGTTCATCCTGCAAAGGCTCGGGTGTATGTTCCAGTGCCAATTCCAGAACTTGCTCGATCCACTTCACGGGGTGGATGTCGAGTTTGTTCTTGATGTTGTCGGGAATCTCGGTCAGATCCTTGACGTTCTCCTGCGGGATCAGCACGGTCTTGATGCCACCGCGATGGGCGGCCAGCAGCTTTTCCTTCAGTCCGCCGATCGGCAGCACTTCGCCGCGAAGCGTGATCTCGCCCGTCATTGCCACGTCCGCCCGCACCGGAATTCCGGTGAGAATCGACACCATCGAGGTGCAGATTGCAATGCCGGCCGACGGACCGTCTTTCGGCGTTGCGCCTTCCGGCAGGTGGATGTGGATGTCGCGCTTCTGATAGAAGTCGTCCTGGATGCCCAGCTTACGCGCACGCGAACGCACCACGGACAGCGCGGCCTGGATCGATTCCTGCATCACTTCGCCGAGCTTGCCGGTGGTCGTCATCTTGCCGCGTCCGGGCAGCGAAACCGCCTCGATGGTGAGCAATTCGCCGCCCACTTCGGTCCAGGCCAGACCGGTCACCTGCCCCACCTGGTTGTTCTGCTCGGCAACGCCAAAGCTGAAGCGCTTCACGCCGAGGTATTTCTCCAGATTGCGCGATGTCACCGAAATCTTGGTGGGCTGCTTTTTCAAGAGCAAGGCCTTGACGGCCTTGCGGCAGATCTTGGAGATCTCGCGCTCCAAGCTGCGCACCCCCGCTTCGCGCGTGTAGTAACGCACGATGTCGCGCAGCGCCGATTCGGCGATGACCAGTTCGCCCTCCTTGATGCCGTTGACCTTGAGCTGCTTGGGCACCAGATAACGGACGGCAATGTTGACCTTTTCGTCCTCGGTGTAGCCCGACAGGCGGATGACCTCCATCCGGTCCAGCAGGGGCGCGGGCAGATTGAGCGAGTTGGCCGTGGCGACGAACATCACATCCGACAGGTCATACTCGACCTCGATGTAGTGATCCTGGAAAGTGTGGTTCTGCTCGGGGTCGAGCACTTCCAGCAACGCGGACGACGGGTCGCCGCGGAAATCCTGGCCCATCTTGTCGACCTCGTCGAGCAGGAACAGCGGATTTTTCACGCCGACCTTGGTCAGGCTTTGCAGGATCTTGCCTGGCATCGAGCCGATGTAGGTGCGGCGGTGGCCGCGAATCTCCGATTCGTCGCGCACGCCGCCCAGCGCCATGCGAACGAACTTGCGGTTGGTCGCACGCGCGATGGACTGGCCGAGCGAGGTCTTGCCGACGCCGGGCGGGCCGACCAGGCACAGGATCGGGGCCTTCACCTTGTCGACACGCTGCTGCACTGCGAGATATTCCAGGATGCGTTCCTTGACCTTGTCGAGGCCGTAGTGGTCCTGATCGAGGACCTTCTCGGCCTTGGCCAGATCCTTGCTGATCTT